>JAWOAU010000107.1:0-24170 GCA_046498385.1 Thermoplasmata archaeon | reverse complement strand
ACTGGGAAAAAGATTCACTCCTGGGCCGTTGACCATAGTTTTGGAAATAGACGGGAGGACCGAAGGCATCAGGATACCGGACCAACCCCTAGCTAGAAAGATAATAGAGGATTTCGGACCTATAACTGCCACCAGTGCCAACAGGCATGGTTTCGTTTCTCCCGTAGATGTTGAGACCGCAAAGACCCAGTTGGGTGATGACGTACGATTGTATCTTAACTGCGGCAGGTGTATATTAGGAGGGGGTACAACCGTTGTCAAAATTGATCGTGGAGTGGAGATCATACGTGAAGGAGTTATAAAAGCGGCGGATTTGGGTGATGTAGTTGACCTCTGACGTCATCAAAAAATACCTGAAGGCTGGAAAAGCCGCCGCTAAGGCCTTGGAAAGGGGAAAGGATATTTGTGCAGTCGACAAACCGTACTTCGACGTTGTCCAGGGAGTTGAAGAGGTGATAACCGATGAAGGAGCCCTTCCCGCTTTTCCCGTAAATGTCAGTGTTAATAACGTCGGTGCGCACTATACGCCTTATCCCGGCGATGGTATGTTATTCAAAAGAGGAGATGTTGTAAAGATAGACGTAGGCTGCCACGTCGATGGATACATAGCGGACAATGCCGCCACGGTGGAGCTAGGTACACGTAGGTATACAAACCTGATAGATGCTGCTGAAGAGGCACTTTCGATAGCGGTAAATACCATAAGAGAGGGTGTTAAGGTAGGAGAAGTGGGGAATAACATCGAATCAATAATCACTAATAAAGGATACGTGCCAATAAAAAATCTATCGGGACATGCGATAGAACGATACGAGCTTCACGCGGGTCTGTCCATCCCTAATGTCGGAGGGGGGAGGGAGAAGATAAAGAAAGGGATGGTCTTGGCGGTGGAACCCTTCGCTACCGACGGGAAGGGAAAGGTCGTAAACGACAGGCCTAGTGAAATATTGAGGCTTAGGGGGGAGAGAAGGTTAAAGGGTGAAGACCTGGAGTTCTACAAGTGGTTAGAACAGCGTTTCGACAACCTGCCCTTCGCCTCCTACTGGTGCAAATCCTACGGAGGCGATTATTCACGGCTGTTAAAAAGAGTCAGACGCTTCGGAGCGGTCATGTCTTATCCCATCCTTTTAGAGGCAAAAAACGGGATCATCACCCAAAGGGAAAATACCATGATAGTTACCTCAAAGGGTGCCAGGATAATAACCAAATAATTCACATATTCTTTCTCCAATTTTCCATTGCCTCTTTGCTAGTGAATATTTTATCCCATCTTTCATCGTAGTGAGGGTTGGTGACGGCGATCAGGATGGAGATTATCATGAACGAAGTTACAACTGCAAATATTACGTTGCCCGGTATGTTGAAGAACTTTGCTCGGATCACCATCTCTGTAAAATTCGAGGCTGGTTGAGGGTGCATAGCGAGCTTCGCATACCATAGTAAAGTAGTGATGCTAAATAACCATACATATATCCTCCTTAAACGGTTTGAAATGGCATGCCAGTAGGGTATCTTGAAGTGCGGGTATTGAAGGTCCTCCGCAAGTTCGTTCATCCATTTACGACTGGTGACGGATATCTCTGGATTTATCATCCTAGCGACAAAGTCCTTTTCCAGAGCTCTAACACGGCTGTTCCACACATTGTAGAACATGTATCTTCTTGCTTCGACATTCAGTAGAACTATTATAAATAACAATGAGAAAAGGACCAGTTCGTGAGGATTCTCCGGTTCGGTAAATGTCCAGGTTATGATCGCCGAGAGTAACACGATGGCCCAGTAGGAGGTGTTATCCAATCGATTACGCCATGTGTAGGAGCGCTGCACCTCTGCTCTGTACATATGGGTCAAAGTATTGTTGAAATCGGAAGGGCTCTGCTTATCCACGAAGCCCTCAGGATCTAAATCCTTCATCGCATCACCCATATATACCTCGGGTATTTAATTGTTGAGTTCTTAACCATGTGCGTTACCGATAATCTGCTCTAGAGAGGCATATCCTTCTTGTTCAAGCAGCGTTTTCATCTCAGAAGTTATTTTTTCCGCAGCATTCAACCCTCTGTAATATACGGAAGAACCTATCTCTAAGACCGAGGAACCGGCCATTATGAATTCCAGGGCATCTCTACCCGAGGTTATACCGCCGCACCCGATAACCGGAATATTAACGCTCTTGAAAATATCATACACGCACCTAAGGGCGATAGGCTTGATGCCAGGCCCACTGTATCCTCCGTACAGGTTTCCCAGGACGGGTCGGCTGGTCTCGTAGTTTATTGCCATGGATTTTACGGTATTTACTGCGACGATACCGTGTGCCCCTGCCTCCTCCACCACCGTTGCAATACTCGCTATTTCCGACATAGGTGGTAGTTTGGGGAACACCGGGACATCCACACCCTCTACAACTTTTTCTACTATATCCCTTACCAGCTTAGCATCGTATCCCACTGAAGCTCCGTAGCCTTTAGCGTGGGGGCAGCTCAAGTTAAGCTCTACAGCGTCCACACCGTAATCCTCCATCTTCTCAGACAGGTAAAGAAAATCCCGGCTGTCTGAGGCGTATACGCTCCCGATCAAGGGTTTATCTGACTTGAATTTTTCTAACTCCTCCGCAAACTCGTGTATTCCAGGGTTGGGTAGGCCCATGGCATTCAACAAACCGGTTTTCATCTCAATCACTGATGGATTTGGATGACCCTCCCGTGGCTTAACTCCTATCGATTTGGTAACCACTCCGCCCATGCCCATTTCCACCATCTTTTTCAAAGAACTAGCGGTCTGACCCATGATTCCCGAGGCGAGTATCAGGGGAGGTTGGAAAGAAAGTCCCGCCGCGCTTGTTTTTAAGTGCACCATATGCTATCCCTAGAACCTAAAGATAATTAACCTTTTTCAAGAAATTCAATATGATATTCAATCGATAAGATTATATGCATACCATGTATTTGGGGATGACACAGACCTTAAAACGTGATGTCAATGTTCCGCAACAACATATCTGGATTAGATAGGATTTTTGTAAGTGATATAAAATCCCCCAAGGTTATACTTATCACAGGTCCCCCGGGTTCAATGAAAACTAGTTTTTGCTACAGCGTAATGACCAATTACGTCGAGAAAACCGGAAATTTTGGGCTTTATACTACCCTAGAAGAGACCGTTGACAGCCACCTTTCAAACATGAAAAGTTTAGGGATGGATTTAAGCTTGAGAATGCAGGTATCCGATATCACAGATATAAGAGAGATAGATCAGATTATGGAGGAAGGGGAGGAAACTGATTACGTTGAATTCCTGGAACGGATGTTGAGGCATTTCAAGGAACAAAAGGGGGACAAATTCAAGATATTTGCCTTGGATTCCTTGGGTGCTCTGTACTCTCTCATGGAACATGAATCCAACATGCGAAAGAAAATGTTCTACTTCTTTAAACTATTGCGTGATATGGACCTCTACAGCTTCGTGGTCATGGAAAGAAGCATGGGTGCGGAAGCGAACCTCCTTGGTAACGAGGGGTTCCTGGTGGATGGAGTTATTATGCTTGGAATAGATAGGAACAGAGGCAAACTGACACGTTACATGCAGGTGGAAAAGATGCGTTCCTGTAAGCACAGCATGGAAAAACATGCTATTGAAGTAGGTTCAAACGGTATAAGGATACTTGGCCCCATCTTTGAGTAAGGTATATAAATTAGAAACGCTATGTCCTTGAAAATCATGATTAAAAAACAACAAGGGGGAACCTAAATTGCCAAATGGAGACGAGTTTCTTAACGAGATGGAAGGATATGTTAGCCAGCTAAAGCAGCAAAAAACGGTCTTAGACGAAAAAGAGGAACAGTTGAAGGAAAGAGAAGAGCAGCTGCAGGATAAAGAAGAGGAAATAAACGAGGAAAGACAAAACCTTGCAGAGAAAGTCGGAAGACTTGAGAAGTTAAAGGATAAGATTGAAAATCAGAAGTCGGCTTTAAGTGAGATACGTTCTCAACTCGACTCCGAAAGAGAAGAGGTCGAATCCTTGAGAGGAAACCTTTCCAGCAATATCAACAGCATCGAAAACCTTCATGAAGATATTTTGGCTAGACAAGAGAAATTAGTGGAGAAAGAAGAGGCCATGTTAGAACGGGAGAACGACCTTGATGAGAGAGAGGGGATAATAGTTTCTAGAGAGGAAGAAGTCCTCCAAAACCGTTATGAAATTTTAGATAACCTCAAAGAACTCGAGGAATCTCTCAGCGGTACTTTGAATCAAAGCAGAGACAATGTATCAAAAGAAAAGCAGTTACTAGACCAAGATAAACAGCTTTCTGATACCCGAAGTCGTTTGTTGGGCGCACATAAAAAGATGCTGGAAAGGCAGAGAGAAGCCCTTTCGGAAGAAATGGAGATAAAATTAGAAGTTCCGGACTTGCCACAGAGGACCGAGGTGACAGTTGGAGAGGAGATCGAAGACGTGCCGCAGACCGAGGTAAAGGTCGAAGAGGAAGTGGAAGAAGAGGCTGAAGAGGAAGTGGAAGAAGAGGCTGAAGAGGAAGTGGAATGTCCCAATTGCGGCACCGAACTTAGCCCTGAAGCCGAAATATGTTATGCATGCGGTACTGAACTAGCCGAGGAAGAGGCCGAAGAGGAAGTAGAAGAAGAGGCTGAAGAGGAAGTGGAATGTCCCAACTGCGGCACCGAAATTAGCCCTGAAGCCGAAATATGTTATGCATGCGGTACTGAACTAGCCGAGGAAGATGATAACGGCGACGTAACCTGCCCAGTCTGTGGTACTGAATTGAGTCCTGAAGCTGAGATGTGTTATGCATGTGGCTCAGATATAAATGATTGAGCGTGATAAAGGACTTCTACGGCTTGATTGAGATGGTCACAAGGTAGCGGTTCTCGAAGATCCGCATATCCTCGATACGGGGCTGATAATGTTTTTGCAGATCTTCGTTATCCCTTAGTTCGAAAGAGAACTTGTTGAATTCCGAAGAACTGTCGAATTCGAACATCAGGTTATGACGCCCTTCTTTTTTATTAGGGGATAATGAAACAATGCCCGCGTGGTACTTGGAGATACTGGATAGGTTTTGTTTGAACTTTTCTAAAATATCTATAGCCTCTACCATACGCTGTACCTTGACTACTTCGGTGGTTTTCATTTCCTCTAAACGGTTTAACTCCATGTATATAGTCGATACGATCTCCTCGTTGCTACAGGGTTTTTCAAGATAATGGTGTACCTTGGCCTTATTGATCGCTTCCTTAGCGGTTGTCAGGTCAGAATAACCGGTTATCAGGATCCTGATGATATTAGGATATTTCTTTTTTATTTTGGTCAAGAGTTTGATACCTGAGATACCTTTCATGCGGTGATCGGCTAGTACCAGATCAAACTCATTATCCTTGAGCATCCTCAAAGCCTCTCCTCCTGAAGATACCGCGGTGGCCTTTGCGTCCAGCTTTTTGGAAGTATTTATTAAGGTGACCAGCATCTCGCGCAGGTCCTTATCATCGTCTACCACTAGCACCCTATTTTTCTCTTCGTCTACAGAGTTCATGGTCTAAACCTTGATTTAGGTCATAGTAACAAAGAGGTAAATAATACTATCGTCCCGCAGTACCGCACCTGTAATCAGGGCTAAAGGTTCATAAAATCCTTTTTCCCATATGTAAAAAGATTTAAACAGATGTCTGTTTTATGGGTTAAATCCGGTGCAATTGAATGGCGACAAAGTACATAAATTCAGAGATAAAGGAGAATTTCAGGGACCTATTCGAAGAAAAATACTCCGCGGAGATAATGAAGATAGCGGACCATTATCCCGATGAGATGTCCCTTTTCGTTTCTTACCAAGATATGATAATTCATTTTGGAGATGAATTCCCGAGGTTCGTTATAGACAATCCAAAAAGATGCTTTACTCTCGCGGAGGAAGCGATGATAGAGATGAGCGGGGTAGAGGAGGGAGAGGTAGAAGCGAAGTTAAGATTAACAGGTCTACCTGCCCCTCGAAACATAGGCATAAGGGACCTTAGGGCCTCAGACCTCACTAAGTTCGTGGCCATCGACGGATTGGTAAGAAGAGTTACGGAGGTAAGACCTAGGATATCAAAGGCGGTGTTTCAATGCCTACGGTGCGGTGGAAAAACATGGATAGACCAAGAATCTAGTACTCATGTACTTGAGGAACCTGCCGGTTGTTCCGAATGTGGAAAGGATCAAAAAAAATCTAGGATGATACATATACTTGAGGAGTCCGAATTCAAGAACTATCAAAACATTGAAGTCCAAGAGACACCGGAAGGTCTCAGGGGAGGAGAACAACCTCAGCGGTTGAAGGGTTGGGTGGAGGACGATCTAGTCGGTCAGATATCTCCGGGAGATAGGATAACCATAAATGGGATAATAGACGGCTCTCCAAAAAGCGCTAGAGGTGGTGCGAAGTCCAGGAATTTTGATATATTCATACGGACAAATAGTATTGAAATGAAGGAATACGAATATCAAGAAGTTGAACTATCTGAAGAAGATAGAATTGCCATCGAAGAGGCGGCATCCCAGCACAACGTTTTCCAAAAATTAGTAGGTTCTATCGCTCCTAGCATACACAAGATGATCGACGAGAAGATGGGACTGGCTTTGCAGCTGTTCGGAGGTGTGAGGAAAACATTACCGGACGAACAAAAGATCCGGGGAGACATACATATTTTGATGGTAGGTGACCCGGGTACTGCAAAATCACAACTGCTCAGGTACATATCGGACCTTTCGCCCAGGGGGATGTACACATCGGGAAAGGGCTCCACTGGAGCCGGTTTAACGGCGGCTGCCATGAAAGACGAGGTAATGGGGGAGTCTAGGTGGATACTAGAAGCCGGTACGCTAGTGCTTGCGGATAAAGGCATCGCGGCCGTGGATGAGTTGGACAAGATGAGAGAAGAGGACAGGAGTTCCATGCACGAAGCTATGGAGCAGCAGACCATATCGGTGGCCAAAGCAGGGATAAACGCAAGACTGAACGCCCGCTGTGCACTCTTGGGTGCGGCAAATCCTAGACATGGTCGGTTCGAGCCCCATGAAAACATATCTCAGCAGATAAAACTACCTGCCCCCTTGATATCTCGGTTCGATCTTATATTTGCTATAATGGACAAGCCAGACAAAACTAGAGATCTACAGATAGCAAAACATATCTTGAAAGTTCATCATTCCGGCGAGATGATAATGAATGAGAGAGAAGGTGAGATAGATAATGTATTGAAACCGGAGTTTGATAAAGAATTCATGCGGAAGTATGTTGCCCATGCAAAGAAAATATCACCTATAATGACCGATGAATGTATGCAGAAGCTTGAAGATTTTTTCATGGATATCCGAGGAAGTGGCGGTGACACGGATTCCATACCCATAACCGCCCGGCAGTTGGAGTCCCTTATACGCTTGTCCGAAGCCAGCGCCCGGGCGCACCTCAGAGATAAAGTAATATCGGAAGACGCCGAAAGGGCTATCAAGGTAACTCGCTATTTCTTGAACCAGGTAGCTTCTACTGAAGGCGGTTTTGATATAGATTTAGTTGCTTCGGACATATCTCATTCTGAAAGGACTCTTTTACACGAGATCACCAGAATCATAAGAGAGATGACGGAGTTCCATGAAAACGGTGTCCCCGAAGATGTAATAGTAAATGAAGCCGAAGAACGGGGCAGGTCCCGAACTCAGGTGAAAAAGGAGCTGAAAAGAATGAGTAGCAACGGTACTGTTTACAGACCCAGTGGGGGAAAGTATTTATTGACCTAAAACCAACATAGAGATAATATGTTGATACATGTCAGGATATTTCATCACGGTGTCGAAACCTTGTTGGCTGCCTGCGACGAGGGTTTACTTGGAAAGAAATACAGAGAAGGAGAGATGATCTTGGATATCAAAGAATCCTTTTACGGAGGCGATCTGGTGGAAAAAATGTCGTTGAAGGATCATATTAAGGAAGCCTCTATCATAAACCTTGTAGGCGAGACCTGTGTCAGAGCCGCCGTGGATATGGGTATGGGCAGTGAAGAAGACATAATCGAAGTTGAGGGGATACCTCATCTGCAGGTCGTTAGAATGTGAAGGGATCGAATATGTTTTGTGTAGAGTGTGGTAAGGAACCAAACGAACTGTACGAAGGTCTTTGTGAAGAATGTTATCTAAAGGATGCGGACGTTGCGGTACCGTTTTCCTTGGACATCGAAATATGCACCAGCTGCGGTGCGGTGAAAGATGGGCACAGATGGATTGAGAGGCCGGATATGAATTCAATAATGTTACAAAGGATAGATGAATCTATAGAACCTTCCCATATAGTCGATGCTTATTCCTTTTTAGCTGATTTTACAGAAGAGGACCAAAGAAATATACATGTGGACCTGGAAGTGGAGTTAATATCCAACGGTTTGACAAAGCGGACTAACAAAGAAACCAAAATAAGATTTAAAAACGGGCAGTGTACCATCTGCAGCAGGATTCACGGGCACTACTACGAAGCCATAATACAAGTTAGACCTACGAAGAAGAGCATGACGGAAGAGCAAAAACAGGTGGTCAGGGAGGTTATCGACAAAGAGGTCCGGGTTAAAAGAGGTGATGAGCGGTCTATATTTATCACCAGTACGGAGGAAAAGCACGGTGGACTTGATTTTTATATGAGTGACAACGGTGTTAGTAAGAAACTCTCAAAGCGACTGGCTGAGATATTTGGGGGCGAAGTGACAACGTCCAGCAAACTCGCCGGCAGGGATGATGGTAAGAATATATACAAGGTTACCTACTCCGTGAGGATACCACCTTATGAACGGGGTGATTTTGTATACCTTGTTGATAAGATCTACAGGATAAAAGAAATAAGGACCAGCAGTGGACATCTGACTTTGAGGGAGATGAGTAGCGGAAAGACGGTGACCCTTGATAAAAGGGATGCTGAAGATATAAAGATGATAGGGGACGAAGATATCATAAGGGAGGCCGTGATAGTGTCGGAAGAAGAGCACGAGATCAAAATTCTAGATCCGGACGACTATAACACGAAGACACTGGTAAAACCACAGGGGTATGTGACTGATAAAGACACTGCTAGGATCATAAAGTACATGGGAAGGATACTGCTGATCCCTGACAATAATATTTGAATATTGAATTTTAAAAAGATATATAAGCCCGGAACACTTGATATCTGCTATGGAAAAAGAAGTACTCGTCACTACATGGTTCGGTTCATTTTTGATCAAGGATGGTGAGATTCTTTATGAAAGATTATTCCCAAAAAGCCCGGAGGAAATAGCTAAACGCAGATCCCTGGTCAAGGGCGGTGAGATCCTGGACGAGGAGAGGGAATTGGCCGCCGAAATCACTGAGGACTTAGCGGTGATATCGGAAAGACTTTCTTCTTTGGGAGAGGTTATTTCATCCTGCGGCCCGGTACCTTCTCCCAAAGAAAGAGGGTACGATATGGAACTGCTGCAAAAATCCCTTAGAATTCAAGGTAAGGCCGAGGTCCAAAGGTCTGTTGATGCGGATAAACATCTGGCTAAAGCGGTGGATGCCATCCAGGACCTCAACGAAACTATCAATATACTCCATGAACGTCTCCGAGATTGGTATTCCCTTCACTATCCCGAATTGTTCGATAAAGAGAGGGATGCCGTTGAACTGATCCAGGAGTACGGGGACAGGAAGTCGATAAAGGATTTCACCGGCGATGAAAGGGAGTCTTTGGGGTGTGATTTGGGAGATATAGAAGAAGGACTTCTTAGTTCGCTAGCCTCTCATATATGTGCGCTTAGCGAATACCGTCGGGAGCTAAGGACCTATGTTGAAGAGACTATGGAAGAGATAGCACCTACTATAACGACTTTGACCGGTCCCAGGTTAGGCGGAGAACTCATATCCCACATGGGTTCCCTTAAAAAGCTTGCAATGGCACCTTCCAGCACCATTCAGGTACTAGGGGCAGAAAAATCGTTGTTTAGACATTTGGAAAAGGGAACACCGCCGCCGAAACACGGTTACATCCTTCAACATCCCTTGGTACATCGTTCTGCTCCCGATGTACGTGGAAAGGCGGCTAGGGCACTGGCGAACAAGATAGCCATCGCCGCACGCATCGATTACTTCGGCGGGGACGACCGGGGCGAAGAGCTAAAAGCTGAGCTCGAAAGGCGTATCCGAGATCTCAACTAAAAAAGGTTATCCGGTACGTCCATTCCCAATGCTCTGTTTACTTTGGTCTGGTTCTTGTAGTAGATGGGTCTAGAGTAAACTTCGGTTTCCCTATTTGTTGAACTATCTTGTTGATTCCAAGGCCATATTCGGGATACGTGGTCTATGTTTATGTACAGTTCATCCAAGGTGATTGCAGCCCAATCCACGAAGCCGTATTTACTTCCTTTTTTAGGTGTATCTTCCGTTCCTTCCTCCTCAGGTGCGTCGTGCCAGTTGATCTTGCTGGTAGAGCCCTGGTATACTTGTTGGAGGACGATTGTAGTCTTGTCGAATTCGACCAATTTGCCGGCAAAGGCCATCCCATCGTCAGTAACCGCCAGTATAACAGAACCCTCCAGTGCTTTTAACTTCTTTTCGAGTAAATTTCCGAGCATATTATCACATCAATAATATGGGGAAGCACCTAAATATAGTTTACTAAACAGGTCAGTCCTCAAGGGCGGTTTGGGCGGTGTTAAGGACAGATTTCAGTTTTCCTTCGAGGACGTTTATTCTGACCTTCAGTTCGGCGTTCTCCTTTTTTACCTCATCGAACCTCTTTCTCAACTGGGTGTTTGGGTTGGAGACGGCATCCACCCTTGGTTCGCCCTCGAATTCCGTCAATCTTTTGTCGTATCCCATGAGATAGTACGCGATCTTAACCTGAACTTCAAGTATATTGTTCCGCTGGATGTCGTAATACACACTTTTTTTACCTATTTTTATCATGTTTCTATGGAGTTCCAGGTCACCTGTAACCAGGATGTCCTCTTCGTCCATGAGGTCTACCAGTTCAAAGTCCAGTATACCCTTATGACCCTCGTCAACATCCAGCACATTGTTAACTCCTTGTATATCCTTTATCTCGTCTCTTATACTGAGTGGAAGATTTTCGTCAAGTATTAAGCCCATGAAGAACGTATAGATAGAGGAAACCAATAAATCTTTTTCACGATAGATTTCAACAGCACCTTCGTTTATTTTTTGCAGATAACAAAAACCCAAAGACTAATATACGCTGGAAATCTTTTTATCTAGATGATGGTGCGAAGGGCGCAGTTCAGTCTAATTACAATTATCGTTGTGCTTATCAGTACGCTTGTCCTTTCATCGTCGGGTATATCACAGGACCATGTTATGGAGGAAGGAGATGTATGGGCGATGGGCGGCGAGACCCACGTGGATGAATTTTTTTTTCCGGGTCTTACCTTAGATTTTGACGACATAGTAAAGGGATACGAACACAAGGACATTTTCTTGGAAGATGAAGCCGGTTACTATCAAGTGATACGCCTCGTAGAGGTGGACGAGGAAGGCTACAAATTCAAAATAACCGCCGGGGGGGGCATACATTCAAAGATAGATCATCACGTAGTGGGTGATGTGATGAGTCCGGGAGAACACCATGAGGATAATTTTACCGTTGAAAGAAAAGAATTGACTGGTGAGGGTGAAGCCCACTTCACACACGATCTGAACATGGATGCGGTTTTCGATAAGAACCTCTCTCTCTTAAGTCTTGAGATATATTCACAGTGGAATTACCGCGGCCGATATAAAGGTACCAACGTATCTTTCTTGGAATACCACGATGATAACGCCTCGGTTTACTATGAGGACGTAGATTTAAGATTCAACGGAAACAAGATGTATTCACTGTACTTTGAGTTACACGAACCTTTAGATGTATTTAATATGGATTTAGAGGATGAAGCGAGAATCTCATCGAACGTCTCGGCGATATTGGAAGGTTACCGCGGCGGTGTTCTTAACGTGAGGGGGCTACCTGAGGAAGAGGAAAAAAAGATACTGAACACATTCAATTCTACCGAGTTCCCAGTATATTGGGAGGATATAGCCAACGACGGCATCATAGAAGAAACAGAAGTTCAGGTCCTTTCGGAGTTCAGTGTTGGAGGATGGGAATCAATAAAGCTGGAAGATGACAGAAACGTCCAGGCCCGTCCCACCGAATTTTTCTTTGAGATATCTAACGTAGATAGGCTTCCGAGTATATACGGCACATGGTGGTACTCTCCGGAGAGCGGATTCGTTGTTTCTCAGGAGATAAGCTCAACCGATATCTTAGCGAACATGATCGATGTAACAGGGGAGGAGACGATACGGATGATGCCTACCTCCGAGGAGACCGCCTCCCAAGGGATGAGAGACCTGCAGTATATTCCTCCCTTGACCCCTGTGGACACATTGTTGAAGGCCCCTTATGCCTATGTTATTATGCTCGTTCTGATAACCGTAGCGTTGATAGCTTACTATCATAGATATTACAAAAGGGACAAATGATTTATATTGGTAAAGAGATTTAGAGCGAGTGATAAAATGGTAGTAAAGATAGACGAAGAGAAGTGCATTGCCTGTGGATTGTGCGTTGAAGCTTGCCCCGTGGATGCTTTGACCCTTGGCGAGGTAGCGGAAGTGGATGGCTCGAAGTGCGAAGATATAGGCGATTGCGTAGCAGTTTGTCCGGTAGACGCCCTCTCCCTGTAAACCGACATTGGGATCAGTCGTGGTCACATTTCGTTATTATTCTTTGGAGGATAACCTTTATATCTATGTAGGGTTTTGATGCTCCGAAACCCGTGGAGAATTCACTATGGGAAACATAAGACCTACATACATAAAACGAGTCGCCATTGAACTTATCGACAAGTATCCGGAGGAGTTCAGCGTAGACGATTACGAACACAACAAAAAGATGGTGGAAAAGCTCACCAACGTTGATTCCAACATGATGCGGAACAGGATAGCCGGATACATAATACGGTACCTGAACCGTGGTAATTGATTTTGAAATATTGTTTTTCTACAGGGCTTCAGCCACGGTAAGACAAGCTAGGAAATCATCAACCGTATGGAGGAGGGAAAGCGCGGTATCTGCATCTGCATAGCAGCGGAGTGATCTACCCTTTACTTTAATTTCAATATATCCTTGATTGTCTGGAGATAGAGACCGGGCTATGGATTGGGCTTTTTTTGAACTTTTGTACTCGAGTTCAAGTGTACATGAAATCTTAGACATCTGCATCTCAACAGTATTCAAAGTAAAAATATTTTGAGGTTAAGGTTTTATACCTACTTTTCCATCACGTAAGGGATAACATGACCAAAATATTGGTTTGCTACCATTCGAAAACAGGAACGACCAAAACCATGGCAGAAGAGATAGTCAAGGGGATGCAGGAGAGAGATGTTGAGGTGGACCTATTAAGCGTCCACGAAGCAAACGTCGATACCATACCTGAATACCATGGAATCGTACTGGGCGCCCCGACCTACTACGGACTCCCGTCGGCTGAGATGAAATCATTCATAGATAAAAGCGTGAAACACCACGGAAAATTGGAATGGAAAGTAGGAGGCGCTTTTACCTCAAGCGCCAACCCCGCAGGAGGAAATGAGACCACGGTCATGGCCCTCATAGAATCCCTTCTTGTACACGGAATGATAGTCAAAGGAGATCCGAAACAGGACCATTATGGGCCTGTGTTGATAGGTGAAATCGATGAAAAAGGATTGGAACGCTGCAGGGATTACGGTAACCAAATGGCTAGATTAACGGAAGGTGTTAACAGATGGATTTCAACGAAGTAGTGAAAAGGCGGAGAAGTGTCAGAAAGTTTACTCGGGAGGACGTAACTCGGAAGAAAGTGGAAAAGATAGTAGATATAGGACACGCCGCACCCTCCGCCGGAAACCTTCAGGCGAGGGACTTTATACTGGTCCGGAAGCAAGAAACAAAGGAAAAACTGGTCGAGTGTGCATACGGTCAGTCCTTCATTGCGGATGCACCGTGGGTAGTGGTTGTATGCGCAAATAAAAAAAGGTCGGCTGAAAAGTACGGCAAAAGAGGCCGGGAACTGTATGCGATACAGGACGCCACCGCAGCGGTGGAGAACATCCTTCTGGCGGTGACTAACGAAGGATTGGCTTCAGTTTGGGTCGGTGCCTTTGAAGATGGGTGTGTGTCCTCTGTTTTGAATATACCTGAAAAAGTTAGACCTATCGCCCTATTACCCATAGGCCATCCTGGAGCTGAGTCCGCTGAACCAAGCAAGATCAGAACAGAAGATTTGATACATGAGGAGGAGTGGTAAAGTATGGTGGAGATATACGACGCACACGTACACCTTGGCCCCTCGGGTCAGTGGCTTCCTTATCTCGATCCGGCGGTCGATTCCCACACGTTGGTAGGTGCTATGGACAAGCACGATATCGACAAGTCCATAATATTTCCCAACCCGGCATCCGGTGATAGATATCCAGAGTTCAACGATATCATCGCAGACGCGGTAAAAGAACATTCCAGTCGCCTGATAGGTTTCGGCCGCGTAGACCCCAGGAGAGGTGAGGAGGCAGTTGAAGAGGTATACCGATGTATGGATATGGGTCTCATAGGTATCAAACTCCATCCTTTCGTAGAGACTTACAGGCCGGACCACCCTGACTTTGCACGCCTTTTCGACGTTATTTACGAAGGGGATATGATAGTGCTTACCCACACCGGCGGTGGTTTTGCATCTCCGGGTCTTATGAAAAAAGTGTTACAAAGCCGTGAAGAGATGAAAATTATACTGGGGCATTTGAACGAGGGATGCATATCCCTTGTGAAAAACTATGAGAATGTTTACGTTGACACCTCTGGATCCAGGGTGTATATGTTGAATTATGCCTGTGAAACTATACCGGAAGGCATCGTTTTCGGCTCGGATTATCCTTATCTAAATTACAGGGTGCAAAAAACAGTAGTCGATGCCGCAGACATATCTTTTTCGTTGAAAGAGATGATATTTAGCTCCAATCTGAAAAAGCTGCTGAAGGGTTAAAGATATGCAGTTGTATCTGCTTAGATATGGTGAACTTGGCATCAAGAGTCCGAGTACAAGGCGGAATTTTGAGGACATCCTCATAGATAACCTTGAGCGCAGTTTTTTGAAAGCTAAGGCGGAAATCTTTATTGAAAGGGAAAGGGGGAGGCTTTTTGCATACGCTCATGAGGATAGTTCATACATGTTTTCGAGGACCTTCGGTTTAGTCTCTTACAGCCCGGCGGCGGAGACCGGATCGTCTTTAAAAGACATGGAAGATGTATCCAAGGGTTGGGCCCGTGGATTAGAGGGGTCCTTTGCCGTAAGGGCTAGACGTGTTGGTGACCACCCCTACTCCAGCCCCAAAGCCGCCGCCCAGGTGGGTGCTTACGTACTGGAGGAGAATCCTAACTTGGATGTTGACCTTGACGAACCGGATCATACGCTCTATCTTGAGATACGTGGTAAAAGGGCATATGTTTTTTCAAAGATAAAAGACGGTCCTGGAGGTCTCCCCCTGAGCAGTCAGGGTAAGGTGGCTGCATGGGTTGATTCGAACGAGGGCTTTTTAGCGGCTTGGTTGATGATGAAACGGGGAGCTAGAGCATATATTTATTATCCACCGGACTCCGTTTATCACCAGGGGCTGGATAGGTGGGATCCCAATCTAAGGAGCTTTGAACATGGTTCTCTGGAGGAAGCGTTATCCTCACACCAACCCAAAGGAATTAAAGGATGGGTACTGGGAGACACTGTTGATGAGTTAAGGGATGTAAAGCATCATCTTCCCATATACCGCCCGCTCATCGGCTTTACTTGGAGTATGATCGAGGATGAACTTATGAGAATAAAAAAATTAGAAAGCCGCCGTTGAACGGGTAATGTTTTTCAGCTCAGCTCTTCTATGTGCTCGTTGACTGCCTGGAGTTCTTCTTCCAGCTCTTTCTTGTAAGCTTCCAGCTTCTCTCGTATCTCTCTTTTGGATTTGAACCTTCTCCAACCGTGGTGCTGTCCGCATGTGCATTGATGTCCGGTTCCACATGTGCATCCATCGTGGTGTCGTCCGCAGCGGCATCCCTGATGTCCACCCTTACGATGCCCGCCACCGTGGTGTCCGTGCCCTTTATCCGATTCGCAACATTCGTTTTTCATACTATCACTTGTAGATTAAGTAAAAAAAGTAAAGTATTTAAAGTATCCAGTTTAAGGTTGTTCACTTAAGTTACTTGTTTTTATCAGGTGTATTGATGTAAAGTGGAACGAAATGATCCGCAGATAACACAGAGAACATCACCTCTCCGAAAAATATATAGATATTGAACATCTTTATCTCTAGGATTTGAATATGACTCAGAAACTTTGCGTGATAATCTTTAGCCTAACATTGTTACCCGGTAGCTCTTCTATGCTGGGATACGGAATACTAGCTCAAGCGGAAGAAGTTCAACCGCGACCCGTGGATGAAAATTTTTATTCTGATGTTGGACAATCTTATCAGGGATATCAGGAAGAAAATGTTGTGCTAGAAGCATCAGGTATTTTGGGGAATTACACTTCCATAGATCCTATTCGAATAAACAACGATACAGATTTTGCATCCCAAGGTTTCCCCGGTAATGGTTCCGAGGAGAACCCTTACCTCATACAGGGATACGAGATAGACGGTGGTGGTCACGGATACTCTATTTTTATCGGTAACGTAACCGAGCACTTCGAAGTACGTGGATGCCATCTTTACAACGCTAGTGGATACGGTGTAAAATACTTCCGTAACAGTGGATTGTATATGTACAACGCTACAAAAGGGAATATCTCAAACAACATCATATCGAATAATATCGGGATGGGAATATATCTCGATAATTCTATCGACAATATCATAATCAACAACACCGTATTTTCAAATGGCGTACACGGAATACTTCTTGAATCATCTAATAGTAATGTGGTTCTAAACAACAGTGTAGAACAGGAAGAACTGCCTGAAAACAGAACGGAGGAGTCGGCTTCGATTGAATATTGTCGTGATAGTGTACTTGTTAAGCTAGATGTTTCGGAATTGCACGTCTCGGAGGAGATGGATGTAGAAAGTGCACTCGGTTTGCAAGCAAGCGATGCTGCCTCGTTTGTGCAGGGAAGAACCCGACAAATATACCCGTCTTTACGAATGGCCGAGATAGGTCTTGAGGGGGGTATGGCTGTTACTCGTGCCGTGAATATACTAAAAAACACCCAGGGTGTCGTATACGCGGAACCGAATTACTTGGTGGAGGTCATGAACATACCCGACGATCCGGGTTATCCCTCTCTTTGGGGTATGGAAAAGATAGACGCACCGGATGCTTGGAATCTCACTACCGGTAGTGATGAAGTTGTTGTTGCCGTAGTCGATACCGGTATCGAATATGATCACCCCGACCTAAAGGATAATATGTGGTCTAGTGAAGAAGGATATCACGGTTACAACGCACTCAACGACTCTTATTATCCAATGGACGAAAACGGACACGGAACCCACGTTGCCGGTACTATAGGAGCAGTGGGAAATAACAACACCGGGGTAGTAGGTGTGAACTGGAACGTGAGTTTGATGGGAGCAAAGTTCCTAGGTGCCATGGGCGAGGGGACCACAGCCGGTGCCATCGCCTCTCTAGAATATGTGTTGGAAAGAAAGAATGAGGGAGAGAATATAGTAGCCACAAGCAACAGCTGGGGTGGACCTGGATACAGCCAACTATTATACGAGGCCATCCAAAGGCACCAGGAAGCGGGTATACTTTTCATAGCCGCCGCAGGCAACTCCGGGGTAAACCATGATATGGATCCGTCATATCCCGCCGGTTACGACCTTACAAACATCATTTCAGTAGCGTCTACGAATGCCGATGACGAACTTTCCTGGTCAAGCGATTACGGTGCCAGGAGCGTACACGTCAGCGCACCGGGTACAGATATCAACAGTACCTATCTAGATGGGGGATATCGACATATGAGCGGTACTTCCATGGCTACCCCCCACGTATCTGGCCTGGTGGCGCTATTAGCTTCACATGATCCGTCTTACGATCATATCCAGTTGAAGAACGTAGTATTATCTTCGGCGGATACACTGCCTTCACTTTCAAATCTGACCCTGACCGAAGGGCGTATCAACGCCTACAACGCCTTGACCGCGGTTCCAGATGATATTAACATTTTGGTTCACCGACCTTTCAGCACTGGATGGTGGGGCAGGGAAACCGACATAGTCGTTTCTTTGAACGACGGTGTGAACCCAGTTATCGGGGCAAACGTAAGCGTGGATTTCAGCTCGGATGAAGACTCTGTTTTTCTTTACGACGACGGTTCCGGTAACGACCAGGTGGCAGATGATGGATATTATTCTAGAATTTGGGTTCCCGGTACCATAGGAGAGATAAGGCTCACCATCAATGTGCAGGTAGGTGAAACGGAGCTAACAAAAAATATCACTGTGGACATAGGGGGCGGTGCCGGTATTGCATTATCCGGCGCCGCTGATAACGTTTTGTATCATAATTTCCTGGATCATCAAGACATCGGTGTGTTGTTATTAAATTCCAACTTGAATACGGTTTTTAACAGTGATGTAACCAATACCTTGATCGGCATGGAGCTTCACGATTCTAGAAATAATACATTGAGTTATAATAGAGTCACTAGTGTGAATAATGGTGTATCACTTGATTTTTCACACAACAACACAATTATCGATAATATTTTGGAAAATAACGGTTTCAATGGAATAGAGCTCTACAGTTCTAACTTCAATACGCTGACAGATAACACGGTTGGAAACAACGCGGATGCAGTTTATATCCACGAGTCGCATAACAACACTTTAGATGGAAATACCCTTCAAGAAAACTACGGTGCCGTTATCATACATGAATCAAATGACAACATAGTGACTAACAATATGATCTCCAACAACTGGGACGGTATAATACTTGAGGGGTCTTCTAGAAATCATATAATTGATAACAATCTATCAAGTCTGGACTTTGGGATTATGGTGTCCATGTCCCATCATAATTATTTCCATAACAACGCCCTTTCAGAGAACATGTTGGGGTGGTATATGATAATGTCTAACGGTAACACCGTTCAAGATAATACTATAGAAGAATCTATGTATGGCATCTTCATGTCCGAGTCTTTGGAAAACATCTTAGCAGCTAATCACATGATCAACTGTGGTATAATATTGACCGGATCTAGTTTGGAATATTGGAACAGCCACAGCATAGATACCTCCAATACGGTGAACGAGAGGCCGGTATATTACTGGAAAAATGAAGCCGGGGGTACGGTTCCTTCGGACGCCGGTCAGGTGATCCTAGCTAACTGCACAGGTGTAACCGTGGAGGATCAAAGTATAAGTGGAGGGAGCGTGGGAATAAACATGGGATTTTCCCGAGAAAATCATATCGTCAATAACGCTGTAAATACCAATTATTTCGGAATTTTTATTGAACAGTCAAATCATAATCATATCTCAGATAACGACATCTCGGACAACATGATAGGGATCACTAGTGGATTTTCCGAGTCGAACATTTTATCATATAATACAATTATAGAGAATAGACTTGCCGTGGAGCTTTTTACGTCTAACAACAACACCATCACTGAAAACGAGGTGAATTTTAACGAAGGTGTCGGTATAACATTGTCTAATTCCCACCACAATATTATCAACGCTAACAACGCATCAAGTAACCAGCAAGGCATCAACCTTTTCACCTCTGAAAAAAATGTATTGATCAACAACACTGTAAGCATCAATGATTTTAATGGAATATCTATAAGTACATCAACTAATAACATCATATCGCAAAATCACATATTTTCGAATAAATTCTCCGGTATCGAACTATCAGGGTCCACTTTTGATACGATAAAAGACAATGTTTTATATGCTAATTCCATATATCTGATGTTTTCTAGATCTACCTCTCTTATCAACAACACAATTCTAGGCGGGGGTATATTTTTGACAGGTGATTTGGAAGATTGGGACTCTCACACCATAGATACTTCAAATACAGTGAATGAAAGGCCAGTTTATTATTGGAAAAACGAAGATGGCGGGACCGTACCAGCCGGGGCGGGACAGGTGATCCTAGTCAACTGCATCGGAGTGACAGTTGAAAATCAATACATAGATAATTCCAGTGTCGGCATCTTACTTGGCTTCTCAGATGACAATTTGATACAAATGAACACATTATCTAACAGTGAATATGGGCTTTATCTATATTCCTCTAACGGGAATCTCATGATCAACAACACCGCTCTCAACAACGACTATGGTTTCATATTGTTTGAATCTCTTGATAACATCATATATCATAACAACTTTATCAATAACACGGTTCAGGCGCATGACAATATTGGCAATACATGGAATGCACCTTATCCCATAGGAGGGAATCACTGGTCGGATTGGACTGAACCCGACATGTACGATGGTGCCGGACAGGACGAGCCCGGTAGCGACGGCATAGTAGATGAGCCCTATGTTATTGCCTATCCCATCCGGGACTATTACCCTTGGACCATACCTAATGGCTGGGACGTAGAAGGACCTTCCATAGCTTTAACTCACCCTCTAGGTGGAGAGACCTTTACTGCCAGTACTGAGGAAAAGATAACCTGGAATACCGAAGAGGGTTCCGGTAATATAACCAGTGTTACCTTGGAATACAGCATTGACGGAGGTGATAGTTGGGTGTATATAGTTCAAAGTACCGATGACATCGGCTATTATAATTGGACCGTACCTGAGGTATCAACTGACCGTGGGATGATACGTGCGACAGTATGGGACGATAAGAAATCAACGGCCGCCGATACAAGCGGAGCGTTCGAGATATTGATACCGGAATTCGAATACTGGAATTTCTCACTGGGTCCCTCCCCGGTAGCCTTGGGTGAGAACTTATCGGTCAGTGTGATGATTAAAAACGTTGGACAGGTAGTGGGAACAGAAACAGTCGTCCTTAGGGAAAATGGGGTTATTATAGAATCGGTGAATGTAACGATTACAGAAGGAGGTAATGAGACGGTTGAGTTGATCTGGTACGCTGATTCTATTGGTATCTATGACCTATCTGTATGGTCGGGTAAAAAACAGGAGTTAAAATTCAACCAACTAGTTGAAGTAGTTTCTCCCCCTACCTTTACCTATAATGTGTTTCTAAGTGCGACTGAAATCGAACCCGGAGAGAATATTACCGTGGAGCTCATCGTTGCCAACTCCGGCGGCATGAACGATACTGAGTTGGCGGAATTCAAGGTTAACGGCGAGGTTATAGAGTATTGGGAATTAACCTTAGAACCCCGTGAGCACGATACCATTGAGTTTGTTTGGTCCGAGGACGAACCTGGGAATTACTCTCTGGAGATATGGTCGGGGGTTCATGAAGAGGTGAAGTATAATGAAACTGTAACCGTGCTACGGCCCGCTGAATTCACATACTCAAACTTCAATGTTGAACCGAGGGAAGTTTTAACCGGAGAAAAGGTTGACATCAATATTACCGTGGAAAATATTGGTGATTTAACGGGTACCGAAACGGTAGAGCTGATGGTTGATGGAGCGGTAGTGGATATCTTTGAAGTGTATCTTGACCCGAACGAATTTCAAACTATAAATTTCACATGGTCCGAAAATAAGCCGAGAGAATACACCTTGGAGATAGATGAGTTTGAGACAGTGGTCAAAGTGGAAGCTGAAGAGGGATTTGTACTCACTTGGTCGTGGGCAATAATAATCGTACTGCTGATAATAATACTAGGTGTTATAGTGGTTCTAGTATTGAAGTCCACTTGGGGTAAGAAAAACAATTTTATCTACGGGAATGAAGAAGGTGTTGACGAAGAAGGTGTTGACGAAGAAGGTGTTGACGAAGAAGGTGTTGATGAAGAGGATGTTGATGAGGAGGGTGTTGACGAAGGGGGTGTTGAAGAAGGGGGTGTTGAAGAAGGGGGTGTTGAAGAAGAAGGTATTGACGAAAGGGATGTTGATGAGGAGGGTGTTGACGAAACATCATGATATCCGCATGCGTGAATTTAATATAGGACTACTTCGTTAAGTATATGGAATTCCCAAGTTTAAGGAATAATATAGAGGAGAATAACATGAAAAAAAATAATATGACCTGTATATGGTCTGGAGTTTTAGTAGCGATACTGCTGATATCTGTTTTTTCAGCAGGGTTCGCACTATCGAGAGAGAGTGGAGAAGAGGATATATTCATCCTCGTGTACAAGAGAGGCATTACCACTGAGAGTCTCATGAAGGCCGAAGGATTTGACGTACTCGCGGATTACGACGAATTTGTTTTGGTGTCTACGAGTTTAGATATGAGTAACGAGCTAAAGGCGCAGGGATATATGATAGATTCCCTTGAAAATCGAGAAGATGTGATGCTGCAGTCCTACAGCTTTAATGTTGGAGAAGGGCTGCCGGAGATACCTGCGGAGCTTCGTATCGACGAATATCCTGAAGGAGTTCAACGCCCGTATATAGTTCAGTTCATCGGCCCCATTATAGACGAGTGGAAAGAAGAATTGATAGATATGGGTGCTGTGCCCCAGGAGTACAGGCACCGTTACAATTTTATCGTAGAGATGGACAGTGAGACCGCCGAGGAGGTAGAGCGGCTTGACTTCGTGAACTGGGTCGGTATATACCAGCCGGCATACAAGTTCGACAACGCTCTGTTGGAGTCGCCGGGTATTCTAGACCTAGAAGTTTACACCTCCCAGACAGCGGATGATACCATCAGCACAGCTCAGCACATATCCTACTTAGGAGCTGAGGTCAACCTTATCAGGGATGGTCACATGTTCGTGGAGGCCGATGCAAGTAACATAAAGGCAATCGCCAATATGCCACATGTTATCTCCATCGCACGACGGGTTACCGATCTAGAGCTGTTCAACTACCACGCCACGTGGGTTGCACAGACCAATGAATTCGAGAACAGAAAGGTTACGGATATGGGAGTGACCGGTCTCGGTGAGTTGATTACCGTTTGCGATAGTGAGCTGTATCACGAACACGAGGCGTTTGCCGATCCTGACGGAAACCCCATAGGAGATACGCACCGTAAGGTACAGGCATATTATGTTCCTGGAGATGCCGGCGGAGATCTTGAAGAGGGTGTGTATCACGGAACCCACGTATCAGGCAGTGTTCTGGGTGACGCACCACCATATGGAGATTACAACAACCATGACGGAAATGCCATGGAAGCGAGATTGGTATTCCAGGATGTATCACCGGGTGCGGCGGTTTCTCCACCTTCAGACATGTACAACGACGGCTGGGGTGAACCCTACGGCTGGGGTTCGAGAATACATACCAACAGCTGGGGTGGCGGCAATGGCTATTCCGGTTTAGCTGTCGATGCAGATGAATTCACATGGGATCACAGGGACTTCAACATACTCTTCGCCGCAGGTAACAGCGGCAACAGAGGTGCCGGTTCTATTTCCAACCAGGCTGAAGGTAAGAATATCTTCACAGTTGGTTCGATACAGAATTACGACAGTCAGAACGATCTTTCCGGCTTCAGCAGCAGGGGTTATGCCACAGACGGCAGGATAAAGCCAACCATGCTGCATGTTGGAGGAAGTTTGAATTCCGCAGGCGATGAGAATTCTGTTGACTACCAGAGCATGTCCGGAACCAGCATGGCCACACCAAGCCTCGCGGGTCAGGTTGGGCAGGTAAGGCATTACTATGTCGGCGGATGGTATCCGTCCGGTGTTGAGACCCCTGGCGATGGATTTAATCCCAGTGGTGCACTTATTAAAGCTACCATGATAAACGGTGCCGTTGAGATAACTGGAAACAGTGCATATGAGAACGATCAGCGATTCCCAAATAACGACCAGGGATTCGGACGGAGCATGCTAGACCGTTCGTTGTACTTCGACGGCGATGACCGTAAAGCCTACGTATTCGACTCCTGGAACGAGGATGTCGAGCTAAGCACGGGACAGAGTTGGGATATGGACTTCGAGGTTAATGATCCCTCACAGGAGTTAGAGGTCACCTTAGTTTGGAGCGATTATCCAGG
>JAWOAU010000075.1:0-21045 GCA_046498385.1 Thermoplasmata archaeon | reverse complement strand
CTTAGGCGTCACCAAAACCCGCCCGTACCGCATCACAACACCGCTCCTCTGGGGCGATCTCAGGCTCTATCTGCTGGCGGCGCAATGGCGCCGCATTGCGCAGGAGGAGGCCTTTATGGGACGCTGCGGTCAGGTCGGGGACGACCTCGGGTCTCGGCTGATCGCAGCGCGGCTGACGCCGCAGTGGTCAGTATGCCAACACAGCGATGTTCTTTATCCTTGACTGGAAGGTAATAAATGTCATTCTCTACAAATATCTCTGCAGGTACATCAAGGGGATCATCATCATATATACTAGGATGATCTTTGTTGTAAAGTATGGCCAATTGATCCTCGTAAGGCTGTTCGAAGAAATCATGGCGACTTATAAATCCCTTTAACTTATCGTCCTTGACCACTGGTACCCCGGTCAATTTGTTTTTTACCATCAAGTTCATGGCATCTCTTCTGTTTCCCGGTAGTTCGGCCACTATCGGGTCTGACGTCATTAAATCAGATACGTTTTTCATGTTTTATTCCTCCCTAGTTTTGATAACCATTACAGGGCATAGGGCGTGTTTTACCACCCGTTCCGTAACACTACCTATGAGTAATCTAGATAATCCTGAACGGTCATGAGTTCCTATGACGATAAGATCAAAATCTTTAGATTCCTCAACGATTATATCATCAGGGTGTCCATGGACCAGGCTTTTCTCCATCTCAACCCCTAATTCATCTGTCTTCTCTTGGATCTCATCAAGCATTTCATTGCCCTTTGATTCCATATGTCCTCTGAGGGTAGTTATGAGATCGTCCGGCGGGATATCTCTAAAGTTTCCTTTGTCAACTACAAATAGGACCTTTACTTTTGCACCTATCTTCCTTGCGAGAGACAGTCCTTTATCCACTGCTACTTCACTGGTCTTCGATCCATCTGTTGGTATTAATATTCGTTTGAAGTCTTCCATCTTACCACTCTACGATTTCCATCACATCTTTCGGGCCCTTTTTGGTGACCACTTCATATGCGGGATTATCCATCGTTTGATTCAAAATCATATATAACTCTTTTGAATTATCTTCTGGATATGAATGGCCAATACAGCCCGGTAGATTTAAAGCTTTTCTAGGATTCCAAGTAGATGCTAAAAGGATTTGTAGGGGTTCCACCTCTCCTTTTAGCCTTGATAACCGGAAAGCCACATCCATTTCACGGAAGATATTGGGAGAAGATATCATGGCATTATCCGTACCTATGCACAGTGTGACCCCCACCCTCAACATTTTAGGGATATCGGGGATTTTTCCAAAGTACATATTGGACCGGGGACAAATAACGATGGGGATGCCTTCCTGAGCACAGATGGTTAGATCGTCATCAGTGGCCTCCACCATATGCACCAGATGATGTACCCCTAACTCCATAACCTTATCTATAGGCTCTCTAACCGCCTCGCTGCAGTGCAGAGCAAGGGGCTTACCCGCCTCTGAAACATATTCGGCTATACGGATCAGAATAGATTCATCCCAATCCCTATAGGCACTGAGTCCTATGCCTTGGGAGTTGGTTAAGAGAGCATGCAGCTCCTCAGGATCAAACGTATTACTGCGGGGACGGGACATTATACGCAGCCGAGGTTTATCATCCATCCCTTCCACCGCCTTTCTTATCATCTCTATGCCTTGGGAACCTCCTTCTCTGAACTCCATGATATCCCGAATACCTATCCCTACCGCATCTTGGAGGTATCCGCGGATGGACTTTATGATATCATCCTTCGAAGCCCTCTCTAGGGCCCTGTGCTTGAACCCTCCAGGCCCTACGATCTCCTCCAGGGTACCTGACGGCACCTCCTTTACCACGGAATCACCCATGTGTGTATGTGCGTTGTAAGGTGTAGGAATTATTAAGGACGGTGTGCCTTCGTCCCCGCCCTCTTCGTAATCAACTATGGTACAAATTTCTTTATCCAAAGCCTCTTCTACGTTAACCTGGGCTTGAACGAAGCCTTTTTCAGTCAGGAATGGACCTGAGTAAGTTCTCATACCTTCCAAATGTTACTCCCTCTTTAATAACTTTTTATCGTTACCATAAGAGTTCCACTACATGGAAGATGTCAAAGTACCGAATCATCTACGCTGGTGAAAACAGGATGTTATAACAAACTAAAAGTTAACCGATCTGCAATCTGTTCACGAACCTATGGTTCTTCATCCTTTCTCTTAAAAAAGAACGCCGAGAAAGGGATTCGAACCCTTGAGATGCAAAGCATCACGAGCTATATGGCCCATTATCGCAGGGTCTCCAAGCTCGCGCCGTTCCAGGCTAGGCTATCTCGGCATATGTGGTTTCTGAAACAACCTTAATATTTCACTATTATTTATGTTCTTTCCATAGTCGCGGATAATTTCCCGTCGGCTGGAAAACCCTGTGGGTTTGAACCACAAGGCCTTCTTCCTTCTCTATCATCTCCGGCGCATCATAGATGGCATCACCTATGGCCAGCCCTTCGCCTTTTGTAGAGTAGAGCACGACTTGATCGTTTTTTTCAAAGTGATCCGCTTCCAATATACCGGGTGCCGCCAGGTCCGCACCATTGAGTATGCTGCCCGCCGCCGTGTCCTTCACCTTTATACAGGGGTAAAGCTTCAATGCCCTTTCATAGGGCAGCAAAAGCTCGGATAACCAGCTTGCGTCACCCTGTTCGTAAAATTCAAAGGCATCTTTCAAATCCTGAAGTGTACAGCAATCATCTTCCACAAACCCCCCTGCCTCAGTCCTTCTGAGCTCCATCATATGTGCTCCGGTACCGGTGGCCTTCCCCATATCTTTGCAAAGGGTCCGTACATAAGTACCGGACTGGCACCGGACCCGGAGTAAGTACTCGTTATCTGCGCGGTCTAATATTTCAATCTCATGTACGATCCTGGTTCTCAAACGGCGTTTGACCCCCGATCGAAGGGGGGGCATCTGGTATATCTCGCCTGTAAAATCTTCAACCAATGAAGCTATCTCCCTTTTACCAACGTTGTTGTGAAACTTAATTGCCACCACATACTCCTTTGGTGCGGAGTGCAGTAGGTCCATGACCCTTACGGAATGACCTATGCCCATGGGAATAACGCCTGTTACATTGGGGTCCAGAGTACCGCTGTGGCCCGCCTTCATGCCACATATGTCCTGTGTCCAAGAAGAAACCTGGTGACTGGTCGGGCCTGAGGGCTTATCGATAACCACTAGTGAACGGGGGATAATATCTCCAATACTGCGGTCTTGTGGGGATTCACCGTATGGTGAGACGGTGCTTATCCGCTGTCTAACGTACTTCAATCCCAGCATCCTCCATTATCCTTTCAACTATCTCTTCGGGACGGTATTTTTCCGAACTAATGACTAAGTCATAGATTTCCTTATCCGCCAAATCTATATCGTAGTACTCATCGTAACGTTTGAATTCACTTTTCTCGCGCTGCATCACCTGCTGGCGAATATAGGAAAGCTCTAGTCCCTCTCTCCCGGCGATGCGTTTTATCCTTACATCCAAAGGCGCTTCGATCCATACTTTAAAGGGATCCATCCCCTCTTTGTGAAGCATCTGACCGGTCAAACGACCTTCCAGTATAACACCGGGTTCGGCCAGCTTGATCATACGAGAGTCTAGTTCCAAGTCAAAAGAGGGGTCTTTTTCCGCCATCTTACTGAATTCTTCAAGACTCACTCCATATTCTTTGGCCAGGTTTCTAAAAATATCGCCGCTGTTCAAAACTGACATGCCAGTTTTTTTAGACAGTAACTTGGCCGCTGTGGAAGTACCGCTCCCTGGCAATCCGCTTATCGTCACAATAGTTGAGTTCATCCCAACCCCGTCTCTTCCATTTCGTTTATACGTCGTGAGTAGGAAAACATCTGCAGGGCCATTCTAAAGGCCTGACCTATGGGGGCAGAGATTATCATGTAAACCGCTATCCATTGGGGAAAGGGTATCGGGCCGAGATTATTTGTAAAATTGGCGTTGAACGCCCAGGGTATAGCGTATGTTACGTTGGGTAGGTCCCCTAGGAAAGTCCACAGCGCCGCAAATATGGTTATGAACACTATGGTGGTAAGTATCATGGATTTGAACTGAGGTTTCATGGACTTCATCTGCATGGAGGACACTTCGGGCTGAAGCTTGTCCAGCTTCTTCAGTTTTGTAGTTTTGTTAGCCATCTTGGCGTCCATATGTTCCTTGTTGAAAGCCGATGTTTTTTTCTGTATCTCAGCCATCTCCACCCAATCAACCAAGAAGTCACGTACTATGGTGGAAAAAACTATCATTATCGTCCCTGAAATTACTAGGGTGAGAAGGGGGTACTGTCCGTCGAATCCCACAAGTGCAAAGAGTGGGTCACCTATCAAGTTACCCAAGGACCCACGCAACTCCGAATCTATGAAGACCATTAAAGTGAGTATCCCCAAAAACATGTAACCAAAGCGCTTCCAATTGAAGATTTGGACGGGCTCTTGGGGAACTTCTTCCTCAGTTTCTTCTTTGCTCACTTAATCACACCTCTACTGACTGCCGAAGAAATCCCGAAGCATGGGATGCATCTCCATCATCTGTTCTTTTCCAATCTGTTCGTAGAGTTGTATCAATATACTGACTGCTAGGAATATACTGGTTCCCGAAGCATTCCCTACGGAACCCAACATGTTGGAGCCGGCAGCTAAAGCACCCATGAATATACCGCTGAAGCTGGTAATAGTAGGTATGTACCGTTCCAATACCTTCTTAAGGACTCTGGGGTCTCGTCTGAAACCCGGTATCTGCATGCCGCTGTCCTGGATCTGCTCGGCAACGGATTCCGCATCCATATTAGTTGTTTTAACCCAGAACGCAGCGAATAGAACACATCCTACCGTCATGAAGGTGAAATGGACTATTACCCTAGCAACTATCTGCAGCTTACTGTAGGTCCAAGTTACACCTTCGGGTGACATGGCCCTGAGGTAGTCACTGGATAGCAGCGGCAGAAGCCACTCCTGAAGACCTTTGATATTGGAAATATACCAAGCTCCGCCGGCTATGGGTTCGGTGCTCCCGGGCAGGAACATGCCTAACCACCACTGCCCTCCAATCAGCGGGAAATTTTGGAATGTGGGATTGGTATAGAACAGCATGGCGAACAAATTGATATTAGCCATTAAAGCCGCCACCAATATGACCGGCAAAACCGACGTGTACAGCAGCTTGATGGGGTACCTGCCTCTGGCACCACGGGCACGCCCATGGGACAAAGGAAGTTCTATCCTAGCCGATTCCACATAAGCGATTATAAAAAATATTAAGATGGTCGTTATCAAGCCAAAAAGTGGATTAGGATTTTGTAACAGGATACGTTCAAAGCCACCTCTGACCAACTCGGATGAAGTACTGTTTTGAACTATGTAGATTGTCTTTGGTATAGCACCACCGGGTGTTACACCGTCGCCCCCGGGTATAGGCGCCCAGTTAAAAGTACCGGTAAAGAT
The DNA here is from genome assembly GCA_046498385.1 of Thermoplasmata archaeon. Classification (GTDB taxonomy): domain Archaea; phylum Thermoplasmatota; class Thermoplasmata; order Halarchaeoplasmatales; family Halarchaeoplasmataceae; genus Halarchaeoplasma. Next base: position 15,551 of record JAWOAU010000075.1, on the reverse strand, counting down.
ACCTTGAGCAACACCGGCAACGATGAAGAGACTGATACCGCTCCCGATACCCCATTTGGTTATGACCTCGTCCATGAGGAACAAGAAATAGCCGCCTATGGCGATTTGGGTTATAATTATCACTCTAGCAAGCATCATACCACGCCCTGCAAAGGTACCGTCTATGGCGCTTACAAGGCTAGCACTAGGGTGCAGGTATCCAAAGGCCTGGGGTATGGCCTGTACCAGTATCATTATGATTACTAGAAATTTTTGAGTATTTTGATAAAGTGATTGATCTTCATCATCCTTCATGTCCAGATTGATTATCTCCGCTCCCTGAAAGAGCTGCATCATGATGGACGCATTTACGATAGGGGTTATACCAAGATGAACAAAAGAGCCTGAACTACCAGCAAAGATCGCCCTGAATTGTTCGAATAAATCCATGGTCATCTCGGCATCAAGACCATATATCACAATATTGGTCATTACGAGATATATCACTAAGATCAAAACTGTGTATATTATCTTGTGTTTGAAATGAACGTGCCCGTCCGGTTTCTTAACCATAGGCATGCGTTCCACAAGAGGTTTTAGCTTGTACAGCCGACTCTTTTCCTCATCCTTGGCCATCTCTATTCGCTCCTTTGACTCATTCGGTTAGTACCTCCCCTCCCGCTTCCTGAACCTTTGTAACGGCCCTATCGCTGGAAGAGGATATCGTTATCTTCATCTGATAACGGGCCTTTCCACCGCCGAGTAACTTATCGTAACCAGCTTTGGAAAGGTCTACATGGTACATCGATCCTTCTTTTTTTGCATAACCATCTTCTATCAATCGGTCCATCTTCATTTCCACGTCTGCAATATTGATGGTTTCCGGATCCTCTACTAATCTCTGGGGTCTGGAAAATCCCTTAGGTCCGAAGTAATTGGGATCCTCTTTAACGGTAGATATCCACTTGTGCTTCTGAAGCCCTGCTTTGCCTCTCCCCCCTCTCTCACCGGCACCTCTTCCGCCTTTGATACCTCGTCCATGGCTCCGGGAACCTCTGTGTTTTTTTGTCTTCTTTTTCCCCATATCATTTACCTCCTTGATCACCTGGTCCTAGCATACTTTCCAAAAGATTGTTTATATCCGCACCTCTGTAACCAATGGAACCGCCGTTTCTAACGTGTTTCTTGATACCTTTGTACCCACCCAAGGGAGGATGAAGTCTAAAAAGGTTTTTTAGTCCCGGTATATCTGAAAAATCGGTGTCTCCGGATATCAGTGCTTCTGCAAACTCTTCCACCGTATTTAAGTCGGTGTGCTTTGAAACTAGTTCATCGGTCACTCCGCCGCTTATAGCGGCCCGACGACGTAAAAGCACGGTTAAAGTGTCGGAGTTTATCTCGCCCCATGTGATAGTGTGCTGAACCCTTTTGATCCTACCCTTTACTGATTCATCAATCGGCAACAACGAACAGTGATTCACACGGGTCAGGTGCATCTGACGAAGGGTCCTATCCTGGACCTCGGATTTGTCTCTCAAACTTCTGATCCTTAAAACTGCATACTTCATTCCTCATCACCTTCATCCAGATCGATCTTATCTTCTCCAGATTCACTTTTGACCTTTGGTATTCCTTCCACGATACCAAGTCTATCCGCTTGTTCTTGAGTAACCTTCATCATAGCAGTTTTTTCCAATGCATTGAAAACCGCCTTTGCATAATTTATGGTAGTACGAGTATGACCAGATGAAAAGCCCCAAATATCCTCAATACCTGCGACCTGTAAAATTGATTTTGCAGTATCGCCTGCGGCGAGTCCGATTCCACGGGGTGCCGGCTTTAGGTTTATAACTACAGAGCCGGACTTCCCCACCACCTCGAGGGGAATGGTATGAGGAACAGTGCATCCGCATTCCCAAGAGCCACAGCCCCTGCGTATGCGCACCATCTTCAATTTAGCGTTATCGATGCTCTTTCGTATGGTGGGCCCTACTTCCTTACCCTTACTCGTGCCCACACCTACATATCCGTCTTTGTTACCTACTACAGAGGTTACGGTGAACCTAACCCTTCGGCCTGAATCAGTCATTCTTTGAACCATGTTAACATCCAATACTTCATCTTCCAATCCAGGAAACAGCGCATCCACAATTTCAGGTTCCCTCAGAGGGTACCTTGTGGCCAATGCATCTTCCATGGTGGTGATCTCACCGCGCTTTACCATTCTGCCTAATCTAGTTTTTGGCTCCCAGCCGTTCATTGATAATCCTCCAGCTTGGTTTTTACTTCTTGAAAGTTCTTTGCGATCTCGTCACCGATGTGTTCTCCTTTGATCCGTTCTTCGCCCGGGATTATTTCACTCCCGTGTGGTATATCGACTCCCGCATCAACCATACCTTTCAAAGTAGAAAAGTATCTTCCGCCGGGGTGGGGGTGGTTCAGTCCGATGTCCAAAACCGCTTCGTCGATCCCTTGTTTCAAGGCACGTTTGCCTGCCAGGTAACCGACCAAATAGGCCGATGGGATATTCCTTCCATATCCATTCCATCCGAACTCTTCGAGGTCCAAAGAGCTAGCTACCGCAAGTATATGATCTCCCTCGGGTTTGTACTCTATTAGTTGAACTCTAACGTGTTTATTCGACATCCTGACCGTTGCCCTGGGCTTACCGGACTTTAACATTCTAAGCCTCTGTCTGTAATCCGTTCGGCCCTCGCGCCTTCGTTTAAGATTCATTCTGTATCTTGGTCCTTCTCCCATGTTATAACCTACCTGGTGATTCATAATCTTTATCCAAATGTCCGGCCATCTTAAGGTGAAGAATCAGGTCGCCTCTATCCTCAAATGTGCCACCCTTTGCCCGAAGATAGAATTTTCTGTAAACGTTTTTGTCTATGTGTCCTTCGTCACGCATATGTTTTAACTCGTTTCGGATGGCCCGAATCCTTTTCATCCAATCTTCCTTACTTGGGGTTCTAGCGTACTTATGTCCCCTTCTGGAGCCTGGACCCTTACGTCTTCCCTTGCGCCTCTGTTCTTTTAGGTATCTGTGCCTGCCCTTTGAATTACCGTTTACCGGCTTTTTCTTTATGGCCCCACTACTGATAAGCTTTCTAACATCGTCGCGGGTGATGGCTTCGATAACCTCGTCGAGCATGGTGTCGTCTATCCATACCCTGTTAACACCGCATTTCAGTATGTCCGCGGCCAATCGTTTTTGATATTTGACGTCCATTCATAGCACCTCACATTTTATTGAGCACTCTGAACCCTTTTTCCTCGGCTATCTGCTCTATGTCGATACGTTTACGCATCCCGACTCCATGGGCAATCCTAACCGCATCCTTGTCAGGATTTATTCCTTCAAGGTCGTTCACATTGTATACCAGCACTTCCCTGAAACCAGATGGGTGAAGGTTCCTAGCACTTTTCGGTGACCGGAACCCTATAGATACGTTGGGGGGCCTAGATTTAAGGTTTTTCCTTGCCTTAGAGTGAACTCCCTTCGGCCGCCTCCAGGTTCCCTTCTCTAACTTTGAATGTCGGAACCATTCCTGTCTGGAGAATACCGGTCTTCTCTTCTTTATATTTTGACGTTTTTTCAGAGCATCCTCTGTTTCAACGCCAAGCGAAGGTTTCTTCTTCACTTCGTATTCATTTTCATTAGCTTCTTCTGACATTGATGTTCCTCCGTTATCTTACAGGATTACCTGCCTTTTCAATTATGTATACTCCGTCTTGGAATACACGGGGGTCTCTTCTTTTGATCTTCGTGGCGTGTTCTATATTAGCGGCGGTCTGTCCCACATGTTCCTTGTTAGGTCCGTTCAAAGTGACCAGGTCTCCCTGAATTTTGACTTTGGTGTCACCTGCCACTTTAGCTTTTCTGGGCTTTTCTTCACCTATGAAATTCTCAACCACTACATACTTACCCTCGGTTCTAACTTTCATGGGAAAGTGAGAGTATACTATCTTTAACTTATAAGTGAAATCCTCTTGAACACCTTTTACCATGTTGCGAAGGTGTGAAGCATACGTTCCCAAGAGTGCCTTTTCTCGCTTAGACGGGAGATCGGTATACAGGTAAATACCCTCATTCTGAATATCAATGGTTATCCTGGAATCTTCGAACTTCCGCTCTAATTCTCCGTTGGGACCCTTTATGAAAACTACATTTCCCTCTCGGGATACATTTACGCCCTGGGGGACGACTATCGTTTCTTCTAACTTTCCTGCTATTGGCATATCAATACCTCAGTAAACATAAGCTAACAACTTCCCTCCCACACCAAGCTCTTTCGCTTCGTTGTGAGAGACAACTCCTTCATTCGTGGTCAATATTAGTACACCAAAATCCTGTGCCGGTAGATAACGGGATTCATACTCCTCGATCTCCGATACCTTCAATGACCACCTCGGCTTGACTACGTGACATCGATTGATCTTTCCGGCTAGAGTAATTTTGTAAGAGCCTCCTTGGCCGCTTTCGACGTATTCAAAACTTTCAAGATATCCGTTTTTTTGCATAACCTTCAACACGTGACCTATCAGCTTAGAACCAGGCGCTACTTCACATGTAAGCTTTCCGCTCAGTTCGGCGTTGTTCATTGTTGAGAGGGCATCATTCAATGGATCATGTTTCATTTTTCACACCTCAGGAATACTTTTTGAAACCCAAATCTTCAGCTATCTCTCTGAAACACTGCCGGCATACGTGTAAACCATACCTGCGGATTATACCTCTTTTCCGTCCGCACCTTTTACAGCCGTCCTTACGTCCAAAGTGTTTCTTCGGCTTCATTCTATAACCTCCACGCCGAAGGCCTTTCTAACAAAGGTATGGCCTTCTTCCAGGGTTAGTTTGTGTCTTTCGGGTATCGATCTTTTCTGCTTACTTCTCTGTGTTATACTATTGCCTTTTCGCTCCAATTGGACGGATATATCCATTCCAAACACACCTATGTTAGGGTTATAACTCATCCCTTCGAAATCAGTGTAATCCTCTATACCAAAGGCAAAGTTACCGTAATTGTCGAAACTATCATCCCAAATATAGTTCTCCTTGACCCAAAAGGCCTTCTTTAAAAACTCATAGGCGGTCTTGCCTCTCAGTGTGACCTTGCAGCCTATCGTCTGCCCCTTACGTATACCCAGATCAGCGTTCGTGGTTCGGGACATTGTATCTACCGGCTTTTGCCCTGTTAACATGGTAAGGACCTTCTTGGCTCTCTGCAACTTTTCTCCGCCATCGCCCACACCTATACTGACTACACACTTCACTATTCGGGGATTCTTCATGATGTTCTTATCATTGGTCATAGAATTCCAACCTCCGGTATCTCGATTACTGGCTTGTCTTTGCCTACAACGAATACGTAATCTTCAACGGTTGTAAAACCCTCTTCAAAATGAACCATGTTCGGTCTGGAACTCTTGATTACTTCATGTTCTTTAATCCTGCCCAGTTCACCGATATGTTTACCGCCGGTGATCATGGCCATGGAGCCAACGTCGAAGGGATAGTTCTCTATTAATTGTTGGTCCGGAACTTCTAACTTTAACACATCTTTTGTTTTGAAAGCGTTGGTATCTTTACTGCGGAAATTACGCCCGTCATGAAGGTTATACTGAACCTCGCCATCTTTCAGGATGATTTTGTTTTCAATTCGACATAATTTCCATACCTCCTGACCTTGGGATACGGCCATCAGTCTTATCCTGCCATGCTGGTCGAACATCATCCTATAATGTTCACCTATATCGGGTATGGAAATAACATCCATGAGACCTACGGGGGCCTTGTGGTCGGTGACCGGTTTACCGTCTATCAAAATTTTACGGTCTCCGATTATATGCCTAGCTTCCCGGGCATTATTTGCATATTCCAAAATATCTCTCAATAGTACCACCAGCGGAACACCTCTATCCTTGGAGTGCTTTCCGGGCCTGACTTTGGGAGCCCAGAAGTACTTCTTAGTAGGAATACCCCATCTTTTAGCCGGGCTGTTGTATCTTTTGTTATGTTTGCTCATTTGCTACCCTCCTTTTGAAACTGTTGGATCTTTTCTTTGCGTAGGGGGTCTGAAAGGTTTAGCTTCACTATTCTAAGGTTAGAAGAATGAATTCCGTAGGGTACCTTGGCCTCGTCTGCCTTCTGTACCGTAACACCTTCTATATATACTCTATAACTCCGGCGGTCAACTTTGGCCACCTTGTCTATATGACCCTTAAAAGAACCGCGCATAACTTCCACCTCATCCCCTTTTACTACGGGTAAACTCCTTGTCTGATGTCTTTCCCTCAATTTACTATTTAAGGTGGCAGACATTATCTTCCTGCGTTTATGATTCGGAGCGTTCTCCAGTTTTTTTCTCTGCTTTCTGGCCTTTTCACTCATTTAAATCAATCCTAGACGATCATTGATGCCGTGGAGCCTATCCTCGGCCATCTTTCCGCTGCTTCCCGGGCGATGGGCCCTTTGATCTCAGATCCTTTAGTATCTCCGTTCTCGTGGGTGAGCACCACCGCATTATCTTCAAATTGTACCATGGTTCCGTCCGAGCGTCTGAAAGGCTGCTTTTGCCTGACAATTACCGCTCTTGTGAGCTCTCTCTTCATCTCCGGTGTACCCTTTATGACCGAGGCAACTATTTGATCACCCACACCAGCCTTAGGATACCTTCTGTGTACTCCATGATAATTGATCACCGAAACAGTCCTAACTATCTTGGCACCGGTATTGTCTACGCATTTAAGCTTGCTGCCTACCGGTAATCCCCTGTTTTGTTTCCCGGCAATCCCTTTCATCCTTCACCACCTCTCTCTATTACCACGTAAGAGACACTTTTACTCAGAGGTCTGCACTCCATTATCCTAACCTTGTCGCCGATTTCAACCTCGATGCACGGAGGTAAATGAGCGGAATAATGGCTTCGCCTCTTCTCATATCTCTCGTATTTACTTATGGGTTGCAGGTAATCCCTTCGTATCACCGCCGAGCCGTCCATCTTCGTTGACTCGACAACACCCGATAATATCTGACCTCTTACGGGCAAAGTACCGTGATAGGGACAATTCCTGTCCTCACATTTTTCTTCGGGTGGAACAACATCCACCCCGATATCTCTCACTTCCTTGTTTGACATGATATCATCAACCTAACCTTTTTATCCTATCTTCGGACCTGAACATCAATCGGTCTCCGACTATTGTTCTAGATCCGTTTTTAAACTTTATATCAAAGACGTTACCGTTTTTCGGAACCGTCTTTACAGCATCCTTACAATGTACGCGCAGGGTTTTCATGGTTTCATCTATTATTTTCCCATCTACACGAAGGTACCCAGAATGAGTACTTTTTACGACGGATACGTCGTTACCTATCAGTTCCTGTTGGTAAGGATTGCTTTTTATGTTCTTCATTCTATCTTATCTCCACAGGGAAACCTTTGGACTCAAGATATTCTTTAACTTTCTCGATATGGTTTCCCTGAAGTTCTATACGACCGTTCTTTGCCGTTCCACCGGCGGCGCACTTGCCTTTTAGCTCACTCGCCAGATCGTCTATGTCTATGTCGCTCTCATCTATTCCGTCTACTATGGTTACCTTCTTACCGTACCGCCTCGTATCGGTATAGAGAATTATCTCCTGCTGTTCTCTTGCTATGTCCTCACAGATGCATATTTCCTTTGGTAATCCGCAGGTTGGACACACAGTTTCAGGCATTAATTTCCTCCTTTTGCTTTTTTGTTTTCATTCATGACCGTAAGTATTCTCGCGATGTTCCTTTTCAAGGCTCGGATCCGACCAGGACTCTCAGGTGCTCCACCCATGGCCGCTTGACCTTGATCATGGAAAAGCTCATCCCTCATTTCTTTGAGCTTGTCCCTCATCTCCTCATCGCTCATATCCCTAATCTCTTCTGTTTTAATCAGAGGCATCTTCTTTCACCCCTTCTTTATTGTCCGCTTCCTCTTCCGGCTCCGGCTCTTCTGCTTCCTCTTCCGGTTCAGGCTCTTCTGCTTCCTCCTCCGGTTCAGGCTCTTCTGCTTCCTCTTCCGGTTCCGGCTCTTCTGCTTCCTCCTCCGGTTCAGGCTCTTCTGCTTCCTCTTCCGGCTCCGGCTTTTCTGCTTCCTCTTCCGGCTCCGGCTCTTCTGCTTCCTCCTCCGGTTCAGGCTCTTCTGCTTCCTCTTCCGGCTCCGGCTCTTCTGCTTCCTCCTCCGGTTCAGGCTCTTCTGCTTCCTCTTCCGGCTCCGGCTCTTCTGCTTCCTCTTCCGGCTCCGGCTCTTCTGCTTCCTCTTCCGGTTCCTTCTTAGGCAAAATAACATCTATCTCGTCAGGCAGCCGAGCATTGGGGTCCATTATCTGTACAGTAACTCCGATAACACCAAGTTTTACCTTTGCTGTTGAAAATCCTTCGTGCATCCACCTTTTTTGCTCCTCCCCACAATGTTTTATGTGACCTTCAACGAACTTTTCAACACGGTGCCTCGGGCCGGTGATCTTGCCTGAAAGAATTATCTGACAACCCCTAGCACCGGACTGCATTATTCGTCTTACCGTAGAGTGTCCAGCCCTCCTGAAGTGCCATCCTCTTTCCAAAGAATTTGCAAGTTTCGAGGCCATGATCTGTGAATTCAGTTCAGGAACATTTATCTCCTGGACCTCGATCTGAGGGTTATCAAAGTTAAATTTTTCTTTTACATCAGATGTTAGTTTTCTAATGTTCCTACCTTTCCTACCTATCACTAAGGCAGGGCGTTCTATGTGCAGAGTTATACGTGTACCCATAGGAGTCCGAGATACCTCACAGCCACCGAACCCAGCTCGATCGGTCCTGGATTTGAGGAACTCTATTAGCAGCACACGATTCATTTTTTCATCTATAAATTTCCTTTCACGGGCCAAAATTAATCCTCCTTCTTTTCTAGGATGACTTCAATATTAGTAGTGCTACGGTTAAAAGGAGAACTGCGACCGAACGCACGAGAACGGTATCCTTTTACCACTCGGCCGCGGTGTGCGCACAAAGACAGTATGCACATATCCTCGGCATCGAGACCTTTGTCCTCGGCATTACTTTGAGCCTCCTCTATTAAATACTTTATTTTTTTGGCAACATTTACGGGATAGCCACCGGACCCCACTCCTTTGTTGTGTGAAACCTGTTTATTATGTCGTCTGTATGGGACCGCCCGTTTCTTTTCGATTACTTCGTCCAAAATATTGAGCGCCGCATCAACATCCTTGCCTCTAAGGAAATTGCATACCTCTACCGACTTTTTAGGGGAAATATGAATCTCCTTTCCATAGGCCTTAGACGTTACTTCCGGGTCCGTTTCCATAGTATATCCCATCTTATTCACCTCACTTCAACGGCACATATTTGGACGATCGGGTAGCACCTACGCCGGGTCCAGAGTGCTGAACACTTTTCCTAGTAATAGCAAACTCGCCCAGGAAATGACCTATCATCTCGGGTTCTATACGAACCTTCTTGAATTCTTTACCGTCATGGACTGCGATGGTCTTGCCTACAAACTGAGGAAGCACTATCATCTCTCGTCTATGTGTACGGTAAACGTCCTTCTCCTTGGTCTGAATTGTCTCTAGGAAAGTCCTTTCTTCCGAGTTCAGTCCTCGATCTAAGGACCTTCTCGCCCTGGCGGGCAGGACCTTTTTAAGTTCTTTTAATGATAAAGACTGGAGCTCTTCAATGGTATATCCCCTGTACTTGAATTCCTTTTTTCTACGAGTCCTAATCCGCCTTTTTTTCTTGGCCATAAAGATCTACCTCTTTTTATCTCTAGCTTCTTTCTTTTTCTTTTTACGGGTCTTCTTCGAAGATATCCGTCCCACCTTTCTTCCAGGTGGTGCATGTGCGGAAACCGTCGAAGGTACACCGACATGTTGATGATCCCCGCCGCCGTGGGGATGACTAACCGCGTTCATCGCGATTCCCCTTACCTTCACAGAGTCCTTTGCATTCGATTTGTATGCATGAACCCTCTTGCCTGCCTTGGCAAAGGGCTTGTCCTTGTGCCCTCCGCCTGCGACTATGCCTATGGTCGCCCTGGATCGGGAATCGATCCTTTTAAAGGCACCCGAAGGCATCCTGATAGTCGTCATCTTTTTACCGTGAGAAACAATTGTGGCATAGGTACCTGAAGAGCGAACGAGTTTACCTCCATCCAAAGGTTCAATTTCTATATTATGTACGAAGGTACCGACCGGTATCCTCCTCAAGGGAAGCACGTTGCTTCGTTTTGGAGGTGCGTTAGGGCCAAGGTCGATCTGTTGACCCTCTCTTAAACCATAATTGGCAAGCATGAAACACGTCTCGCCATTATCGAACTCGATCTCCGCCAAGGGTGCGGTTCTACCGGGAGAGTGGTGTAGTTCTATTACCTCTCCACGGGCATCCTGAGATTTAGGATAACCCGGTTTCGCAAGATGACGGTGGCTGGGTGAACGATATATAGAGGAACCTCTTCCTCTCCTTTGAGGTATGATTCTTTTTCCCATCTAGAACACCCCGATCCTCATACCTAACTCTTCTGCGGATGCTTCATCCGAGAACTTAACTGTCGCCTTCTTACCACGCCTATCGATACGTGTGTTTACCTTGATCACGTCGACTTCGAAGAGTTCTTCAACCGCTTCTTGTATCTGCTTCTTATTCGCCTTCGAGTCCACCACGAACTCCAACTTGTTTTCATTCTCCATCATCGTCATGGTCTTTTCAGTGACATAGGGATGAAGTATGATTTTGTAAGGGTTATCATATTCAATCATAGCTACCAGCCTCCTACTTGATTTAACGCACGTACACTAAATATCGTCAAGCGTCCCATATCCCCACCTGGAGCAAGGTCCTCCACCGTCACCTGGTCCGGGGTCCTAACGTCAACGCCGGGAAGATTGGAGAAAGACTTGATACCTTGGCTCTCTTCTGGAAGGACTACCAGCAGGCTACGGGGAGATTTATACCTCCTGTTCCGCATCTTACCTTTTCCAGCTCTGACCTTTTTCCCCTTCTTTGCCCTTTCTACATCACCCCAAAGGCCTAAGGATTTTAAGAGTTCAACCGCCTCCTTGGTTGACTGCATGTCTTCGACTGATTTTTCAAGGACCACCGGGAAAGTCAATCCCTTTTCCTCTATCTTGTGTCCTCTTTTGATAATGAAATTTTTATTAGCGGTGGCAGCTAGTGCCGACCTCCGGGCCTTCTTCCGCTCCTTTGCATTCATCTTTTTGCCCAGGTCATTCTCCACCTTGGGAGGATGAGCTCTCCGTCCGCCCACGTTATTTGGGGATTCCGCCGCCCTGTTACCGTACTGTGTTAATCTTTGGACCCTGGCGATACCCCTGCCCTTACCTGGGTTGGCCACGGCATGCCTCATGCCGGCCTTCGACGAAGGAGCATAAGGCTGCCTTCTGTTGGACTGCATTGAGATTACGGCCCTGTGGATTATATCATCACGTATCTCTTCGGAAAAGGGTGCCGGAAGCTTTAGGTCGGCCTTTTTCTCGCCTTTTGTGTTGAAAACATTCACATTCATTTACTAGGCCCCCTGGTTTGATTCTGTTGAAACATAAGTGATATCCGGTTCTCTGACCTCTACACCTCTGAGTCTGACAGGGTCTCTCATAACAACAACGCGCTTGGAAGGACCGGGTATAGAGCCGTGTATGAGTACATAGGGGTTACGGACTTCGCCGTAGTTAACAAACCCGCCGCTGGGATTAACTTCCTCACCATTGTTCCCTATTTTTAACACTCTCTTATTGTGTTCCGTCCTCTGATGGAAGCCCATCTGACCCGCTTGAGGCACCGTGGGCCGTATGTAACCCGGGATGAAAACACCGGTGGTACCTACGTTCCTCCGTGACTTACTGTTCTTGTGAGATAGTAGTTTCACACCCCACCGTTTTACATGACCTTGGGTTCCCTTCCCTTTAGTTATGGCCGAAACGTCGACCATGGCACCGGTCTGGGCGAACTGTTCGTAATCAACTTCCTTACCCAGCATACCCTCACCGAATTCGACCCTTTCAGAGATCGTTCCGCCTCCTATCCTGAGTTCCATTATATCCGGAGTCTTACGAGGTACGCCTGAAACTTTTTCAGGGTGGGTGTGTACCAATGCACGCACTCCGTCAACCTTTGAACGGTCTATTTTTTTCCACATCTCTTTTGTATCGAACTTTTTGGGGATAGGGAATCTCTTTCGAACTTTTTTTTCCGCATTATCCGCCCATACTTCCCCCAAGGTTTTAAGGCCCTCGTGAGTTTCCCGATAGAACCTGAGTCCACATATTGTTACCGGCGGCGTTTCCACCACGGTTACAGGTACTCTGATCTCCTGGCTGGAAGTTGTGCTGGTTGGCCGGTAATCCACTACGAAAGCATGAGTCATTCCCGCCTTGAAGCCTGGAAAACCCTGTAGCTTAGGCCCTTCTTCTATCTCCGGCCAAGACCGTATCTTCGGAGTCATTGCTGCCGCTCTTTTACGGGGAGAATATCCCATCGATCCTCTGCGGGGGTGATGTTTGTCTGGCATAATAATACCTCTGTCATCTTTTTACTAGCGTTATCGCCACGGATGAGCTAACCCATTACAGGCACAAATGATGCACCGAATACGCTCGTTCCTAATCCAGACCGTGACGCTTTCTGCTGGGTTCCTTAAGGATTGCCCATGGCGTCTGGTCAAGATGCGATGTAAAACCTCATTAAAGGGGTGGGTTATTTAAATGTAACGGTGCCCGACATCTGTTAACTACCAGTAAGGGCTTATCATATTCTTCAATTCCTTTACCGTATTCCGCACCGTTTCATCAGGTGAAACATCCGGGGATGCAAGTTTTTTATCGGAAGGAAGTTCTATGTTTAAAGAAAAAGCTCCTTTAAGTATGGCAAGCCAACCCTCGATCACCCTTGGACCGTATCCCGAGAGCATGAGTTCAACGTGCCCGGCATGGTTTTCATCCGACAATTTTCGTGCGGCCTCACCAAGGTACTGCAACCCGGCCATATCCAAACCCAGGTCCGTGAGTGTGTCGGAATAATGGGGATCCGAACCGCCGTTGCGTATGATGATATCCGGTTTGAACTTTTTCACCGTTGGGAAGACCACCTCGTCCATGGAATACCTGTAATCCGCAGCGTTGGCGTCCCTGGGCATCGGGATGTTCACCGTATACCCCTCACCTAACCCTTTACCGATCTCATTTACGAACCCTCGACCGGGATACAGCGTATAGGGATCTTGATGTAATGAGATAAAAAGGACCCTGGGATCGTCATAGAATATGTCCATGGTACCGTTACCCTGATGGGCGTCGGTATCCAAAATACACACGTTTTTTCCTTTGTTCGCTAAGTACTCGGCCCCTACGGCGACGTCGTTGAATATACAGAAACCTTCCCCGTAGTCCCTTCCTGCATGGTGCAGGCCACCGAGGTTGACCGCTCTCCGGCCTTGGGATGCGTGATCCACAGCCTTCAACGTACCACCTACGATCTTTCTGGCGGCGTTCGGTGCACCGATCTTGACGGGAGTATCACCGGACAAGTGCCCTCCTGTTTTCTCGGTCTCATGGACACTCCTTATGTATTCCGAGGCATGAACCAGTAGCAGCTCCTCGTCGGAGGCCCCTGGCGCCTCACGTATCTTGAAGACGCCAGTCAAATATTCATTTCCCCGTATCAACTTCACAAATTGAGAGAACCTGAGTGGATCGAAGGGGTGCAGGCGTCCGAAAAAATAATCTTTGTAATCTTCATGATAGTATAAGGGTATCACGACACATCACCTTTTCTTGCTTTATTGGCCAGTTCATGGGCATGGCGTATGGGCTCGGGTATCTTGTACTTGCAGTACCGCTTCACCAGCTTTAAAGCGGTCCCATGGGATAGGCGATGACCAGCGGATACATAAACCGGGTTTTTGGCACGGGACGAGCTCAGGAATGCATATCCCACAGTCTCACCTCGGTAGCGTATCGGTGAAACGGGGTCCGAATCGCTGACCGTACCCTCCACTTCACCCAGCAGCAGACTCTTGGCTACCCCTAAGGTGGGGATATCGGTGACCGCACCCAGGTGAGAGGCGATACCAAGGTGCCTGGGATGAAGATAACCGTTGCCGTCCACCATGATAACATCGGGACGTTCTATTTGCTTTATGAGTTTCAGGAGAGGGGGGAGTTCACGATAGGCGAGGTAAGTGGGGATGTATGGAAAACTTACCTTATAACTGATCGTCTTTTCATCTATTTTTTCATTGTCCTGCCATAGCGTGAAGGCCCCGTAAGCCAATTCATCACCGTAAGAGACGTCAACACCCATGATGGTTTCCAGGTCATCGTGTTTATCTTCGATGAGCACCTGAGCAACCAGCCTGTCCTGTTCCTCTCTTAGTGAGTTAAGGGGAAGATCACTGGTAAAATCGTCGAAATATTTTTCCTCAAAATCCACAACCTTGTCCCCTTCCACAAACACACCCTCTTCTTCGAGAAAACTTATCTTCTTCTCGACCCCGAGGCCGAATCCCCCAATTGCCCCATCGGACATCACCACCCGGTGGCACGGCACGATCACAGGGCGAGGGTTCATGTTCAGCATCCGCCCTACTGCCCTGGATGCCCTCACATCACCCAGTGCCCGGGCCAGGGCACCGTAAGTGGATACCTTACCCTCGGGTATCTGTTTCACAAGGGCGTAAAAGGTATCTGTGAAAGTATCTACCAATGCATCCATATATATGCTCTATCTCCGCCGGGTTTAATACCTTTTTCGCAGCTCAGTCGTTCGAACCGATGTTTTCTATAATTCCACTTCCTCTTCCGTTATAACATCCTCTTCCTCCTCATCCGAAAGCGTACTCTCCGGAGCCCCTTTGTTTTTAACCAGGTACACGACAAGCAGCACAAGTACGATCACTATGCCAATGACCGGAAATATCCACAGGGGGAAGCTTTCCTCCACAACTACCGTCTCCGTCAGCTCACCGAACTCGATCTCGTAAGTACCGGGCTCGTCGAAGGTATGGGTGAACGTGTGTTCCGCACTACCCTCTGCCGGGATGTCCAGGGTGTAAACTACAGCATCATCCACGACCACATCTATGAAGCCTTCCAGCAGTCCTGCATTACTCGCACTAACAGTGATAGTGACTTCCAGAGTATCCTTTCCCTCGGTAGACTCTACTTCGAGCACAAGGTCCTCCAGCACGAAGAGCAGCTCTTCGAAGTGGGCGGTGAGTGTATTGTTTTGAGCCATGATCATGGTGAGCTCATCGTCGTACTCCTCTCCCTCCGGTACATCACCGGTCCAGTGGCTGAACCGCCAGCCTTCCGCTGGTGTAGCGGTCAGGTTCACCTCATCCTCGTATTCGAACGTATTGTTACCCGGTGTTGGATCAGTGGTTCCTTCTCCATCTACTGTGATGTTCAAGGTGAACTCTTGCCTCACGAAGTGGGCGGTGACGGTCTTGTTACCGTCCATGAACACGGTGAGCTCATCGTTATACACTTCCCCCTCCGGTATATCGCCAGACCAGCGGCT
>JAWOAU010000101.1:0-25685 GCA_046498385.1 Thermoplasmata archaeon | reverse complement strand
CCTGGCGCGACTCGAACGGGGGCACCTGCGCGTGGCCGAGCCCGGCGAATCGGGCTGGCGCGTCAATGCCTGGGTCAAGCAGGCCATCCTGCTGCATTTCCGAATCAGCTGGAAAAAGGTCGTGCACGGCAGCACGCGCAATTATTTCGACAAGGTCGATCTGCGTTTTCGCGACGCCAGCGTCGAGACCTTTCTTGATCTCCTTTGCGGGACGCTTTTTAAGCATAAGGGCTATACGGCGGACCCATTGTCTATATGAACGTCCTATTGCGTCGCGGTTGGGATGTACCTTTAATATCATCTCGTCCCACTCCTCCCCCGGAGGTACGATCTCTATACTTTCGATCCTGCATCTGTCCTTAATTATATGTCCGTAGTTCTCTATTATCTTCTCAGTCGATGGGTCGTTGGTGTCGATCACGATCCTTTTCAGCGGCCATTTTTCCGGCATATCATTTTCCCGTTTAATCCGGTAAATTTCCTCGGCAAAATTTTTGATATCTTCGATCTGATCCGATATTTTACTGTCGATCAGCGCCCTGATACTATCCGGCCATTCAGAAAGTAAAACACTCTTTTTACTTCCTCCGAGGTTAAGGTATATTTCCTCACAGATGTGAGGACAGATCGGGAACAGTATTTTGCTTACCGCCATCAAAGCATCGTTGAGGACTTTTAGCACTACGATCGTGCCTTTTTCGTCTTGACCTTCAAGCCGTTTTCTAGCAAGTCCAAAATAGAACTGCGCTAAATCATACATTATAAACTGATTTACTTCAGATAGAACACGGTCAAATCTAGAATCTAAATAATTATCTTTACATCCCATCTTCAAGGTCTCTATCTGAGATAGAATCCACCGATCCTCTATTTTAAGATGATTTTTAAGTACGTCTAAAGTCGCATACCCAGGTTCAAAAGACAGATCGTGTATGCTGTTTTTGGTGAACTCAAATAAGTTCCAAAGAACCCTTATCAACGGGGTCGGAGAGGTGAACATATCCAATGATATTTCAACATCATCCCAAATAGGCCGGTCGGACAAGAGTTCCAATCTAAAAGAATCCGCTCCGAATTTGGATGGTATTCTTGTACTGCTAGAACTCTGTAGGTCCACTTTCCCGTGCCCTACATAGGTTGATACTATGGGGTCTTCGAACAGACAGGAGGAGGCGGAATGAATACCATAGAAAACTCCATTCTGTTCATCTATAGATGTATACAGGTAATCACCCGGTGTCCATGAGTCCAGTTCCGTCTTTCCTCCAAGATACCCGAATTGAGCCCAGGGGGATATTGACGAAAGGAAAATCGGATTGAACACTTTCGGTTCTTTGTGCATATTCTCACCGCATTGGTCGCAGGGTATCGTAAGTTGGTTGATAACAGTTAACCGGTCCCGTTGGCCGATAATTTCACCCGATGTTTTGGATAGGTCATTAACAGATTTCGCCACAAATCTATTCCCACATTCACATGTCCATACCGGAAACGGAATTCCCCAGCCGCCGTTACGGGTGACTGGTAAATCGCTCTTGTTTTCTATCCAATCATGGTGCTTTGAACCTCCCATCCACGGGGGTATCACCTTTAGCATATCCCAACTTTGCTGCATCTCATCTTCGATATATCTGGTGATGAAGAACCATTCATCGGACCTGTGATGTATGATGTCTTGACCACAGTGTACGCATATATCGGTCGTCTTCGTATCTTTCTCTGAAACCAGGTGAAGGTCTTTTCCTTTTAAAATGCTCAATATCTTTTTCTGGGCTTTTTCTAAAGATACGCCGCCAAAATCTCCAAACGACTTTTCATCCCTTATTCGTCCGTCGGTATCCAAGGGAGAACGTATCGGCAGTTTGTACTCACTGGCTATCTTATCCGTATTCAAATCGATCCCAGGCGTTATGTTGAATATGCCAGTAGACGTTTTAGGTATATCTTGGGATAAGATGATCTTAGTATCCTTTCTTTGTTCATAGATATAAGGGATGTAATCCATCAATGGATTAACATAAGCTATGCCATCTAGCTTTTTACCTAGTACCGTATTAGTTATTTTGTATTCGTCAATATCTATTATAGACATTATGTGTTCAACTTTATCTCTTCTAAGCAGATACTTCTCAATGCCCTTGTCTATACGTACCGCTACAACACTGTATTCCTTTTTTGGATTGACTCCGAGTGCTGCGCATCCCATAAGGTGCCAAAGCTCCGGTAAATTGACCAAAAAGTATCGATTCTTGCCTTTACTCAATGGTAATTTTATCAAGTTATATTCTACTTCAACCGTTTCGGTACCCAATTCCATTTCAGTCAGTGTGGAATCGCAGTGTGCACACCAGGGTAACGTTTTGATATCCTTCTCTAAAAGATCCAACTTCAGCAGTTGATATGCGGTCCACCATGCGGAATCGATGTAATCTCGCTGGGAGGTGAGATAACTGTCATCCTCCAGTAGGGATAAAGGTTCTAAAAATTCATTAGTATTCCTTAAAATCTCTTCAGCCGCATTATGGCAGTTCATAAAGAAATTTTGCATCTCGCTAGAAGGAAGGTGCCTATCAAATTTGATGTCCGATGCCTTGGACACGGTATTTTCCAGGGATAAAGAGAACATATTGAACCCGGAAATGTTCCTTACATCATCACCGAGTATCAAATGAAACCTTGTCATGACATCATAGATCAGCTCTTTGAACATGATGGAAACGTCCATCTTCTTTCCCAGTTGATGGGGGGTATGAACCATATATCTCTTTTTACCACCTTTACTAATACTATGTACCCTATCTGATAAGCGAGAATTACTCCAATATTCCTGTATCTTTTTTTCTAACTCTTTGGGGTCATAATCTTGGAGCTCTATTGACATCTTATCAGCCCCTATATAGAGTACACTAACTTAAATTTGTTTCCATCAAAAGTGCATCTTTTGATAAGAATCTAGGGCCTATACCTATTAGGAGTTCGAGGGAAAGGTATGGCGTCTCTTATGTGATCCAAGGAGCACAACCACATGATCAACCTTTCGACACCTAGGCCGTAACCTCCATGGGGCACGCTTCCGAATCGGCGCGTATCCAAGAACCACTGATATATGGATAGGTCCTCGCCTTCTTCCTTTAAACGGGATTCCAGAGATTCTATTTCGGTTTCCCTCTCACTACCGCCGATGAGTTCGCCCACTACCGGAACTATGAGGTCAAACCCGAGGACCTTTGTGTCATCCTCCGGCGCACGCTTCATGTAAAAAGCCTTTATCTCCTTGGGATAATGAGTCACGAAGACAGGTTGTTCAAAGTGCTTTATAAGCGCCTTTTCCTCCGGCGTACCAAAATCATCGCCGTATTTGGTGTTGAATCCTTTATCTTGAAGTATATCTACGGTTTTCTGGTAGGTGATCCTTGGGAAGGGAAGAGTTAGGTTTTCAAGGTAAGAGATATCACCGTCTCTCAACCGCAGAAGTTCTTCTCTACACTCTTTCAGGACTTTTTGTACTACGTGATAAACTAGCCCCTCACCAAGCTGCAGCAGATCTTCGAACTCAAGCCATGGCGCCTCCACTTCAGCATGCCAGTATTCGGTAAGATGCCTAGGTGTGCGGGATTTTTCCGCCCGGAAACTAGGTGCGATTGTATATATGCTACCTATGCTGAAAAGGGCCGCCTCCGCGTAGAGCTGCCAGCTCTGTGCAAGGTAAACGGTATCGTCGAAGTAGTCCACCGGAAACAGGGTGGAACCGCCTTCACATGCCAAAGGGGTGAGTATGGGTGACTGAAATTCCTTGTACCCTTCTTTTCTAAAGTATTCATGTATACCTCCGAATACACATGACCTAACCGTTAGTATATCCATCATCTTTGTGGACCTCAACCATAGGTGTCGCTGCTCCAAAAGGTGTTCTACGCTGTAGTCCTCTTGTATGGGGAACACGTCCGCTTTGTGAACGATTTCAACTTCTTCTGCCTTTATCTCGTATCCTCCGGGAGCTCGTTGGTCCTCTGCTACCTCTCCCTTGACCTTTATGGATGATTCGATGAGCAGTGACTTGATATCGTCAAAATTATCCAGAGTGTCCTTGGACGTCATTATCTGTACCACACCGGTGGAATCCCGGAGATTCAAAAACACCATATTACCTATATTTCGGGCCCTGTGTATCCAGCCCCTCAGGTTCACGGCGCTTCCGGTATGTTTTCCTTCCAATACTTCTTTTACGTCGGTCCACTCTCGGTTCATGTTTTTCACAGAGTTCCCGAGTATTTTCCACGATAAAAGTGTTGTGCCGTATATTGGATGTTTTTTAGATAGCGGGATTAGATATATATTTAAGAGATATAAAATGTCCCCCTTTCATTTAAAGCTAGTAATTATCTGCGTTATTGGTTTTGGGGCTGTTACTGACTACCCCTGGGCTAGCGAGCGCACAGTACAGCGACGTGGTAAATGATCCTGAAGGAGATGTTAGGCGTTGGGCAAGCGAAGATGAATGGAAATTTACCGATAATCCGGACATCGATATCACCAGGGTTAAGATATCTGAAACCGATGATTGGGTCGTGGTATCTTTGAAGTGAAGGGAACGATACAGGACCATCTAGATATATAGTTAGGGACATAACTTTTGGCATGTTCCTAACTAGCAGTGGATGACACAACGAACAACAATGAAGTTGTGTCTTCCATTATAATCTATGAAATAGAGATGCTTGATGATAATAACAACCCTATCTATATAGAGTACATAAACGGTGAATGCACAATGACCGCTTATGGAAGCTAGATTGCAGCTGTTGCAACCAACGATGTAGGTACAGATACTTCTGCAGATAATATTTACAAGAATAACAGATAGGATTCCCCGGGGTTTGCCTTCTTGTTCATGGGCATAGCGGTGCTGTTGACCCTGTTCCTGTACCACCGCAAGAAGCGGTAGGCCCGGGAGCAAAGCCCTTTCCTTTGTTATTTTAAATCTGGATCAAATGTGCGCAAAGTATATATTTTGGAGGTATCGTATAGGGCATATAGTGATAATATGATTGGAAAAAAACACTTTGCAGTTCTAGTCGTATTGGCACTTCTCT
This sequence comes from Thermoplasmata archaeon, assembly GCA_046498385.1. Lineage (GTDB taxonomy): Archaea > Thermoplasmatota > Thermoplasmata > Halarchaeoplasmatales > Halarchaeoplasmataceae > Halarchaeoplasma. Next base: position 20,592 of record JAWOAU010000101.1, on the reverse strand, counting down.
TGGCTGTACCGGCCATGAGCATTGCTGAGAGTGATCCATACAGCCATGTTATAATGGACGACGAAGGAGATGTTACCTATTGGCACGGTACCGGTTGGAATTACGGTGTTGAACGACCTAATATCGATATACTATCTGCAGAGATCTCTGAAAGTGATGGAGTCGTCAGCATATCCCTTACGGTAAAAGGTGAGAGCACTGATGATGCGGATATAATTTATCAGATATTGTCAGAGGGCGAGGGAAACGGTTCCTATACCTTCCATTATAGCGATAATAGCAGCACTTTTACCGCTTCAAATGACAATGGATATAACATCTTTGAACCGGAGGTATCCGGCTTAGGTACAGATACCATGCTTATTACCTGTACCCTGGATGACTTGCTCAATCCCGAGACGTTACGATTAAGCAATATCATAACCACAGAACATACTGAAGATGGTCACTACCAAGACACGGCCTTACCGGATGACGATACACCCCCCTATAATGGATCCTCGGACTTTCAGCCGGTGAACATGGAGCTAGATGTACATCCAGTGTCAGGTGAAGTTCCGTTAGAGGTGACCATATCCATAAGCGCAGAGAATATAGGTGAGGATCATGGTGAAATCAATGTCATCATAGATAGCTCGGTAGAGTATGTATTGGAATTACCCGCAGGAGACGAAAACAGCCATGAATTTGCCTACACTTTCTTTGAAGAGGGGTCCTATCCAGTTGTTTTTGGAGATGAGATTGTAACAGTTATTGTTGACGATAACGGTGATATAGATGATGACGATCCAGACCCTGAAGAGATATTGGATGAGTTTTTAGAGAAGGGCAAGTTGTGTCTTGCTCTGATCATAATAATATCCATAGTCATCGTGGTGATCATTATAATCATACTGGTAAAATTCCTAAAGAAGGATAAGAAGGGTGATCAGGAACACCCTCCACAGCAGGGATATCAGCAGCCACCGCCGGGAGCCCAGGGACAAGGGTACCAACAGCCGCAGCCTACACAGCCTCCAAGACCTCCCGAGCAGAATTACCAGGAACCGCCGCCCCCTACCGAACCGGCTACCGAAAGCGAGACACCTCCCGAAGATCTGGAAGACGAAGGTTTTGAGGAGTAAGGATCACTGGAGAGCCCGAATACTTAGGAATTCGATCAAAAATCCCTTTATTTTTTCTTTTAACTTTTCCAAGGTGGAGTCAATGGATAGAATTTTTGAGGATTTCGTTCTATGTTCACCGTACATAGGTACTGTACTTCGTACTTTAAACGCTAAAAATCAAATATGGCCAACAAACCCAACTAGATTAGATTTTGTATGTGATCGTCTTTTGATCTATCAAATTGAGTTCTTGTTCGGAAACTGTACGAGGATTTAAGCTCATCACCAAAATTCCATCAGTCATGCTTACAACGTCTATGAGGTTATCTAGAAAGCCAATAAATCGATTGTGAGAATTTTCCCTTAGAAGGGCATCAACCCCTTCTAACAATACGGTATCCCCATTGTTTTCGTAAAAGCGTATCATCATATCTGCTATCAATTCCAGATCCACCGGGTTGAGGTTACCAGACCCCATCATCTTGGTAAGCCAATAATGTTTAATTTTTTCTAGATCGATATCAAATGTCGGTTGTAATTTATTTAACGGTTCTCGAGTAATAACGATTCCGCCTTCATGCTCTTCCATACGTTTTAAACAGGTTTCCATGGCAACCCTAGTTCCGGATTCAAGGAAGAGATATACGTTACCCCTTTCAAGTTCTAGTTTATCATTGTGTCTCTGGTTTTGTTCCTCATTTAACAGGTCAAAAACTGTTTTTCTTAGATCTTTTTGATTCCATGGTTTTTCAATATAATTATGAACCATGGCTTTGTTAATGGCATCTTTGGCAAGGTTCAATTGAGAGTATGCAGTGATCATGACACGTATGATATCTGGGAATTCCTCACGTATGGTGGTCAGTAACTCCAATCCGTCGATATTATCCATTTTATAATCTGAGATTACCATATCGAATCCATTTTTTTTTCTAAGAAGTTCTAGAGCTTCTTTACCGTCTTCAGATGTGGCTACACTACACTCAAATTCTTTCGTCCCTTCAAGGGTGAGCTTTAAAAGCGCCCTCATCTGTGCATCGTCGTCTACCACCAATATTTTAAATGCACGATCATCCATCAATTTATTCACCTTATCTTCTTAATATTCTGTTCTAAATCGTCAATGTAACAGAGGTATATAACATTTTATTGGTTTTGAGCAAGTAATCATTATCTATCCACCTCCGCAATATTATACGCTAGTGAAGGTACATTAAACCAAATGTTATGATTATGTAAGGGGTAACTACCGACTTCGATTTCTTCCATCTAAAATCTTGATTTGAGAACTACGACTCCATCTTCTGTTGTTATTGTGATAGGTTGTCTGCCCGCAGTGTGATCTGTACCACGCATCTTCAAAACTTCGAGATATTTCCTTCTGGTTCCCTCCTCTTCTATCATCGTCAATAGTACAACACTATCAACAGCATATGTTATTTGGGCTGGATACTGTTCGCCAGGATTTATCTCTCCGGTCAATACTGATACCGCCTGCCAATTTTTTAATAGGTTTGTTAGCTCAAATAAGAATAGTCTATAGTCTTCATCAAGGAATGCCCCAACAACCGTAATTGGATCTATAACGATACGTTGCGGCATGTGTTCAGCGATTTTATCGTCTATGAAGTCCAATATTGCTTCGTATCCCTCCTTGTGAAGTAAAAGGCCCATGTCCTCATATTTAACCTGATTTCCGAAGTATTCCTTCTTTATAAAATCGAATTGACTTGCATAACGTAGCATCCATTGTGTAGGTTCGCTCAGAGTTGTAAAAAACAGGCCCTGCTCACCCCTTTCGGCTCCATCCATCAAAAATTTCATGGCAAATGTGGTTTTACCGCACCCTGCGGAGCCTGCAACTAGTACTACCGAAGGAAATGGAAACCCACCTTTTATCATCTCGTCCAAACCTCTTATCCCACTCGGAATTCTTGTAAATCCTACACTCATTTTTCCACATCCTTCTTTAATTTTTCCAAATCTATCGAATGACCGTTATGGTTTAGTAATAAATCTTTTAATTCCGGATTTGGATCAGGGTCTACTGTGATCCCGCCGGTGATGTGAGGTCTTTTCCCAATGAATTCATTGAAAGACACGATAAATTTCTCTACCTGATCGAGTTCATTGTAGTTTAACATGGTAGAAATGTTATCCACTATTATGAAGTCAACCCTATCCATCGCAATATAACTAGCTCCCTTACCTTGATCTATAAGTTCAAAGGTGTCAAATAATGTTTCTATATGGAAGGGTCCTTCAACGAATTCAACATTGTCGCCAGCTTCCTGCTTTGTGCCTGAATGATAAGTGACAGCATCCACAAACCATAAATTCTCTTGGCTCACATTATGCATATGTAACAAATAAGACATATACTGGTGGGGTCTATCCAACGCTATAAAATAACCTGTTAGGTGTTCTATATCTAAAAAACCCTTCAATAAAAATAGGTTCATTTTACCTATCTGAGTAAAATTAGTATTAAAAACAAGGATAGAGGAATTACGTAGCTGACGAACCTCGCTCATGATATTGCTTACAATCTTCAAATCCCGTTGGTTCATGTTATTACTCCAACATTTTTGTTCCTATAGAGAGGGGCCAATTTAAAATTTTCTATATTTTAGCAGTGTGGCTGTAAGCGTGAAGGCTAGATAAATATCATAGTGAAATTCGTTACTTTTCGAGCGGGGTTATGATATATTCCGATCACTTTCGAAGTTTTCTAGGAATATTCGAAATATCGATAAAATTGCGAAACAATTCTAGTAGAATGAAAGGATGGAATCCTAAATACTAAAAAAGTCATATTATTTCCTAAAAAAGGTTTTTGATACGCTAAATTTGTATCAAAAATCGTCTTCCTCATACATATCCTCTACAGTATCTTCGTAGCCGTACTCCCCTTCCTCTTCTAGTTCTTCTTCGTCTTCCTGGTCCATATCCCCTTCCTCCTCTTCGTACGTATCTTCTTCAGTGTCTTCGTAGCCGTACTCCCCTTCCTCCTCCTCGTACGTATCTTCTTCAGTGTCTTCGTAGCCGTACTCCTTTTCCTCTTTTAGTTCTTCTTCTTCGTAGCCGTACTCTTCTTCTGTCGGTTTTTCTTCAACAGGTTCCTCTTCCTCCTTAAGTTCCTCTTCATCAAACACAACCTCACAGCTGGGACATCGAGCGTTTTTCTCATCTACAGAAGCACCGCAAACAGGGCATTTGACAACGGTTTCTGCCTCCACCTTTTTTTCTATCAATTTATCACCTATAACCGGTGTGACCCTGGTTTTGCTCCTTGGAGTTTCACGGCCCTGTTCAGTTCCGCTTTTTTCCAACTTTTTTTGACCCTTCATCAATATCTTATCTGCCTTTTTTATTCCCTCCTCATGTCGACCATCTTCAACATCCTTCTCGATCTCAGATCTCAAAACGATAATAGGCTTTACAGATAGTTGAGATCTTTCTAACTCCTTAATGAGATCATCAGCCTTTTTTAGTTTGGATTCTAGACGGGAATGTAGTTCATCCATCTTCCTTCCATCTTTTATCTCTATGTCTGAGTCCATCTTATCTATTATATCCTTTAGTTCCTTGATCGCCTCATCCAGATCGCCTTTATCCCCAAGTACTTTTTTTTGTTTAACTTTCCTTACATAAGGTACATAGTTCATTCCTTTTTCAGACATCAACCTTAGGCGTTTTTTTGAATCCTTCAATAAGGAATCTAAGATCAATATCTTTTCAGTCATATCCAATGCTTCTTCCGCCATCTGGATGCCTTTTTCATAATCTTCCTTTTTCTGGGACTGAGTAGCTTTATACAAATGCCGCTTTGAATGAATGAGGTTGATTTTGCTGTTTTTGCATTCCGCCAAATTCGATTTGACTTCGTCGATAAGAGAAGATAACTTTTCTTGTTGAACCTCTTTTTTTTCATCTTTCTCGACCGCTAGTTCGTCTTTTTTATACACCAATAAAGATTCGAACTCCTCATCTATTTCATCTTCTTCAAATGATACTCCACAATAAGGACAAGCGGTGTCCTCCGCATCAACGTCTCTATGACACTCCGGACACTCGAATACTACTTCTTCAGCCCTTTCTGAGACCTCTTCTACATCTTCTTTGATGGTTGTATCATCTTCAGCTACCGGTTCTTCACTGATCTCTTTACCTGTTTCTTCACCTATCTCATCTTCCACGTATTTGAGTACGTCTATCTGTTTTTCGTAGACCGCATCCACCTCTCCCTTAAGTATGTCTATCTGGCTTTCGGTGATGATATTAGGTACAACGGGGATGATCATTATGGAATTATTTACGGCCACCTGATCCACCATTGATTGTATGAGATGAAGTACGGTTTTGAAGTCATTATTGGAAATAAGATAATCCAGACCATTTAGCAGTATCACTGCATCTTGTTTCGACAAAAATCTTTCCATTGTGAAGCTAAACTTATCAAGGTTATTTGGTCGAACGGTATTCTCGCGATCAACATTGGATAACCATATCATCTTAACATCGTCCAACCCATGGTTTTCTTTTACCTTCTCGGGGTACTGCCTTGTTATCAGCATCCCATTCAATCCTGACTCGAGAATATTTTTGAATAATTCAATAGGTTCTTCCCCCTCCTCAGCAAGCATAAGATAAGTGCTGCTGAGAGAAATACCTTCGGGCATTTTACCAATGTCCAAAGGTTTTTGGGATACCTTCTCTTCAGTTTTTCTCTCAACTTTATACTCGGCCTCCGGTTCAGAGATCTCCTCCTCTATATCTGCTGGAGGACGGACCTCATTTCTGATCTCTTTCTTCAATTCTTCAAATATGGCAAGGTTCATACCGTTTATGGAAAGTAAGGGTTTGGCATTTGCTTCGAGCAAGCGCCTTGATGTGGTGAAACCTCGGTCGTATATCTCCTCGGCGAGCACTTGGTTGATCCCCTCTACCCGCTGCATGACCAAAAGGAGTTGATCCTTGTTTTGATACGCAATTTCCGTTTCCTCCGGTACTTTACCAAAGTCGTCACCCAAGGTTTTTATTTCCTGTACGATCCTTCTTGCAAGGCTTCTTTTAATGAGATCTAGGGAGGATAACTCCGCCGCGGTTGCGCTTTTCAATTTTTTAAGAGTAGTGTACCCCTCTTCGTAAAGACCCACTGCAAGGTCCCGGCTCATGCCGGCTATATCTTCATATATTCGGATCAACTTTGCTTTATAGAGTGGTGTCAACCCTAGCTGCACGTTTTCACCGTTGATATCCCATTCTAAAATATGTTCTGCATCAGTAATATCTTCGCTACCGAGATGTAGTTCACGCCCATTCAATTCTGCTATGAGGTCATCTCTATAATGTTCTATAGCCTCTATTATGTCTTCAGCGGCATCAACATATATCTCGGTTTCATCTTCCGGTTCCAAATCAAAATCGTTTTTCATATGTTTTAAACGCAGTATTATATCTCGTGCGCTTTGCCTGTACCATAGGTCCGAGTTAATCTCTAGGTCTACATATATGGAAAAACTTTTATGGTCAATTTCGGCGAACCCAGATGGTAACTCATATTCAAAGGAGACCATATCTGGTTGTATGTCAACGAGGTTACCTTCCAGTCCTAATTTATACTCACCGGAATCTATACCCTTTTTGATCTCCTTTGCAGGACGTTTCTCTAGCATGAGGGCTATACGGCTAACCCACTGTCTGTATGCTCTACCGATGGCGTTGTGATTTGGATGTACCTTCAAGATCATTTCTTCCCATTCTTCTTCCGGGAGGACGGTATCTATGTAGTCTACCCTGCATTTATCCTTTATTATATGTTCATATTCTTCGACCAATTTTATAACCGATGGACGTTTTGCACGGAATATCAATCTTTTCAGAGGCCATTTTTCAGGTATATCGTTTTCTCTTTTTGCTTGATGTACCTGTTCGATTATCCACTTTACTTGATTGATTTTATCGTCTATCTTCCAATCGGCCAATAACCGATTTTCATCCGGCCATTTTGTTAGCAAAACGCTCTTTTTACTACCCCCTAATTCCAGGTAGATCTCCTCGCAAATATGTGGGCAAACCGGATACAGTATCTTACTTATGACCGTCAGGGTTTCGTGAAAGACCTTAAGCACTGCTAATGTATCTTTTTCTGCCGAATCCACCAGTCGTTTCCGACCTAAACTAAAATAAAACTGAGCGAGGTTATCCAAAATAAACCTATCAATATCATCCAACAGACTATCGAACCTGGATTCAAGATAATCATCCATGCATTCCATTTTTAGTATCTCTAACCTTCCCAGTAACCAACGGTCTTCCGGCCTTAAATGACCCTTGAGGGACTCAAATGTAACATCGTTGGGATTGAACAGGAATTGTTCCATACTGATTTTTGTAAATTCATAAAGGTTCCATAGAACTCTAATAAGGGTACTAGGTGAGGTGAACATATCGATTGAGATCTCAACATCGTCCCAGAGAAGCCTGTCGGAAAGCATCTCAAGCCTGAAGGAATCCGCACCGAATTTTGGAGGTATTTTAATATTCTCAGAGCCGTCGAGGAGCACTTTCCCGTGACCTATGAAGGTTGATACTATCGGGTCTTCGAATAAACAAGATGAGATAGAATAGGTACCGTACAATGAACCATAGTTATGGTCCACCGGTGCAAAAAGATAGTCCCCGGGGATCCAACTATCTAGTTTTCTTTTTTTACCAAGATATCCCAGTTGTGCCCAAGGAGATATGGAAGAAAGGAAAAGAGTGTTCAAAACCTTTTGTTCCTTTTCCATGAAGCCTCCACAAGAGTCGCAGGTCAGCTTCATGCGATTGATGGTAGACAACTTGTCCTTTTCCCGTATCATCACGCCGGAATATCTGGAAAGCTCGGTGATCGATTCAGGGATAAATATCTTTCCGCAGTCACAGGTCCAGAGGGGAAAAGGTATACCCCATCCGTCCCTTCTTGTTATGGGGAAATTTATTCTCTTACCGATCCAGTCATGATGTTTCGGTCCCCCCATCCAGGGTGGAATGATCTGTATTAGATCCAGGTGGCGCCGCATCTCCTCCTCTAAACTATCTGCTAGGAAGAACCATTCCTCCGATTCTTTGCGTACCACATCTCCACCACAGTGCATACATGAATCATTTGTAGCTTCCTCTGCCTCCGAAAGCAGATGGAATCCCTTTTCACTCAACATATCAAAGATCTTCTCCTCAGCAGTTTCCAGGGGTATACCCCTAAAGTCTCCCAATGCTTTTTCATCTTCCAAGTCCCCTTCAGGACCAAATGGGGAATACTTTGATAATTTGAATTCATTTGCCAGGTTTTTCGAAGTTGAATCAAGGCCGGGAGATACATTGAATATCCCTGTAGATGTATCGGGTAGCTCATCAACCGCTATCACCTTGGTTTCATGGGGTAATTCTTTGAGATAGGGGATGAGCTCCGATAAGGGGTTTACATACTCTATATCCTTGAACTTTTTACCGGCGAACTTGTTCATTATCTTGTATTCGACGTCCCCCATGAGTCCCATGATCTCGTCAACTTTATCCTCTCGCAGAACATGTTTTTCGTAGCCATCTTCCGTACGCACTGCAACGATACAGTATTCTGATTCCGCCTCTACCGCTAGAGCTACCCCGCCGATGAGATTCCACAGGTCCGTTAATTCAATCAATAAATATCTCTTATTTCCCTTGCTCAAGGGCAGTTTTAACAGGTTCCGTTCAGATTTCTTAGGAACCTTCTTGATCTCCATCTCAGATATGAAAGAACGGCAGGAGATGCACCACGGTATCATCTTGGTATCCTTGTCTAGCAGGCCTTTATTGAATAGTTGATGGGTAGTCCACCAGGCCGAATCAATGAACGCCCGTTCCGAGGTTTTGAAAAAATCATTATTTATCAAGGACAGTGGACCAAATATCTCTTTTGCATCCCTTATAATATCTTCCGTGATGCTCTGACACCGAGAGAAAAAATTACGCATATCCGCAGTGGATATATCCTGGCCCCATTCGATGTTCATATCCAATAAGATCCCCCTGTCTATAGAAGGCGGAAAAACGTCGAACCCGGTAAAGAACTTTACATCATATCCCTCCATGATCATGAACCGCGCTTTAACATCATATATAAGCTCTTTGAATAATATAGTGGCGCGGATATTGTCTTCAAGTTGATCGGGAGTATTTACTAAATACTTTTTTTCACCACCCCTGTTCTCTCTTTTCACGCGGTCCAACAAACGAGAACTCCTCCAATAATCCCGGATCTTTTTTTCCAATTCCTTGGGGTCGTAATCTTGGAGCTCTGTTGACATCTTATCCTCCCTGCATGGTTTACCTGATTTAAATTTATTTCTATCAAATTTCAAATGTTGATTCCATAATAATGTTTCGGATCTTTATAAATCGCCACTTTTCATCACGATATCAAATCTTGCCCCGCCCATATCTGAATCCTTGAGCTCTATCTTTCCGCCGTAGGTTTCCGCTATCTCTTTTATGAGATATGTACCAATACCCATACCCTTTGAACCCTTACCCTTGTAACTCTTATCAAATACTTTATTCCAGGAATCCTTTGGTATACCCTTTCCATCATCTTCAACTGTGACTACCACCGTTTCATCATCTTCCCTTGCACTTATCTTGATAACTTCACATCCCGCGTGATTCACAGCATTTTCGATCAGGTTGAAGAACATCTCCTCAAGTAGGAAACCGCCCATGACAGTAATCTTAACCGGTTCGTACCGAACTTCGATATCTTTTTCATCCATTTTCAACTTGTTTTTGCTTATGGCTCGGGATATGTATTCATTCAAATTCACCGGTCTCACCTCTTCTTCCTTCTCTATATCCCCCAGCAAACCCACTTTATCAAGTAGTTGTTTACTGTCTTTACTGGCATTCAATACCTTATTGACCATACCTATATCTTTCTCCGATAGTTCCGATTCCGTCAAAAGCTCAAGGTATCCCTGCAATATCTGGTGTTTGTTTTTGAGATCATGTCTAAGTAAGGTTAGCAAAAAACTTACCCTTTCCTCTGCTTCTCTTCTTTTGACGATATCGTCTTCCAAAGTGTTATTAACCTCCTTCAGCTCCTTTGTCCTTTCTTTTACCTGCTTATCCAATATTATTATGATCGTACCTAGGACAGCGAGTGCACCTGCACTTAACAACATGATATTGATCATCCATCGCGGTATCACTTCTAGGGTCTCTTGTTCCGTTTCCGTTCTTTCACCAAGGTATTTATCGATCGCTATATAATACATCGATTCGGGGTCTTCTTTCATATCGCGCATGTAAGTATCTATCGTTTCTCTCAGATGAGTGTTATTCTGGGAATATGCAAATCTGTAATCAACATAGTTGAAGATCATAGAAGTTTTTTGGACCTCGAAATCATTTCTAACATACTGTCCGAAGGTTTTATCCGCCACACCTGAGTCCACCTCTCCCGTGAAGATGGCCTCGAACACGGATTGATAGTCAGGGTATTCAACGAAGGTGCAGTTCACGTTGAATTCGGATACCATATTCTTAATACCGTTGTTACCCTCCACGTGGATGTCATACTCCTTTACACCGACCTTCATACCTTCCAGATCCAAAAAGGTTTCTATATCTCGGTCTGGTTGGGTATACACCGTACCCCAGCCCACAACGATGGTTGTGTTGCTGAATACGATATCATCATTATCTGTTTTATAAGGGGCGGGTACCATCATATCTATATCATCGTTCTTCAATCTTGTTAGGGTCTCATCATAGGTTCCTGGAACGTACTGCAGCGACCAGCTTTGATCTGATAGCATACTTTCCAATATTGCGATCTCCACCAATATATCTGCATAAATTCCCAACTGACCACCATGGTCATCTTCGAACATAAAGGGAGGTTGTTGATATATCCCTACCCTGACCGTTATTCCGTCGTTATGGTCGTCTGCCGTATTTAACGAGAACATGGGCGTTATAGACAAGAAAAAAAATGTAGCACAGATGAAAACGATCGAAAATGAATGTATGAAATCAAATTTTCCGGAACGTTTATATCTTTTCATGATGCACATTCATACCTGATAATAGAAGATACAAATTAACATTTTCCTTCTAGAAGAGAAAGTTGATCTCCATCATATCTATTCATCAAAATCATCCTTACGCGATGCTGCAAACTCCATGTACTTTTTTGATATGGAGGTGGCCAAATCCAAAGCCTCATCGATCGCCTCATCGTACTGCTTTTCACCTTTTTTTTCTTGTACATCTGCGATCACCTCTTCATGCTCCTCACCCATATCTCCCCCCATGATCAACCCTCCTTCCATCACATCGTCTTTATTTTTTACAGGCATCTCGCCTTTTTCATCTATGAACTGAAAAGTTTCATCGATTTTGTTTATATCGACTTCAGGGTTCTTTTTTTTAAGCACTGGTAAATTTTTTTTCTTGGTCTTTTCCAGCACGGGACGCCCTATCAATTTCTTTATTCCAACGTCTGCATCTTCGTCAACATTTTTAATCTCTGATATAAATTCTTTGAAGTGTGAGAAAAACAAATAAAATAGAAGTATTATGGTAGCGGTCACAAAAACGATAAGCAAAAAGAACAGAAAATGTAAAACAAAACCTTCCAATGGATGAGATATAATCGACAAATTCCCCATCGCTAAAGATGAGAAAATGATCATGGAGAACCCCCCATCATAATCTCACCGACAGTGCTCCCCTACCGCCTTTTCTCCATTCGTCTATCAGCTGCGTGACCTTATCGTACTCGAATATTTTTTTATTCACAAAATCATCTAGGAGTTCGACTCTTTCCTTCATGTCCTCGTAGATCTTTCTTTTATCGATATATCCCTGTATGTTCGCGATCTTGTCTTCCAGTATGAAACTGTTATAGAGACCTTCGAATTTCAATTCGTCTTTGATGGGATTCCTTTTGAAGACGATCCTGTTTATCACACCTCCCATGGCCTCGGAATAACCTTCAATCTCTCCCACCTCGGTCACCCTACGGGCCAATCTTCCTTCACTGGTCACATTCTCCTGTATCACTGCAACATTCAAATTATCAACGAAAGTGATAGGTATCAAGATCGGGTCGCCAGTAAGCCTTTGTATCATCTTCACCACAGAAGATGCATGGAACGTGGAAATCACCGGATGTCCCGTCTGCATGGCCTGAAAGGCAACCCTACCTTCTTCACCTCGTATCTCACTGGGAACTATATAATCAGGCCTGGACCGCAAGGCGGCCTTTAACAGGTCGAACATACCGACCTGTTCGTCTTCGGAACCTTCTTCCCGGACGATCAACTGCTGCCAGTTCATCTGGGGTGGCTTTACTTCAGGAGTATCCTCTACACTGTATATCTTGTTCTCAAGAAAAACGAATGGAAGGAGAGCGTTCATGGTTGTTGTTTTACCCACCGAGGAGCTACCGCATATGAATATTGACATTGAATTTTCCAAACAGAGCCACAGATAGGCCGCCAGCTCCGAAGTAACTGTTTTGTTCGCTATCAACTCTGTGATCGATATGGGTACTTCGGGGAATTTTCTAATTGTAAATGACCTTCCCCTTCTAGATACATCGTCCGGGTATACAATATTCACCCTTGAGCCGTCGGGCAAAGCCGAATCAACGATGGGATGTGACTCGCCGATAGGACTATCTATCCTCTGGCTGATTTTTTTGAGATAGTTATCAATCTCATCAGGGGTTTCAAATCTTATATTGGACTTCATTTCACCGAATATACTGTGTATCAACGTGATAGGACTTGTACCGACTATATGGATATCCTCTATGTTGTCATCGAAAAGCATGGAGTTTATCACTCCGAAATCCACCATATCCCGGAGTATGTAGTATCTAAGAGTAGGGATTTCCTTTTTCTTCACCCTGATCTTTTCATCCGTTATAAATTTACTGAGTATGCCGGTTTCTGATTTCGTTGTGACTACCTTTTCAAATATCTCCAACACCATCTGTCTTAATTCCTCTTTGAATTCGATCTTTCTGTCGTAATCCGCCTGGTGATATATACTCTCCTTGATCTTCTCCAATTTTTCCCTTAATTTTGGTGTCAGTATGGGTTCTACAACGTTGTATATATCATTTGATTGAGAATCCCTGTAAACGTGTGCAAAAACTTGGTTAGTGAGGGGATACAGTATATTGTAATTTTTTTCGATATGGGATGTAACACTCAAACTTCGTTTAAATACCATTTTATTAATGTTATGGTTTCCTTCAACCAGATATTTCAACAGATGTGGATTGTTTTTAATCTGTACGATAAGCTCTTGATCCATACTATTCATCACCCCTGGAATTCAAGGCATCAACCCCCTGGTCATCAATTCTACCCCGTATGCGGTCAAAACGCCCACCCATATCATAGGAGGCATGTACATAAATGATGTAAAATAATGACTTCCGGAAACGGATGTAAGTACAAGGGAGGAAAAAACAGCATGCAGTATTATTAAAATAAGTACGAATAAAGTAAGAATTGGGATACTGTACCCGACGGGTACCAATATGCTGGGCACTTCCTCTTCAAGTGTTACCATCATACCTAAAGAAGCATCCATCATCACTGCGATATATATGGTGAGGGCCAAGGTGAGTGCGGAACCAAATTGGAGTCCGAAAAGAACTCCTACCATACCGGAAGCGGACTGATACCTTTCTTTTCTCAGGGAGTTCATGCGGACGAATGTATCGGAGATCACCTCGCTTACCTTCTTTGTATCTCCGCCTAGTTTTACTGATTTTACGTATATCCTAGTGAATCTTGCTATAAGGCTGCTTAGGGTATCCGAAGCGAAGAAGGTCCATGCTTTCTCCTCGTCTATACGTGTCCACAATCTTTTGTGAAGTTCGTCTATGAACTTTGTTAGAGGGCCAAACTCATACGTTTTTATCTTGCTTAGAGCTGCCTCGATGCCTCCGCTGGATGTAGCAGCGCTGCTTGAGACCGATCTCATGAATGCGTCGTAATTTTCATCGCACCTCCTAAGGTCTCTTTCCTTCATGTAAAATACAACTCCAGGAAAAAATAAAGGAGTTGAGCCGATGGATGCGATGAACATAATATCTATGGACGTGTAGAGTATGAGAACGGTTGTGAAAACCACACAACCTACCAGGACGATAGGAACTGCACGCATCATATTCTCGTATACGGGCGGTTTTCTACTGAGATGATGCCACATGTCATCTTTAGGAAGTATGGTCTTAGTGGAGGCGAAGAAAACAACCTCGATTATCAAAAATACGAATATACCGATGAATATCAACATCATAGGTGATTCACCTGAGAACAGCGGTAGTATTGCCAGGAACATTATCATGAAAAGGACTGATATCATCATGGAGATAAGTGCTTCCTGCATTAAATCAATAGTATCCAAGGACTGTTTGTAAGTGGTTTCGTATTCCTTGATAACTACGGAGCGTTCCTTCTCCAAAAAGTAAGATAAATTCTCACCGGATTCCTGGGAGTGTGCAAGACGTGTCAAAAAATCAGCAAACTTTTCACTTGGGGTCTTGGCCGCTGCGGTCCTGGCCGCCTCTGCAAGGGGAAGGTCCCAATGCTCCATCATATTGTACATTTTCTTGATCTCTTCGGTAAGGTCACCGTATTCCTCTTCTTCCGTGGATGATCTCAAAATCTCTTTGTTGGATACGGTGGATGTGGAAAGCGCTTCAAGATGCACGACGAAGAGGTGAAGGTTAGATTCTATGTTCTCCACCTTGAACCTTGTCGATATCCAGGGAAAAAGGACTACTACCGTGACAATAAAGGCGGGAATGGCATACTGGGTGATCAAGGGCACGAAACCTTCGGTGAATTCGGGGGGGAACAACAGGTCTTGAAAGAAAACCAGCACTATAACAGCGATTATAGAAGGTAAAACTAAAAATAATAAATACTGTTTGAACGTCAGGTCCATCTGTTCATATACCTGGGTTGAAAGTTTCAAACTCTCAACCTCCCGGGCAGTGCGTCAACCCCACCCTTCTGATACAGCCGTATCAACTCTATGAATTCATGATAATCGAATATTTCATTTCTTATCATCCTTTCCAGTATCAATGCACGTCTGTCCAACTCTTCATAAATCTCCCTTTTATCCGTTATTCCCATTTTGGGAGCGATCTTTTCTTCCAGCACCATACTGTTGTATCGTCCTGTAAAATCAAAACCATCCTTTTGGGGATCCCATCGAAATATATCTCCAACCATTACTTGATCCTTCTCACGCAGGTATCCTGTAACTTCTGTCAAACTGATCATCCTTCTTAGGAATTCACCTTTCACATACACCGCCAGCTGAATCAGGATGGCATCGAGATTGGGTATGAAATGAAGGGGTACGTTGATGGGGTCACTACTTATTCTCTGTATCAATTTATGTACGGAGGCGGCGTGAAAGGTGGATAACACAGGGATACCAGTCTGCATCGTCTGAAAGGCTATGTTACCCTCCTTACCACGTATCTCACCCACCAGTACATAGTTTGGCCTCGACCTCATGGCGGATTTGATCAGGTCGAAATATTCAACTGAAGCAGTCTCTTCCTTTGAGTCCTTAACGATCATCTGCTGCCACGTATCATGTGGTGGTAAGACCTCAGCAGTATCCTCGACAGAGTATATCTTGCTGGTCCTCCTTATGAACGGAAGAATGGAATTAAGGGTTGTTGTCTTTCCGGAAGCGGTTTCACCGGATACGAAGACAGAACAACCGTGTTCCATCAACATCCATAGATAGGCGCCTACTTTCGTACTGAAAGTATTCCAATTTATAAGTTGAGTGATGGTCAGAGGTGTTTCAGCGAATTTTCTTATGGTGAAGCTAGGTCCCTTTATAGAAACATCCTCTGGAAATATGATGTTCAACCTCGAACCGTCGGGCATTGCGGTATCGAATACGGCCGCGGAGGCATCAACAGTTATATTTACACGACTGCCTATATCCACGAGATAATCTTTTAGTTGCTTTAAAGACTCAAACTGAATGTTGGATCTCATGCCTTCAAATATTTTGTGAACCAGGTTTATCCTATCCAATCCCACGACGTATATATCCTCTATGTAGGGGTCTCTCATGAGCGGCTCTATGGGACCTAATTTAGAAAGGTCACGGATAAGTCGGTACTTTACACGGTCAAGTCTATCTTTGGGTATCTTTTTAATACCGAGTAGTGACTTGCTTTTCTTCTCTGCATATTCGTCAACGAGTTCGGATATCATCTCTGTACGTTGATCTGTAGTAACACATGCCTCCCGCTTAGCGGATTCCATAAATACATAATCACAGATCTCCTCATACAAGTCCTTGCAGGATGCGTCAAAGGTGGGTTCCACTGCATTATATTGAAACCCACGTCTCTTGTTACCGTAGATATGGATGAATATTGGATCACCTACTGGATATATCAGGTTGATAGAATCCTCTCCTTTTAAATCCCTATCAAGGTTCATCACGAATTCCGGCTGATTTATCCCCCTGGTATGAAGGGTTTCGATATACTCCTGTATATGTGGGTTCTTTTTCCTGATCTGTGCAGGAGAATTTTGAAAGCCGGTTCCTTTGAGGGAAGCCTGAGCCATATCTCAATCACCCCACTGAAGTGATCTCTAAGATGAATCCTATCTTTGGTTCAACCCTGAAGGCGATGGTCCTTGTCACCGAACTTCCGGCCTTGGCGAACCGCTGTATCTCGATCTCATGGGACACCTTCCCCCCTAATTGGTTGAGCTCTAGCTCAAGCAGTATATGGGCCGAGGCATATAACTGCTCCAGAATATCCCGGTAGCCTGGTTCGCAGGTCAACAGTATAGTTTTTTGCTGTGCCAGCAGTTTGTGAAAAAAGCCGATCAATCTCGCGGATGAACGTCCCGGATTTGGGTCCTGTGCGAGGAGAGCGGCATATGAATCTATGATGATGATATCCGATTGAAAGATGCGTTCCCCTTCCATCAATTTCGCAGCCAGATCCATTTCAGTGTCCTGTTTTGATATGAGTGGATAGATGGGTATGAACAACAATTGATTTTTTAGCAGTTTGGAGGTGATATTGTACTTCAAAGAGTTCATCTGCTCGATAAATCCTTTCACCGTAAGTTCCGTGGAGATCAAGGATACCGAGTATCCATTCTCCAGAAAACCGTATGCAAACCTCTGTGCCAGGAGTGATTTTCCTGTTCCGTACCTTCCTTCGATTATACCCATGGTTGCCGAGGGGAAGCCTCCTCCTAACATATCCCCGAGTTCGTCACGTTCAATCGTTATCGTTCTTACTTCCACCATTCATATCACACCTATATGGAGAACTTTAAGTCATCATCGGCCCTGCTCCCTGCTCTTACTTTAACCCAGTGATCTCCCTGAGGGAGCTCAATATCGATCTCGATAGTGATCACTTCCATGGGCCTCCAGACCGTGTCGTTGCTTCCAACTATGGAGATCGCCGGGGAACTTACATAGGTCCCGTTTACTAGGACATCTATATTACTGACATTGAAACTGGTTGATCCAGTGTTCTTAACATAGATGAGCAAAGGATCGTTGGGTACGTTTTTTGGATCATTGATGATATCAATGTTTGTTCTCATACCTTCGCTCACAACTGCCTCGGTGTCAACTATGGAATCTCTGACGGAAAAAGAGGTTTGAATAAAAGCACCTGCTACAACGGAAGCCGCTACCATGGACATGATGAAGAAGACCAGATGTGTTGAAGATATAGAGAATCCCATTTTTTACCACCTACATAGTAACATAAGCCGATATTCCATTTTCCGCCACCACCTTTATGTTCAATCCCAAACGCAGCCTGAACCAACCGTTAGCGCCGTTTCCCACCTGGATCCCCCCAGCCACGTCAATTCCTGCTAACTCGTCACCTAACTCATCATATATCGTATCAACATGTGAGCCGTCCAGTGTAAATACATCGATGTGTTCTCTGTTATCGATAATGTATATATATCTGTCACTCACAGTTATGTTTGTGGGGTTGGTCAATTCCATGTGATCGATCATCGTTGTGAAATTGGTCCCGTCAAGGTCATAATGATCTATCGTATCGGATGTGTTATTAACGATGTAAATATGGTCCGTTACATAGATATCGGAACTATTCAATCCGATGATAGGAGTATCCACATAGTTTCCATCCAGATCGTACCTACTAATATTCTCGTTGTTATCCAAAATGTATATGTAATTCACTTCATTGGTTTCGGTTACAGATAACGCTCTTGGTGAAACTAGCTCGCTGCCGCTGGTTATCAACGTTGTGAGGTCTTCACCGATGGAATCAAAGCGAAGGACTGATTCATGGTCATCGACGGCGTAGGTATAGTTCAACGTAGAAGATACATATCTTGCCTCTGAGATTCCTTCTGAGACCGTTTTAATAAGATTATCCCGATAATCATATATCTTCACATCCCCATCGTCCGCGACGTAGGTATAATAACCATTGGTAGATAAAGATACAGGGGTAGGCCAACCGGCTTGTATCTTTGCTCCGACCCTTTCCGGGATCGAATCATAAAAGGGAAGGCGGTCTTGCTTAAGTTGTATGGTTAGGTGTTCCCCCGGAGGCCACATATTGCCGTTATTTCCATTCACCTCGAATGAGATGTTGGTGTCAGGAAATAATTCCCCTCCTACTAATATGTTTAAATTTTGGGTCTCAAGTACGTTTGACCCGGTGTTCTCCAGTTCTAGGATGATGGTTGAGTTCGTTCGGTTATACAATGAGTATCGTATGGAAAAACCGGTGTGTCCTTGTTCGATGATCCTCTCATACCGCTTCTCAGATTCATCCGCGATATTGTTTAATGTGTTGTTCAACTGGATAAATACACCAGATACTGCTATCATCAGTGCAACGAACATAACTCCGCTAGCACCAACAACAGAAAAACCCATAGATATCACTCAACCCCCATATATTCCTTTTTTTGGGATTCTATCAACTGCAATTCTTCTTCTCCAAATACCAGAGACCCCCCATAATCTATAGATCCCTTTATCCTTACTCCAAGTGATAGCATAATATCTCCCTTAGATAACAGGTTTCTAACATGAGATCGTTTTCCTATGACTATATCATTTAAACTTTCTATATCGTGGGCTAGTACATCCTCCTCTAGTATGACCTCTTTTCCTTTGATCTTTCCTTCCACTCGGGAGTTTTGTTCAACAACAACGGTTCTTGAAGCCGATGCGATGTCTCCGGTTATGCAAGTTCCACCCTTAACAACGATCTTGTCATCGTATATCTGTAGTTCGCCTTCGATTTCGATGCCTTCATCGATGTTCATCCCCGAATAAGAAGAATTCGATTTCTTGACCACTTCCTTTTCACCTACGATATCGGATGTAGTCCTTTTCTCTTCAAAGGAGGTGCTATCCTCTTCCGATGTTAACTCGTAGAGTAAAATAAGTTTATTTTTTAAGTCCTCGAAAACATCATCAAAATCAGGGGGGGTTCCGGTTTTAGATGGTTCATTTGACATCTTTCTAAAGGATTCAATAACCTCTTGTGTGATATACCGTGCCTGCTCATCATCTACTTTTTCTTCTTCCTTTACTATGCTAAATCTTTGTTTGTATTCATTTATCACCTCTTTTAATGAACCTATCAATTCTGTTACTTCGGCCGAAGTGTCTTTATCATAGGAGGTTTCCTTTAAGCTCCGATCAACTTTTAGGTCCTGTATTTCTTTCTTCATATTTGTTTCCTCCTGTTCTAAATATCTGACCATTTCATTCATCTTGTTTAACACATTAGACACATCTGCCATCTCTGAGGACTGGTTCTGTATTTTTTCTAATTGCCTTTCCAGACGATCAACGGTTTTCAGAGGCATCCTGTCCGAGCTTTCATGCATTCTTTCATGCATTCCTTCTTTGGGTTGTTCCAAGTTTATGGTCTCAGGGTCTAATTCATTTTTCAACAGTTCGAGATGATGTGTATCTATGCCTTCTGGATCCACTACTATAATAAGCAAAACACCGTTCAGCATTATCTGATCTTGGATGGACTGTATCAACCGTATAACTGTTGCGGGATTGTTGTTTGATAATAAATATTCGATACCTTCGAAAAAAATGACACCATTGCCTTTGGATATGAAATTTTCCAATTTAAAACTTAAGTTATCCAAATGACCCGGGCTCACGGAATTCTTCTCGCCGGACGTAGAAAGCCACAAAAATTCGATATCCTTAAGGCCGTATTGTTGCTTGATTGTATCGGGATATTTTCTAGTTAAACATAGGGCATTATTGTAATTACCCAAAACACCTTTGAATATTCTGTATGATAGATCCATATCACGATCTTCAAGTAAGTAGATATTGCCCGCTCTCAACGTATCGATCACTTTTTCGATATTAAATCCGGTGCTAATATTGG
>JAWOAU010000044.1:0-13216 GCA_046498385.1 Thermoplasmata archaeon | reverse complement strand
AATACATTTTGCCGTATTTAACTTATACCCCGATGATTCACCAAACGGTTTTATATGTTTCGGGTTTTAGCTTTATGATATGAGATTGGTTTTCCTCGGTACTGGTGGAAGTTATCCGTCACCAAAACGAAACGTCGCTTCCACAGCTATAGTTAAAGATAGCAGGACCATACTCCTGGATTGTGGCGAAGGGACCCAACGTCAATTGATGCGTTCTTCAGTTTCATTTATGTCTGTAGATAAAATATTTATATCTCACCTACATGCGGACCACTTCTTGGGTGTGCCTGGATTGATTCAGAGTATGAAGTTGAACCAGCGGACCGAACCCTTGGAGATATACGGACCTAGAGGGACGAGGTCCATGCTGGAAACCCTGGTGAAATTAGGCTATTTTAGACCGGATTTCGATGTGATATCTGTAGATATCGAGCCCACGGCGCTCCTTAGGTTTTCCGGCTACTCTATAGAGGCCTTGGGTGTTGAACACAGCATTCCCGCTTTGGGGTATCGCTTTCAAGAAGATCAAAGACCTGGTAGATTCGATAAGCCCAGGGCACTGGAACTCGGAGTTCCCGAGGGACCTCTTTTCGGAGAGCTACAAAAAGGTCAAAAAGTTGTTGTTGATGGTAGAACTATACACCCCGAAGACGTCCTCGGCCCTCCTCGCCGCGGACGGGTATTGGTGTACAGCGGTGACACTAAACCATGCTTGTCCGTCAAAGAGGCTTCCAAGAACGCCGACGTTCTTGTACACGAAAGCACCTTTGACCAATCCATGTCCGAGAAAGCCATTGAGAACGACCATTCATCCGTGGATATGGCGGCCGTCCTAGCAAAGGAGGCAAAGGTGGGCAAGTTGTTCTTGGTGCACATAAGTCCCCGATATGATAACGTTAAGCCGTTACTAAAAACTGCAAGAAAAATATTTCCGGGTACCAAGATTCCAAGAGATATGGAAGAGTACACTTTGTGACCAACCTCCGAAAAGGATAATACGAACTTATCTCTATTTGCTTTTACATATGGTGTCCGACACAAATCCAATATTCGATGTTATATCCGCCTTCTCGCCGGACAAGATAATCCTTTACACCGATTCAAAAAGTATTATAGAGGATCTCTGTGAGACTATAGATGATGCGAATATAATAATCGCTACAAGCAAACCCCCTATGTCATCCCAACTCCACCGTTGGAATGTGAAATTAAGAAAAACTCAACATCCTCCCCCTTTGGGACTAGATGTATTAGATAATGCAGAAGATCTGATCCTTCGCTTTTTTTCGGAGGGCTTGCTTAACACATCCGATACGGTTGTTCTTGTAATAGGTACGAATGTGCAGTCTGTGATGTGTTTTGAGATGTCTCGTATCGGTGTAGCTAGCTTACGAGATTTGATAGAAGACCGGGTGGACCTGAATGTCATAGAAGCCGTCTTCAAACTCGGTACGGTAGTTATCAGGGAGGGAAAAGAGGGTACGCCGGCAGGAGCCCTTTTTATAATAGGGGATACCAACCGAGTTATCCGGCAAACAAGAGAAGTGGTTCGCAACCCGTTAGAAGGGTGTCATGTAGGTGAGTTCAACATAAAAGATAAAGATAATTGGAATACCTTAAAGGAGTATTCAATGATGGATGGTGCCATGCTTTTGGACGAGCACGGAAATCCAATAGCGGCCGGCAGATACGTACTTTTTGACGGAGATGGCAAGTACATGGTGGACGAAGGGTTAGGAGGTCGACACCTGGCGGCTGCGGCTATTTCAGTTTACACACGGGCAATTTCTATGGCGGTTTCCTCCGAGGGCACTATCAGAGTTTACAAAGATGGAAAAAAGGTTTTCAAATATGCCGGCGTATGAACCGGTTGTTTGCGCTAGAAGTTACGACCTTCTTGATTCATCCGGTCAGCCCGAATGTAACCGAATTTAGGTATGCTATATGAAGAAAACATATTTAATACATTGATAAGATAGGGTGTTGCTTTGGCAAGAGCAGAATTTCCTACGGGTATAAAAATACAAGAGAAAAAAGGAGCGGGAAAACTTAAACCACTCCTATCCAAATTGAAAAAGTACGCTTTCAACGGATACATTCACGTAATGGTTGATGAAACTGAAGGGTACATTATTTTAATGAAGGGTATGCCTAGAAACGCATTACTTTATCTTCCAGGTCATGAGGAAATTGAAGGCCTGGACGCTCTTCAAAAGATACAAGATTTAGAGTCAATGGATGATTTTAAGATCAAGGTCCATACCAATGTGGACATAGACCATTTGATTTCTTCCGCCAAAGGAAGAATAATCGGCGGGGGAGAGGAACACATCGAAGAGGCCGAGCAGGGTGAGCTGACGGAACATGTCGAGGATGAAACGGATAAGGACGAAGAGACCCGACGCAATACTATTAGAGAAGAGATGAAAAAAGCCGAAATCGGTGAAAGGGAGATAAATGTGTATGATATACTGATCAAGGAGAGAAAAGGAATACCCCGTACTGAACCAGGCACCTTTCCAAAGAAATACACGTTTGAGAACTTTATAGTCGGGCCTAACAACAAGTTTGCTTATTCCGCAGCCCTTGAGATATGTAAAGCCATAGGCGGTAATTTTAATCCGCTTTTTATAACCAGTCCTTCAGGGCTCGGAAAGACACATCTCTTAAAGTCTATGGGATATTACACCTTGGAAAACAATCCTAATATGAAAGTGGAGTACACCACCGCCATGAATTTGTCCTTGCTTCTACATAAGGAGGAAGGTGCGCTGAAAGGAAAATTTCAAGATATAGACTTGTTTTTATTAGATGATATACAGTTTTTAGCTAATCACCCGGAGTTACAGGAAAAGGTTGACCACATATTTCAGATGATATTAGACAAGGCAGGTCAGATAGTTATAGCGTCTAATAGGGCTCCTGAAGAAATACCTTTACTTCGGAATCGCTTGTTAACTAGGTTCAAAGCGGGCCTCATTGTGGAAGTAAAACCTCCGGTCTTTGAAACCCGACGTTATATAATCAAAAAGATAATAGAAAGATATCAAGCGGATCTCTCAGATGAGGTAGTTGATTTCATAGCTGAATGCGTGGATAAAAATGTTAGAGAACTGGAGGGGGCATTGAATCGAATATTAGCTTTTTCTACACTGTTTGATGAAGATATAACTCTTGATGGTGTTAGGGAAAGTATTAGCCCTTATATCGATGATTCAAAGGATCAGGCACCTAAAAATTATTCCTTTTTATCCGGAAGGAGTTATCTTATTGAGACAAAAGAAACTGATCTAGGGTTTGAGATGCTAACTCATAATTCAGACGATCGTAAAGTATTTATTTTTTCAAGAATGAACCCTAAACGAATACAGGAAGACTTTGGCCTAGCTGATGCAGACATATTTTGGCTGACTGGAAGAGAAAGTGACATGTTTAAAACAGTCCCCCCTAACTTAGAGGGTTTGACCTGGCATCTAGAGGAGGTGATGCCGGAAAATCCAATTATCTTATTGGATGGAATAGAATATCTTATCGGCCAAACTGGTTTCAATGCTACAATTCAATTTATGCGCCATATAATCGATGTTGTTTCCGAGAGTAAGACGATATTTTTATTGATCGTTAGTCCTGAGGCCTTGGAAAAGAAGCAGATAAGTATACTAGAACGTGAAATGGAGGTTGCCTATGAATAATAAAAACGAAAGAGATGAAGAGTTAACGATACAATCAAAGGCTTTTAACGCCTTCGAAGATGGTTTGCTACCTTCCGATCTTGTCAAGAATGAGATATGCACCATATCAGAGGCCAAAGAGATGTATGAACGGTATTTAGAATTTCAAGATTACGAGACCCCTGAGGATCTGATGACGGCTAAGCTGCTTACCCAGATAGGTCTCCTTGGAAGCCGCCTTGCTCGGGTCGAGATAAAGTTGCTGAATTCACTGTTATTGCCTAAAAGTTATCAATGCAAGGGGTGCGATCATAAAGGAGTGTTCGGGGTAGGTGTTGTATGTCAGCGTTGCGGTAAAGTGGACGTATATACGCCTTCAGAGATCAACGAAGATATACTAAAGAACATACCTATCTCCGGTTTTCGACCTTGGGAAAAAGAAGATTGAATGCCGCGGCGCTTTCAGACCATTTTCAGACCATTCCTGTTAAGGAGTGTGAACTCACTGGTCAGGCTTGGTGAACAGAAAATTTATAAAACCGTCTTTCATAGGGGTTAATATGGCATGCAAACAGACCTCGTTTCAAGACTTTGTCGTAAAGGAATTGCCTTTAGAGGAGTGCATGTCCGAAGAGGAGAGAATCGATTTTATCCGCGAGCATGGTACGGACACTATGAAAAGAGGCTTGAACTATGTGCTTCAGGGCAATAAGTACAAGCCGAAGAAACAAGAGATGTGGGAGGACCGATTGCACCAAGGCAAAAAGATGGTGAGGCAGATACTTGATAAACAGAGCTAGATATCGAATGTTTCACTTTCGGATCAGGGTAATCTTGTATTTTTTTGTTAGTGCGGTAAATATCCCAGCACTTGCTAGCCAAGGGGATATCGCAACCGCTGTTATTCCTGTATTAAGCGGGATATCCAGAATTAAATTATCGTCCTGATCTTTTACGATCACGTGACGTGTTTTACCTTCCTCTATCACGTCCATCAATTTTCTCAGCAGCTCTTCTGCATTAACAAAGAATATATCCGCTTCAGGCCAGTTTAGTCTAGCACCACAGTGCATGCAGTAGTTAGCGCTGTCCGGAGAATCCATCTCGCACCTTTCGCACTTCATTTTGGATCACATCGTTATCAACGGAGAGGTGGTTTAAATAATTTAGTGGAACCACTCCAATTGTTTGTGTAGGAATCACAGATTCCTCCTTTTTACAATTTCTTCACTAACGTTCAGAAATATGCAAATGCTCCCGCCGGGATTCGAACCCGGGTGTTTGGCTCGAGAGGCCAAAATGATTGGCCGGACTACACTACGGGAGCGTATTGAGCAGAATGCTCATCTGGTGTCAATTTGGTACCAGATGTTCATCCTAGATTGCTTCCTACCAAAATACTTTTGATATTTAATGGTTTCCGACAGGTATATCGATGTTGTTGGGAGCGTAAACTTAAAATCCCATAACCGCCTAACGACTTCCCATGCCGCAGTAACTCAGTTGGGAGAGTGCCACGCTGAAGACGTGGATGTCGCCGGTTCAAGTCCGGCCTGCGGCACTTGAGGTTTTTACAGATACAGGAGGAAAGGTTGCTTAACGGCGAAAAAGGTTATAGAATCGGTGAGTGATAAGAAATGAAAGTAAAAACTAAGACAGGTATCCAGGACATGGTCGCAGTATGGATGGAAGATGATGCCGTGAAGATGATAGACCAACGGTATCTCCCCGAGGAGCTAAGATTGTATACTGCCAAGGATCCGGATGATATTCACGAGTCTATCAAAGATATGATAATCCGCGGTGCACCGGCCATAGGTGTAACCGCCGCTTACGGGATGGCCCAAGCATCGGTTAGTTGGTTCGACTTGGGGAAAGCTGCAGATACCATCAAGAGTGCTCGGCCCACGGCCTATGACCTTTTCTATGCGGTTGATCACATGGTAGAAAAGATAGACGAAGGAGCAGATCCTTTGGAAGCTGCCGGGGATTATGCACTTTCTATCATAAACAAATGCAGATCCATCGGTGAACATGGTTCAAAGCTAATAGAAGACGGCTCCCGCATATTGACCCACTGCAACGCAGGTGCCCTGGCTACGGTAGATTACGGTACCGCCTTAGCTCCCATGAGGGTGGCCAAGGAAGAAGGAGAAAGTATCTTTGTCTATGTGGATGAAACCCGCCCTCGTTTACAAGGCGCTAAACTAACTGCATGGGAACTTTTCAATGAAGATATACCCCATACGGTGATAGTGGATAACGCCGCGGGACACTACATGCAAAGAAAAGGAATCGATATGGTCATAGTCGGTACCGATAGGATAGCTGCTAATGGGGACATAGCCAACAAGATAGGTACCTATGAAAAAGCGGTCGTGGCGAAGGAAAACGGAATTCCCTTTTATGTAGCTGCTCCTGTTACCACCTTCGATCCTAATACTAACACGGGAATGAGCATACCTATCGAGGAGAGAGACTCAGACGAAGTGCTGAAAGTTGGTGATAAAAGAGTTGTTTCCCCTGGCACCTCTGCCAAAAACCCTGCCTTCGATGTAACCCCTGCAAGATACATTACAGGGTATATCACGGAAAAGGGAGTATTCTCAACCAGTGATGTAGCCAAGATGTTCGATTGAAGTCGTTCAGACGTACTTTTCTAAAATCTGCTTTAGATTATCCTTCGGCATTGCACCTACGGCTTTATCCTTTAGTTCCCCGTCTTTAAAAATCAACAGAGTAGGTATAGAGGACACGCCGAATTCAGAGCTCTTAACCCGGTTCTTGTCCACGTTAAGCTTTCCGATCACCACCTCGCCTTTCATCTCTTCGGCAAGCTCGTTAAGGACTGGTTCCATCATCCGACAGGGGCCGCACCAGACCGCCCAGCAGTCTATCATGCTTACCGGATATTTCTCTATGAAATCGTCAATATCTTCATCTGTAACTTCAACTGGTTTTCCAGGCCATTCTTTGTTCATTTTTTCCACCTCGGTTTTGTAATTATTATGCATAAACAATATGCGGAACAGTGATATAAAATTTTCCCAAAGGTTACTTAAGGTTTTCCTCTAGATTCCCCTCTTACGATACCAGACGCTACGATATGGCTTATTCGAATGGGTTCAGGTAATCTTCCTCTGACGGTAAAGAGTTTAAGCAGTCTTTTTGCTTCATTTAGATCCAAACCCTCTGGCTGTATGTAGATCGGTAGATGTTTTGTTTCAACCTCGTAAATCTCACCGTTTTTAAATATATCAAACCGGGTTTTCCAGTCCTCAAAATGACCTTTGAGGGCCCCTTTTATATTTTTAAAATCGGGTTCATCCCGGGACACGCTGATCACCGGAGTGTTTGTTTTCCTAAAAAGCTCTTCCAAATCTATTACATTGAACCCACCTACGGCACCACCGTCTGTGAATATTACCTTGGCTTGCTCTGCAAATCTTGATTCTGTTATCATATCTGCTATTTTTGTAGTGGCATCCCTTCCGTCCACACTTACGTAAGTAGAAAGAATGCCTTCAAGGTAATTTGGAGCCCGGGTTAAATTACCTACAACGAGGACCTTTTCATGGTCGAATGAAAAAGGTGCATCGTCTATACCTATAGCTCTAATATTAAGTTTCAAAACACATCACCTCTACAGAAGTGAAAGGTCCCCGGTGATCTCATCTATTAACTCCTCCGGCCCTGGACCGATACCGAGGCAGGTTTTTGTGCCTGGTGTTACTTCAGTAAGACCTGCATCGGTGACCTCCATGGCAACGATATTTCTTTTGATCGCCATTTCTTTCAAAAAATCCATGTGCTCCATGTCATCGCAAAGCACAGAAACTTTTTTCTGTCCTTCCTTGTACCACTTTTTAAAATACTTGTTGTGCTTTTTACTCTCCAGGGCACAGGTCACGGCTGCATGTCCGGCTTGAACCGATAATTTACCCGGAGACAAATTCAAATCACGTCGGAATACCATAACCATCTTGTATTTAAATTTCAAAACCATCACCTAGTATATCTCCTCTGCCCGAAGCCGTTCCAACTCCTTTAACCTTCGATCAACCTCTTTTAATTCATTTTCTGCCTTTTTCATCTGCAGTTCGTAATGGTCCCTGATACTTTTTGCGTTGGACTTCTTTTTTGTTTTTGCCTCTTTGATCTGATATTTCAACTGCTGTCTTCTTCTAGCTAGTTTTTGCATCTCGAAGAGAATATCCTTATCATCGGCGTATTCAAAATCCTTAGGTCCCGGAGATGAAGGCTCCGGCCTTTTAAGACTGGGGTGAAGTGATCCCATCCACTGATATGCGCCCCTGTACCAACCTATGAGAAAAAATGCAGCAGTAATAGATATGAGAGATATCCATATGTAAGGTCCGTCGAAGTAACCTTTTTCATCGAATCCCACCGGTATGGATCCCAAAAAAAATCCAACAAGTATGACAGTGACGATGCTCATACCTATACCTAGGGTGATCCGATAGAGCATGTCGAACTCTTTGTCCAATTCACCCTTTCGAGGGAAAAGTCCGTTAACTATAACGAAACCGGGGAGAAAGAAGATAAAGAGTGTTCCTAATATTAATTGTAATATCATCTTCGGCAACCATCAATGTAGATATAAAAAGGTTTTTTGGTTAGCGTAAGGCCGACTAGGCGGACTAAAAGGATTAAACTTAATATAGGAGGAGTGTTCTTTAGGTACTAGATTTAATTGTAGGTGAAAAGATGAAAGGAATGAAAAGAACCCGAATATGGGCAATAGCTTCAGTTTTGATGCTATTAATTTCTGTATTTGCGGTAGGCATGGTATTATCGAGTAACATCGATATTGCTGAAGAGGAAGCGGTTGTACTTATTTACAAAAGAGGGATAACCGCTGAAGAGTTAATGAGCACAGATGATATTTCCGTGCTAGCGGATTACGAGGAGTTCTCTTTGGTTTCCATGAGCATCGGAAACAAGAACACACTTCTCGCACAGGGATACCAGTTGTATGCCCTTGAGAACCGGGATGAAGTTAGTGTGCACTCCGGTACATTCTACGTAAACAATGGTGTACCTGATTTGCCATCGGAGCTTCGCGTTGACAGGGTTCCAGAAGGTGTAAGGCGTCCCTACATCGTGCAGTTCGTGGGCCCCATAATGCAGGATTGGCAGGACCAACTTGCCGACATGGGGGTAGTGCTGCACAGTTATCGCCATGGGTACAATCTGGTAGTCGAGATGGACAGAGATACCGCACAGAGCGTGGAGAAACTCGGTTTCGTGAACTGGGTGGGTATATACCAACCCGCTTACAAGTTTGACCACACGCTCCTACGTTCATCAGAGAGCATCGATATGGAGATATATCCCTTTGCCACCGCAGATTCTAGAGCGGTCGCACAGAAGATAGCTTCCTTCACGGAAATAGCGTATATCGTTGACGGTAAAATAGTGGCATCAGTGAGTCCGGAAGATCTGGGATGTATAGCCGGTATAAACGGAGTACACTATATGAACCAGGGATTCTTTGAATACGAGCTTTTAAATCATCATGCCACATGGATCACCCAGACCTCGGTGCAGGATTACAGAAAGGTTACCGACTTGGGTGTAGTAGGAAACGGTCAGCTGGTTACAGTAATGGACAGTGAGCTGTTTGTTACTCATGAGATGTTTGCGGATAGTGAACCCATCGGACCTACACATCGTAAGATAGAAGACATGTACGCACCCAATCGTGGAGATATAGGAGAAGGTGTATATCACGGAACCCATGTTACCGGCTCAGTTTTGGGTGACGCTCCGCCATATGGAGAGTACAACAAACACGATGGTAACGGTATGGGTGCTAGAGTCATATTCCAAGATATAGGAAGAGAGGGTGGTCAACTGTCCCCGCCGACGGACATGACCGCAGATGGTTGGGGTCCCAGTTATGATGCTGGTAGTAGAGTGATTACCAACAGCTGGGGAAGCCCCGTAGGTGGTTACAGCGGTCTTGCAGTTGAAAGCGATCAGTTCATATGGGATCATAAGGATTATACAATCCTCTGGGCTGCTGGTAACGCTGGACCCGATGCAGACTCACTCTCTTCTCAACCGCATTCAAAGAATGCAATATCCGTAGGTGCTACAATGAATTATCCCATGCATGATAACATGGCTGAATTCAGCAGTAGAGGCTATGCAAAGGACGGTAGAATAAAACCCACTTTATTGGGTGTTGGCATAGTTACATCCTCCGAAAGGTCGGAAGATGGATACGCTACCATGGGCGGGACCAGCATGTCCACACCGGGTATAGCCGGACAGGTTTCCCAGGTGAGACAGTACTACGAGGAAGGATGGTACCCCATGGGATATGCAAATCCCGGAGATGGATTCAACCCGAGTAATGCACTTGTAAAGGCTACCATGATAAACGGTGCAAGGGAGATATCCGGCGACGGAGCCTATCACAACGGTAATGAGTTCCCAAGCGCGGATCAGGGATTCGGCAGAAGCGAACTGGACCGCTCGTTGTACTTTGAGTGGGATGAGAGAAGCTCACTCATATTCGACTCATGGAACGATGTGGAACTGGAGACAGGTCAAAGCTGGAGCATGGATTTCGATATAGTAGATCCCACACAAGAGCTCGAAGCAACTCTTGTATGGAGTGATTACCCTGGTGAAGGTGGTGTGGGTAGTATTCACATCGTGAACGACCTTGATCTGGAGTTGTTCGCCCCCGGAGGCGATAGATACGTAGGAAATGCCTATACGGGCTATAATCCTGGTTATTCCCAACCAAATCCGACAACCAACAGGTTCAACGGACCAAGAACAGGTGAATGGGACGGATTGAACGTGGAAGAGAACATACTACTACTTCCCGATCACAACGATGTGGAAACAGGTACATATACATTGACTGTAACCGCACACAATGTGCCAACAGGACCACAGGACTTTGCAGTCGTGGTAAGCGGCGGTCTGGAACCGGCAATGGAAGAGGGGGACCCACCAACAATGACAATTACATCTCCCGCGGGCGGAGAGACATGGTCTCACGGAGATACTGAATCCATAACATGGACCTCTACTCAAGGTGATGACCCAATAGATTATGTCGATCTAAGATACAGCATAGATGGTGGAGATTCCTGGCATGATATTGTATCGGAACAATCCGATTCTGGTTCTTTTTCATGGACCATCCCAAATGTTCAAAGTGATGATTGTATTGTGCAGGGTCGAATAGTTGATACCGTTGGGCGCTATGCAATGGACGAAAGTGGTACCTTTACCATAGCCGGTTCACCGCCTAGCCCCCCGTCTAGTTTGGATGTTGAAGTGGGTGGAGGAGCAACCGTTGTCACCTTTGATGACTTTGCAGACGGTAATTACGATGGATGGGAAGTACTCAACGGAAGTTGGGACGCATCTGAAGGATATCTACAGGGCTATGGAAAGATAGCCACTCCCGCCGTGATGGACGGAGAAGATCTGGATGCCTACGGCACCTGGGAATTCGATTTCCAGTTTACGGCTATGGAAAATACTGGAAATACGGCAGAAGATCACCAGATAATGAGATTCTACTTCATTATCGACGGAGATCCGTCTGCTACTTCGGGATACAGTATGACCCTTACCGGAGAAAGTGCCGGCGGCTACCAGGCTAACTTATGGGCATTGGAAAACGGTGATCCCATCGGTACGACCTCCTTAATACAAGGAATGTGGGGTGGTGGCACGCAGGTCAGCACACTTAGGGTCGAGAGAGATACTAACAACGAATTTACAGTATACGTCGACGGAGATTTGATTGGTTCAGTTGTCGATGACACGTATACTAACACAGATTACATAGGTTTCGAGCACAATGCGAATCCAGTGGAAGGTGGTGACCCACACATAGTACATGAAGTAGGTGTAATGACCGAGATAGAAGGGCAGCCCCACAATTTTGTTGATTGGCAGGCAAGTCCTGATGAACCCGACGAAGTCAGTCACTACAATGTTTATCGTTCCGACATGCAGGCTGGAGCCTACGATCAGATCTCCACGGTTCCCGCCGACGGTTCACCTGATTACAGGTATGTCGACGAATATAAAGGTGAAGATGATGCTATATTGTGGTGGTATATAGTTCGTGCCGTGGGAATTAATGGCCTTGAAGAAGAGAACAACAATGCAGTGCAAGAACCTGGTACGGTACCGCCCGATACCTATACTCTGACGGTGAACACCGATGGAGATGGAACGGTAGATATCGACCCGGACCAGGCGGAGTACGAGGAAGGAACCACTGTGGAACTCACCGCAACACCTGCATCTGGCTGGGAGTTCGTGGAATGGACCGGCGATGCAACAGGAACGTCATCAACTACTACAGTCACCATGGACGACGATAAGACCGTTACCGCGGTCTTTGAAGAGATACCTCCAGAAATGTATACTCTTACGGTTAACATCGACGGAGATGGAACGGTAGATGTTGACCCGGACCAGGCGGAGTACGAGGAAGGAACCTCTGTGGAACTCACCGCAACACCTGCATCCGGCTGGGAGTTCGTGGAATGGACCGGCGATGCAACAGGAACGTCATCAACTACTACAGTCACCATGGACGACGACAAGACAGTTACCGCTGTATTCGAAACCGAACAGGTGGTCTATGATCTTATCATCGATAGTACATCCGGCGGAGAAGTGACAGAACCTGGAGAAGGTACATTTGATCGCATCGAAGGCACCGAGGTAGATCTGGTAGCCGTTGCGGAATCAGGGTACGAATTCGTAGAATGGACCGGCGATGTTGGAACTATAGACGATACCTCTACGGCCGAAACAACTATCACCATGAACGATGATTACTCCATCACCGCCGTATTCGAAACGGACCTGGAAGAATACACCCTTACCATCGATAGTACGTCCGGCGGAGATGTGACTGACCCCGGAGAAGGCGAGTATGGATACGTCGAAGACAGTGTCGTAGACTTAGTGGCAGAGCCACGGGACAGCTATTACTTCGTTGAATGGACCGGCGATATAGATACTATCGCAGACGCCACTTCGGCTGAAACAACTATCACCATGGACGACGATTATTCCATTACCGCCGTATTCGAAACGGACGAAGATGAGGTCGAGCTGACCATCGAAGTTGACGGTGACGGAACCACCGATCCTCAAGTAGGTACCCATAGTTATGTGGAAGGCGAAGAAGCCACCATCACGGCAACAGCAGCCGATGGTTGGGAATTCGTTGAATGGACCGGTGATGCTACAGGAACGGATACTACCACCACGGTGACCATGGATAGCGACAAAACGGTAACCGCCGTGTTCCAGGAAGAAGAGGTTGTGGTAGATACATACACTCTAACGGTGAACACCGATGGAGACGGTTCTGTAGATGTGGACCCGAACGAAAACGAGTACGACGACGGAACCACCGTAACACTCACAGCGAATCCTGCAAGTGGTTGGGAATTCGTTGAATGGACCGGTGGTGCTTCCGGAACCAACACCGAGACCACTGTTACTATGAATAGCGACAAAACGGT
>JAWOAU010000004.1:0-18415 GCA_046498385.1 Thermoplasmata archaeon | reverse complement strand
TAAATCTATCTAGACCAGAAACTTATGCATTCGGAGAAGGAAGCATAAGCAATAAAGAATATAGGAGATCGGTACTCGTGAGGGTATATACACGTAGTCGTGATGACCTATCGCCTACCATTCTATCCAAGGTCATCATCGGTGTCTGGCTCACCCTATCGTGATGTAACCATGGAGACATTGTAGAAAATCGACCATCACGGGAACGAAATCCATTAAAAGGATAACTGTTATACCATTGGCAGACATGAACCAAGAACAGTTGAAAGACCTGATACAAAAGGGAGAATCGGAAGTACTCGAGTTCAAGGGATCGTTAAAACTCCATAACCAGATAGGCGAAGCCATCTCGGCTTTTTCCAACTCCAACGGAGGGATCATATACGTGGGCATCGAAGACTCCGGAAAGATATCGGGAGTGGATCTCGGAAATAATACTCTCGAAAAATTAGCTAACCGGATAAAGATGGA
The DNA here is from genome assembly GCA_046498385.1 of Thermoplasmata archaeon. Taxonomy (GTDB): domain Archaea; phylum Thermoplasmatota; class Thermoplasmata; order Halarchaeoplasmatales; family Halarchaeoplasmataceae; genus Halarchaeoplasma. The sequence continues at coordinate 17,944 of JAWOAU010000004.1, read as the reverse complement.
CACCGATCCAAAGATATATCCTTCGATAAGAACGGTAAAGATCGATGGAAAGGATTTGATAATGATCAAGGTTGAAGAAAATCCTGAAAAACCGGTGTTCTACAAAGACAAAGCTTACAAGAGAGTGGGAAAGAGCACACACAGGCTGAACGCTTCGGAGATCAGGAATCTAGCCAAGAACTCCGGAGAAAAAACTTACTGGGACGAACAGATATGCAAGGGGGCTACTTTGGATGATATCGACGAAGAAAAGGTCAAACGATTCCTCCAGAAAGCTAGACGCAGGAGAGATCTAGATATAGATCCAGAGATTTCTACGAAAGAAGCCTTATCCAGATTAGATGTTCTTAAAAAAGGGAAACCAACAAATGCATGTATACTACTATTTGGAAACAATCCACAAAAGTTTTTCCTTCAATCAGAAGTAAGATGTGGAAAATTCAAAGGAACGAAAGCGGTAAAACCCTTTTTAGATATGAAAGTAATAGGTGGGACACTTATTAACCAAGTTGATAAAGCTGAAAAGTTTGTATTAAATAATATGAAAAAAGAAGCGTGGTTAGAATCTGGTGAAGTAAGAAGGCAAGAAAAATGGGAATATCCTCCAGATTCAGTAAGAGAAGCCATTGTAAACGCCATATGCCACAGGGATTACACCATTCAATCCAATGTTCAAGTCCGGATGTTAGATGACAGGATCGAGATATGGGGTGTTGGTTCTCTACCAGAACCATTGACTACAGATGATTTAAAAAAAGAACATAAATCAGTTCTAAGAAATCCTGCACTCGCAAGGTCTTTTTTCTTAATCAAATTCATCGAACAATGGGGGACTGGAACTAATGAAATAATAAAAGGATGCATGGCACATGATCTGCCAGAACCAGAGTTCAAAATAATCACTGATAGTTTGGTTGTAATAATAAGAAAGAAAATAACTGAAGAATTCCTCAGAGAAAAAGGTTTAAACGAAAGGCAGATAAAGGGTATTAAGTACGTTGAAGAGAAACGCTCAATTACAAACAAGGAATATAGGAAAATAAATCCAGATATCTCTGATAGAACTGCACTAAATGACCTAAAGGAGTTAGTTAAAAAAGGATTATTGGAAGCTAGAGGTGAAAAGAAATCCAGATCTTATCAATTGCGATGATTTCGGATAAATTTCGGATAAATTTCGGATAAAAAACGTACGCAGAAAAATTCGTTTTGAGAAACATCAGAAAAGCAGCTTGGATAGAACCTGGAAAGATAGAGCGGCAGGAAAAATGGGAATATCCGTTAGATGCTGTCAGAGAGGCTATAACTAATGCTGTGGTTCATAGAGATTACCAGTCCACTTCCAATGTCCAGATAAGAATATTTGACGATAGGATCGAGGTATGGAATCCGGGGACATTACCTGAAGGTTGGACCGTGGATACCCTAAAAGAAGAGCATGAATCAAAGCCATTCAACCCACTGCTGGCGAGGATGTTCTTCTTGATAAAATATATAGAAAAATGGGGCAGAGGAACAATAGACATAGCGGAAAAGAAAAACATTTTTCTTCTCCACAAATAGCGAATCTCAAAAATTTTGTGATTAGCTACATGATCGAAGATACAGTAGAACACGGTCTTCCAGAACCTGAATTCAAAGATACAGGGACAGCAATAGTAGTTACCTTCAGAAAGATGATAATTGAGGAATCCTTAAGAGAAAAAGGTTTGAACGAGAGGCAGATAGAAGCTGTAAAATATGTCAAAAAAGAAGGGAATATAAAAAATAAGATATATCGAGACTTTTTCGATGTGTCAAAGCGAACTGCAACTTCAGATTTGACTGAACTTGTAGAAATGGGCATACTAAAGAAGGAAGGAAAAGGCAGGGGTACGGAGTATGTATTGCCCTAATTGCCCGAAAATTGCCCGAAAATTGCCCGAATAACGTTCCATCGGCAATTAAAGGATATAAGGTGTGCAAGGTTTAAGGATACAAAACCGATCACTTTCATAGACATGAAAGTTTTCGATGGTGACTTGATCGAACAAAGAGATGATTCTATAGAGTTCGTGAAAGAGCATATCAGGATGGAAGCTGAGATCAAAGGAACTGAGAGAATAGAAAAATGGGAATACCCCATTGAAGCGATAAGAGAGACAGAAAAAAGCTTTGGAATATCTGGATGAACATGGAAAGATATCACGTTCTGAGTATGTTGGACTAAATGCTTGTTCAGAGAGAACAGCACTTAGGGACCTAAAAGATTTGATGCATAATAATATCATTAAGAGAAGAGGTAGTGGAAGGGAAACACACTATAAATTGGCATAGAATGGCGGGAAAATTTTGAATATCCGTTAGACGCAGTTAGAGAGGCTATAACTAATGCTGTCGTTCATAGAGATTATCAATCCACTTCCAATGTCCAGATAAGAATATTTGACGATAGTATCGAGGTATGGAATCCGGGGACGTTACCTGAAGGTTGGACTGTGGATACCCTAAAAGAAGAGCACGAATCAAAGCCATTCAACCCACTGCTGGCGAGGATGTTCTTCTTGATAAAATATATAGAAAAATGGGGTAGAGGAACAATAGACATAGCGGAAAAGAAAAACATTTTTCTTCTCCACAAATAGCGAATCTCAAAAATTTTGTGATTAGCTACATGATCGAAGATACAGTAGAACACGGTCTTCCGGAACCGGAGTTTGAAGATACTGGTACAGCGATTGTAGTTACTTTCAGAAAGATTCGTAGTCATTCTAACTCATGTATCTTTTTGATTATTTCTGCGTACAACTCTGTAGAACAGAACCACCCTGATCTGATCATCACATCCACGGTATCACGCATATCTGAAGGTAACGTCACTCCTTTTTTCACCAATTGAATCAACAGATAGATAGATCCACCGTAATCTATATCCTCGGCTTCAGCTATCTGTCTTCCCAATTTGTCGTCCAAAATGGCCTTTGCACCGCTATCCCCCGCTATCACGAGCACATCTCGTTCGCCAACATCCAACCACTCTATCTGAGCCAATTTTCTGGAGAGAGGTGTTTTTGGTGCTTCCATCACCTCCAATACATGATTATTAAGACACCTTTCTATCTTCAATGCATCAATTTCCCCCTGTTCTTTGCCCCTTGTTACAACTTCCTCATATACGGAACCAGGGATCACACATCTTCTATCAAGCTCTTTCAGCAATTGTATTCTACCTGCTTTTGCTAGATATATCACAGGGGTTGCATTGAGAACATACATATGCCCATTCACATTCCTTTGAGGTCCTTTTTCACTGTTTTTTCGCTAACCCAGTTCACCTTTTTTTCCTCAAGTATTCGGGCGAAATCCCAAACATTTGTGCCCGCGATCTCAGCCGCTTTTCCAAATGAAACCCTACCGGATACCAGCATCTTGACAGCATGCTCTATTTTCCACTCATCCAACCTCTCTAAAAATAATTTTTTCACTGCGACGTTAAGATCGACCTTTTCTTCCCTCATGTATTCTTCAAGTTCCTTTTCTATCTCTTTTGGCACCTTTACCGATACCGTGGACATATTATAACATGGCTTTGTAGACTATATAATCCTTACGGAAATTATCAAATGTATAGACCCATTAACAGTTGAGGATACGAAGAAGAAACATAGATATATTTTGAGAAATCCGACCCTGGGTAGATGCTTCTTTTTGACTAAATATATTGAAGAATGGGGAACAGGAACAAATCGGATCATAGAGAAATATGTTGAGATGGGTCTCCCTGAACCATTGTTTGAAGAGGTATCTGAGAGTTTAGTGGTGACTTTTAGAAAGTATAAGGTCGATGAAGAAATACTCGATGAACTGAATCACAGACAGAGAAAAGCGATAAAACATCTTAAAGAAAATAAAAGAATCGAAAGGAGAACATACTCTAATATTTTCGAAATCGAAGCTACTACCGCTTACAAAGAATTAGATGAAATGATTGAAAAAGGCATCATCAACCGGAGAGAAGGAGGGGAACATACTATGTTCTCCGAACGGAAGGTGGACGATCCTGAAAGCGGATCAACTCCTGAAGGTTTAAAAGAAAAGCCGCGAACAGATGATCCACAACGATCTACAGCCCGGCGAGCAGATCTTCCTTGGTCATGGTGTTTCGATGCTTCTGATCGTCCCAGAGTTTTCTGTAGTTGTAAAAATATTCGTACAAACCGCATTTATCGGAGGTATAGATCATCTCGTGAGAATCGATCATACCGGCCTGTATGTAGAGAGGTAACTCTTCGAAGATGTAAACGTCATAACCCTTCAAAGCCACGTTCACTTTCCTAAAAACTTGTACCCCCTAGCATCTGCCTTTTCATCACTGACACCTTCACAATCGTAATAAAAGTGAGATGCACCTGGGACAACCACGGCGATATCCACATCGCCTTTGGCATGATCTTCATGGGTGATAACGGAACCGTACATAAGAACCGCCAGGATATTATCATCCCGCTTGACCCAAGAAAAATCGTTTCTCACTCCTTCGAGCAATTTCTCACCCATACTGTTAATCCGATATGCTTTACATTTATTTAGCTTTATCCGAGAGAGGTATCTATCGGATCGACACATCTAAAGACAACAGTCCCTCCATCGGTATAATGACAACCACTGAATATATACCTATGAATGCTCCTGTGTGAAAAGAAATAATTAATAAACCTGCTTAGCCCTAATTCCCAATCTGTTTATGATACGTTCCTACGGCGGGTATCAGCAGGAACTGACCCCCTTTACGCACAACGTCCGGCTGATCCTTGATGAAGAATCCGAACACTGGAAAACGGATCAAAACCAAAAGCAAAGATATGGGCGTCATAAGCAAAGCCATGACTAACATACCTTTTTTAGCAGCTTCCTCTACCCTTTCTTTTTTCTCAGCTCCCAGGGATTGAGCCATTACGTGGTAAGGGCCATGTAGGAACTTTATATGTGGGTCACTTCATCCCCATGTTTTCCGGACCTATCTACATCATAATCGAAAAGTGTCCCGGAGTCTGATATCCGCAGATGATGCATCTGATCTCTAGGGATATCATTTGATAATGCATTCCTGGTCGTTATCCATATATACCCCTAGGTAATGGTCAAAGCAAATGTACGGTAAGAACAAATATGAAATATGGCATGGAAAATGCTGTTGGCAAGAGCAAAGAGAGGCATACTCATGAAGATATTGATGCTACTTTCAAATCCATTCATGGTTGATCCCCGGGTGTACAAGGAAGCAAAAACACTCATCGAGGCAGGGCATGAGGTAACCGTCGTGGTGTGGGATAGAAAGGGTGAGTACGGGGAGGGAAGTATCGTTGAGGGTATCAGAGTTGTTCGGATACACAACACGGGGTTGATGCGTTTGGCATATCATGACCTATTTAGAAATCCGTTCTGGTGGCGAAGAGCTTACAGTAAAGGCATGGAAATATATAAACAAGGCTTCAAATTCGATGTCGTACACTGTCATGATCTGGACACTCTGCAGTCCGGCGTTTGGTTGAAAAGGAAATTGAACTGTAAACTTGTCTATGATGCCCACGAGATATTCGGGTATATGATAGAAGAGAACATGCCCGGATCTGTCTGTCGATTCGCTTTACGTATGGAAAAAAAGCTGGTTGAACATGTTGACTCCATGATCACCGTGGACGAACCTTTTCGAGATTACTTCGAATCCATCGCTGGTTGTCCTGTAACCATAGTTAAAAACTGCAAGGACATGGTGTACGATGGTTACCAGGCTCCTAAAAACGATGCTTTTACCTTGATCTACATAGGGATAATGAACAAGGGACGTTTTTTTCCGGAGATCATCGATATAGTCCGGGAACTCCAGGATGTCAGGCTAGTACTGGCAGGCAAAAAGGAAGGACTCTTTTTTGAAATGAAAGAGTACGTTAAAGGTATGGATGACATCACCTTTCTCGGTACCATACCTACCGACGAGATAATCCCAAGAACCAGGGATGCAGATGCTACCTTCGTACTGGTGGATCCCACTTCAAGACAAAATCAAAAGACCGTGTATAATAAACAGTTCGAGGCCATGGTATGCGGCAGACCTATAATAGTTACGGATGGCACCTTCGCCGCGGAGATGACCAGATGTAACAGATGCGGCCTGGTAGTTGATTTTACGAAGGATAGTGTGAAGGAAGCTATCGAAAGACTGCGGGATGATCCGGAACTTGCGGAAACTTTGGGACGAAATGGATTCAAGGTAGCTAAAAAACGGTACAACTGGGATAAGGAAAAACAAAATCTTTTAGATGTGTACGATGGATCATGATACACACAGAAACTAAAATATACGTCATGTATTATGTGCAGTCAAGATGATAAAATGAACGTATGCATATTCGGACTGGGAAGGATCGGGCTGCCGATCTCGCTTGTTTGTGCTGACAGTGGTATGCGGGTTACCGGGATAGATATCAACAAAAACCTGATATCCGAGCTGAAGCATGGGAGAACCGCTTTTCAAGAACCGGGTATGCAGGAACTGTTGGATGATACACTGGGTAACACGTTTTTCCCTCGGGAGCAGAAGGAAGATTTGACGGAGGATCTGAAAAGAGCCGAATACATAATGCTGGCGGTGGGTACCGGATTCGCCAAGTATCCAGAGAAACCGGATATGTCTGTACTGTATTCCATAACCGACCAGCTGGTGGAAGCGGGTATCCGAGGCAAAACGTTGATACTTCGGGTGACCCTTCCCATAGGTACATCGGAGAAGGTGGTATCTCACATAGAGCAGAATACAGGTTTTTCGGAAGGAAAAGATTTCTGGTTCGCATTCGTTCCCGAGAGGATAATGGAAGGAAAGACGGTGAAGGAGGAAAGTAGCCTTCCCAAGATAATCGGTGCTTGTAACAACCAAGGTTTCGAAAAGGTAAAGAGTTTCTTTGAGAAGGTAGGTGGAGACATAGTTAGAGTAAAAGATCCACGTACAGCGGAGTTCATCAAATTGATAGATAACAGCTGGCGAAATACACGGTTCGCTTATGCAAACGAACTCGCCTATCTCGCTGAGGACAAAGGCATCGATGTGACGGAGGCAATCAGATGCGCAAACAGCGGGTATGAAAGAAATCAGATACCCCGGCCCGGCCCGGTCAGCGGCTATTGTTTGGGAAAGGATCCGTACCTCCTTGAGATGGCCTTCGAAAATATTGCTGAAAAACGGGGTTTCAATTCCATGTGGTACTACGGAAGGCTGGCCAACGATTGGTTGATAGAAAAGGTGGTGGGAGAGGTGAAGGGCAAACGCGTACTGGTGATGGGACTTTCCTTCAAGGCGAACATAGATGATTACAGATACAGCCATTCCATAGATCTAGTGCGTTCACTGCTTTCCGAAGGCTACGACGTTGGTGTGTGCGATCCATACCTTGACCAAAATTCATATACGTCCCTTCCCGATGATATTTCGGGAAGGGTGAAGACATACCATCCGTTGGAAGATGTGGCAGGCTTTGATACCATCATCTTTTCGACGAATCACGACGAGTACGTGGATATGAATCCGGGAGACATGTTGAAGGGGGTGAAGGTCATTGACCTTTGGAACCTTTATCCTGGGCTAGCAGGTGTATCCGGAGTAGACTACGCCGGCCTGGGAGATCGTGATATCACATGACATCTGACGAGGTAAAGAAAAAGGCAGTGGAGGCATTGAGGGATGTTCACGAGATCTTCGAAGAACACGGTATCGACCTCTGGTTGGACGCTGGAACACTCCTAGGTGCCGTCCGTGAAGGCGGCTTGATCCCGTGGGACAACGATTTTGACATCAGCGCTTGGCATGAGGATACCCTCGAGATATTTCACTGCTGCGAATTGCTCAGGGAAAGGGGCTATATCGTTGATTATCTGGTATTTGACAACGAATCTTTCGAACTGTCCCACATCTCCATAAACTATGACCGGAGCAGGAGTTTCCCTATCGACCTCAGGATGTTCAGGCCCGAGGGCGATTTCATCGTAAAGATAAATCTAGGATATAAAGGAAAGAGCAACAGGATCCGAACTCTTTTCAGACGTTTTAACAAGTACGTGCTGTATCTCCTGTCCAAACCCGAGTTCATCGGGGATCGTCCCCCCATGATCCCTAATATCATTCATGTTTCAACCGCGAAGATCGTACGTATGATGCCCCACCGTTTTGTGGTATTTTTAAGGAGTAAATACACAAAGTTCCTCCAAAAACTCGGATATGTTAAGGGGGAAAAAAAGCTGCCGATCAAATATTTTAGGGAGTTCGACACCATCGATTACTACGGGATGGATTTCAAGATACCGCCGAAAACCGAGGAATTTTTGGTGTTCAGATACGGCGAGGATTGGCGGATACCGGATCGAGAATGGAAGAATTAGAGATACGAGAGCACATTTCGAAAAAGTTAATAGGTATAATAAGATTGAATCAAGGCATGTCCGATGATATCGAAAGGGAAAAACAACTTCCCCCTAACAAAACTTACATCTGGGATCTGGATGAAAACGGTGTTTTGAGCATCAAGATCCCTTACACCGAAGAATGGGGCTACTATCCTTTATTCATCGCACGCTACGGCTTGTCTAATTTGGAGAAGTACTTGAACACCAAGGATGAATATTACAAAAAGGTCTTTTTTGCACAGATAGATCACCTCTATGATAATTTGGTCATAAAGGATGATTTTGGAGTTTGGTTACACGAATATTCCCTCCCATGGTATGATTATAACATGATGCCTTGGGTCCTTGGCTTAGGTCAAGGCGTAGGGTTGATGGCCTTTCTGAGAGCACATGAATTTACCGGCGAGGACCGTTATTTACGGGCGGCGGAGAAGGTCTTCCGTTCATTTTTTGTGGATATCGAAGATGGTGGTGTCAGGTACATCGATCAGAAGGGAGACATATGGCTTGAGGAGTATGCCATAACACCTCCGCCTCACGTTCTAAACGGCTTTTTTACCATCTTAGCCTGCATCAACGAATTCTATGAATATACACAAAACGAGGAGGCCTTGCGTATCTTTCAAACATGTATAAAAACGGTGAAGAGAAATCTGCACAGATACGATACAGGTTATTGGTCCCTTTACGACCTTCTATCGTATTATCCCGCAGCCATCAACTATCACAAGATGCACATAAGACAGTTAAAGGAATTATACGAGATCACCGGCGATGACTTTTTTTTGGATTACGCCCAACGATGGGCAGCCTATGAAAAAAGTTGGGTTAACAATGTTCGGAAGACTTTAAATAGAGGTTTTGTACATCTTAAAACTAAAGGATTAATTGGATGTGTGAATAGATATTACCGATTTAAAATTTATCGTATGAGAGGAAAATAAACCACTTTATTATTTGTAAGCGTGAAGCATTTATTTTGGATACGTCTTGTGCAAAAGCCTTTATATTCATTTACCTTTTGTATTTTTAAGAATAAATTTGTAGGATTATAAGATGTGATGGTATGAAGATTCTAACAATAGTTGGTGCGCGACCACAATTCGTCAAAGCTTTTGTAGTTTCACGAGAATTGCGGAAGAAACATGAAGAGGTACTTGTGCACACAGGTCAGCATTACGATGAGAATTTATCAAAGATCTTTTTCGACGAACTTGAGATACCGAAACCGGATCATAATCTAGGAATTGGGTCGAGGAGCCATGGTTTCCAAACCGCTGAGATGATTAGGGGGATAGAAGATATAGCAAAAAATGAGAATCCGGATATTATCAATATTTATGGAGATACCAATTCCACCCTTTCTGGAGCGATAGTGGGATCTAAGCTAGAATCGATCGTTGCTCACGTTGAAGCTGGATTACGAAGCTTTAACCGGGATATGCCTGAAGAGATCAATAGGGTGTTAACAGATCATGCATCGGATCTTTTGTTTGCTCCCAGCGAAACTGCTGTTAATAATCTTAAAAACGAAGGTATAACCAAGGGTGTTCATCTGGTCGGAGATGTGATGTTCGATGCTATATTATGGGCTAGGGATGTAGCAGCTAAAAAATCAAATATTATGGATGAACTTGGTTTGGAGAAGGATGGATTCATCCTTTCTACGGTGCACAGAGCTGGGAATACCGATGATCGAGAAAGGTTAGCAGGGATCATGAAAGGTCTCTCTCAAGCACCTTTACCTGTGGTATTGCCGATCCATCCAAGAACTGAAAAGCGATTGAAGGAATTTAATCTTTATAACAATTTTATTAATAAAATCAGATTGGTCGACCCCGTAAGTTACCTTGATTTTGTAAAATTACTGGATATGGCAAAAATAGTAGCTACCGATTCGGGAGGTATTCAGAAAGAAGCTTTTTCCTTGGATACTCCGTGTATAACTCTTAGGGACGAAACCGAATGGGTAGAGACGGTAAGATGTGGATGGAACATATTGGTTGGTGCCAACACCGGTAAAATCACCGATGCATTAAACACTGAATGGATACTGACTGAAAAGAAACCAATACCATATGGAGACGGAAACGCGTCAAAAAAGATCGTAGAGATATTGGACAACTTATGACATTTTACGATTATTTCTCAGGTCCAGATCGCCAACCGCAAGGTATGTGTACCCCAATTTTTTAAGTTGATTTTTATCGAGCACATTCCTTCCGTCAACGATTATTTTGTTGTTCAACTGCGTCTTTATATCCTCGTATTTGATATCTGTAAATTCCTCATGATCTGTTAAAATAACGATTGCATCGATATCTTGGAAATCGTCCTTCCATTTTGCACCGTATCTTTCCGCATCCATTTTGTTACAAATTGGGTCATAGGCAAATACGTTTGCACCACGTTTTTTTAGTTCGTTTATAACCGGTTTGGCGGGTGTTTTGGTGAATTCTTTAACTCCACCTCTAAAAGTCAAACCCAATATTAGTACATTGGAATCATTGAAATTATTTTTAGTTTCCATCAAACTTTTTTCTACCAGATCAACTATATGGTACGGCATGTGATCATTTACATCCCTAGCGGTTCTCAGTAGTTTTCCCTCTCCTTTTTTGATCTGGTTGATCACAAACCAGGGGTAAATAGGTATGCAGTGTCCTCCGACACCGGCACCTGGTTCGTGGATATCACAAAATGGTTGGGAATTGGCCGCGTTGAAGATATCCAATGCTGAGATATGCTTTTCTTCGCAATACATGGCAAGTTCGTTGGCTAGTGCGATATTTACATCTCTGTAAACGCCTTCGAAAACCTTTACGGCTTCTGCGGAGATGATATCCGGCATATCAATCGTTCCCTTTTCATTGATAATCCCGTAGATTGCACACAGTGCATCTAAAGCCTCTCGGTTGTTAGCACCGACTATCTTTGGATATTGGCCTGCTATATCTCTAATAGCCGTTCCAGACATTGTTCTTTCAGGCGCATGCCCCAATCCGAATTCGCCGAGCTTCAAACCCCCTTTTTCGAATATGGGTATCAAACTCTCAGTGGTGCCTGGAGGCATGGTTGCTTCGGTCACGACAATATTTCCTTTTTTAAGGCCTTTAGATATTGTTTTAGCTACGGTCTTCACTGGTTCCAACTGTATATTTCCGTTCTCATCGGTAAGGGTAGGAACTAATATAACACAGATATCGGCTTTATTAGCTGCATGGATACCATCTAGCGTTGCTTTTAATCTTCCACACTCCACGTTTTTTTTAACAAGTTTGGAAAGACCGGGCTCTCCGTTTATGTGATTTGCTCGTTGGTTTATCCCTTCCACAACGGATTCGTTTATGTCCACACCTATAACATGTGCACCTTTATCTGCAAATACTGCAGCTAAAGGTAGGCCCATCTTACCCAATCCAAAAATCGAAACCGTGATATCTCCGTTTTTAAAGGTATTCTTGATATCATCCTTATTAGCTTTAAGAAGATTCATAATATTACACCTTCAATAGTTCTCCGGTTTTCGAACTTTTCTGAGCTGCCAGTGCAACCATGAGTACGTATAAACCTGTTTCTCCGTCTACCAATGGTTGTGTTTTATCAAGTACGCTGTTTACAAAATTCTCCAATTCGTTCTTAAGGGGTTCGCGTTCGTTTACCTCTACATTGATTTCACCTTTACGATCCGATAGGACAAGAGATTGATTTATATAATCCATATTAGCTATACCTTTTGTACCGACAACATTCAATTTTCTGGTTTTATGTGGTGTAAGCCAGTTGGTTTCTATGATGCCTGTTTTCCCTTCGGGAAATTGAAGCATTATCAATGCATGATCTTCCATCTCCGCGGGATGTTTTACGTTACCTGCATTTGCATTTACCGCTTTTACCTTACCATCCAAAAGATAACTTATAACGTCTATATCGTGTACTGCTAGATCTATGATTATGCCTACATCTCTAATCCTTATAGCCATTGGACCGACTCTTTTAGCACTGATTGAGATAACATCGCCCAACACTCCGTCTTCGATCACTTCTTTTAGCTTGAGTACAGCGGGATTGTACCGTTCTATATGGCCAACCGAAACTACAACATCGTTCTTTTTTGCTGCTTGTATTATTTCCTCGGCATTTTCTATACTGTCTGCGATGGGCTTTTCTATAAGAACATTTACACCTTTATCGATGAATTCAAGGGCAATCTCTTTGTGAAGAGAGGTGGGTACTGCGATAGAAACCGCGTCTAGATCATTTTCTACAAATTTTTTATAACTTTCATATGCTTTGGTGTTATATTTTTTGGCGATATTTTTCGCCTGCCCAATATCCGTGTCAACCACACCTATCAATTCTATTTCGTGCAAATCAGACAATTCGGAATATACTCTTGCGTGGTGTTGACCCATCATGCCTACGCCTACGACTCCAACTTTCATCATCTTGAACCACCTACATCTTCTAGTGTATCACAAACATGTTCGATATCTTCAGAGGTTACCAAAGGATGCACCGGGAGGCTTAAAACTTTATTTGATACATCTATGGCATGAGGATAATCGTGGGAATCGTACCCTTTATCTTTGTACAGTGGTTGATCCGTAATTGGCATCGGATAATGTACTGCGCTTCCTATACCACTTTCACGTAATTTATCCATCAATTCTTCTCGGTTCACTGAAAATTCATCTTCCACCTTTATTGCGTATTGATGGTACACGTGTTTCACATCGTCGGTAGCTCTTGGTGGAGTTAGGCCATCGATATCTTTTATTCGTTCTGAAAGTAAATTTGCATTTTCTATACGTTTTTTGTTCCAATCGTCTATCTTTTTTAGCTGTATTCTACCTATGGTGCCACCGATATCCGTCATCCGCAGGTTGTAACCGAGGTATTCATGGCTATATTTTGCCGACTGGCCATGATCTCTAATTAGATTTGAACGATATGCCAGTTCATCGTCATCTGTGACCACCATACCACCTTCTCCGGTGGTCATATTCTTTGTCGGATAGAAACTATAAGTTCCTATATCACCAAAGGTACCTACTTTTTTGCCTCGAAATTCTGCACCATGTGCCTGGGCGCAATCTTCTATCAGAAATAGGTTATGATCTTCGGCGATCTCTTTAAAGGCATCCATATCTGCGGACTGGCCAAATAGATGAACTATGAGAATAGCTTTGGTTTTACTGTTTATCTTTTCTATAACCGTATTTGGATCGAGGTTGAACGTGTCTGGATCAATGTCTGCAAAAACGGGGGTTGCTTTTTGGAACAAGATGCAGTTAGAGGAGGCGATAAATGTAAACGGAGTGGTTATGACCTCGTCGCCTTTGCCTATACGTAATGCTTTTAGTGCGACATCCAAGGCCGCAGTTCCATTTGCAACAGCTTTTGAATGTGTTACACGCAAATATTCGGAGAATTCGTTTTCAAACGCTGCCACTTCTTTTCCTTGTGCCAACATACCGCTCTTTAATACTTCCGTCACCGCTTTTATCTCTTCATCGCCCAATATAGGATTAGCTATGGATATCATTTGATCACACCGTCCTAAATTTCCTGTTTATTTTTACTTCCTTACCACAGTGGGAACATACGATGGATTCTTCATCTTCTTCGCGTGTTTCATCCAGTTTTCTTCCGCAATAACACACAAAGCCTTTCAATACTGCGGGGTTTCCCATCACCAGTGCAAAATCCGGGACATCTTTTGTGACCACCGTTCCGGCACCGACCATGGCGTATTCGCCGATAGTTACCCCGGAGATGATAGTTGCATGAGCCCCTATGGATGCACCTTTTTTCACTAACGTTTTGGCTAAATCCCACCCTCTGCTATTAGCTCTAGGATACCTGTCGTTGGTAAAAGTCATGTGCGGGCCCAAAAAGACGTCGTCCTCGATGGTTACACCTTTGTAAACACTCACACCGTTTTGTATCTTCACATTGTCACCTATCTCGACTTCGGTATCGATGTACACATCCTTACCGAGATTACAATTCTCACCGATCTTAGCCTTCTCCCGCACATGAACAAAATGCCAGATACTCGTATTGTCCCCTATCTCTGCCCCCTCTTCGACATAGGCCGACGGATGTTTTTTGTATTTTTTACTCATGTGTACACCTTTTTGTGGGTAGTGAATGTTGAAAACAAGGTGGGTTAAAAAGATTCCCGTTGAATAAAGAGGGAGTAAATACTCAAGATTTGGATTTGAAAAGTACCTCGGTGAAATAGTAAACTTGAGATACACTCATAGGGATTAACTAGTCTAATAAATTGAGAAAAATCATATATCGATTTCTAGTGCATGCCTTCATAAACAGACACCAATTTTTCTTCTTGCTTTTCCCAGTTATATTCTCTAATAGCTGCTTTCAGTGCGTTTTTTCCTAATTTTTCACATAACTGCGGATTATCTTTTAATTTGATTATTGCATCACGATAAGATTTTTTACTGTATTCAATTGCGATGCCCATATTATTCTTTTCAATTATATTACCGCTGAAGATACCCTTTGTTGCAATAACCGGCCTACCTGAAACCATCCCCTCAAATATTTTGTTGGGAAAACCTATCTTATTATTTTTGTTGTTAGGATCAAAAACACAATGTATTACATCACATTGTTTTGTTATAGGAATTACCTTCATGCGTCATCGGTTAAGGACACTGGCTAAATAGATTAGGCGAATTTTATATAATGTATAGTTAAGACATGTGAATTTTCATTTTACATCAGGGCATAACCGATAGGTTTATTACACCGGATTGCAATATTATTGCAATGTGGTGTTGGTATGACAGAACAAAAAATAGCCGAAAAACCAATAGAAATCAGAATGGAAGGATATGAAGTAGTGGAGAAAGTTGCCAAAAAGTGTGCAACATCGGCCAGAGTATTGGTTCCGAAGAGTTGGATCGGAAAACGTGTGCGTATAGTGAGGCTGGAACCATGACCAAGTATAGTCCATGCATTGTGGAAGAAACTCTTTGCAAGATGTTCTCTCAGGAATGGCTTCGGAAGACCGCAGAGGAGACTAATTTAGTGAAACGGGAACGAAAGATAGACCCGGTCATCATGTTCTGGGTTCTTACCCTTAGTTTTGGTGTTCGATTACAGCGAAACTTAGCATCTCTAAAACGGAGCTACGAGAGAGAGGGTAATACTACTATCAGCTATAGTAGCTGGTACGAACGATTTACTCCAGAACTTGTGGACTTCTTACACACGTGTGTGATTCATGGAATCGAGCATCTCGCTCAAGAACCAGGCCGAAAACTCAAAGATAAACTCAACGTTTTCAAGGATCTTCTCATCAAAGACAGTACTATCGTCAGATTACACAGCACATTAGCTGATATATATCCTGCTGCTCGTACTCGAAAGATTGCTGCCGGTATCAAAGTGAGTTTGCTCGTCAGTGCCGTAACAAATGGCCCTAAACATGTTGCACTTTACAGTGAACGAACCGGAGAAGTAAAAACATTGAAACTGGGAAAGTGGGTTAAAGACAGGATATTGTTGCTAGACCTTGGATACTTCAAGTACCATCTATTCGTGAGAATAGTTGAGAACGGCGGGTCCTTTGTTTCAAGGTTGAAGAGCAATGCAAATCCTCTGATAGTAGGCGTCAACCAACAGTGGCGTGGAAATAGTGTAGACGTGGTTGGTAAAAAGTTAAAGGATGTATTACCAAAACTGAAAAGAGGTGTGTTAGATGTTGAGGTGGAAATCGAATTCAAACGTCGGAAATACAGAGGCAAGAGTAGAAAGGATACCAAACGATTTAGGCTCGTTGCGGTACTGAACAAAGAAGAAAAAAAGTACCACATATATCTCACAGATATATCCACAGATATATTGTGTGCCGAAGATATAGCTAAACTGTATAGTGCGCGTTGGGATGTAGAACTGATTTTTAAAGAGCTCAAAAGCAAATATGCCTTGGATGTGGTCAATACTACAAACCCACAAGTCATCGAAGCATATATCTGGGTAGCAATACTCACTCTACTCGTGAGTAGACGTATCTATAACCTTGTACGAGACCAAAATCCTGAAAGAGATATAGTGCGGTTTACCCAACTACGATGGAGCAATACGTTTGCCGAAATGGCAAACGACCAACTCACAACGATTCTCGAATACTGTGGGATAAAACGTACATTCGAAACCGTTATGGGAGTATATGATAGTCAGGCACTTGACCCCCACGTTAATCGTGATAGATTTATGGACTACTGGAGGGCTTAACCGATGACACATGGAATTACCTTAGATATGGGCACTTTGCCGATGAATTTTGTATTGCTGTGTTTTGACGTCCGCTCTTTGATCATGCTTTCCAACGAACCCATACCCCCTATAATCAATTTAATATCATCGATATCCTTACATACGTTAATTGCTTCTAACAAAAATCTACTTGGATTAAGACTACCGATGTAAACAACGGTAAAAACATCTTTATCATTGAATAGATATTCAGTGTTTTCTAATCTTTTGCAGTTTCTGATGATTGTAACATTGTTACATCCCATCTTCCTAAAGTAATCTTCAATCGGTTCGACGACAGTTATGATATGGTCTGCATAAGGTGCCAAGTTTTTCTCTTTCTCTAAAAATCTCTCAGCCCACCAATCGGGAATATCTCGGGCTACCATGTAACCCCATATCTCGTGTGCATCGTATATCAATGGAAGACCGAGTTTCTTCTTTAATTTTACACCTATAGGTAAGGTATCTAGATCGTGGCAGTGGATCACATCAAAGTTTTTCTTTTCATGCTGTTTAAGAGCTAACTTATACCCGTTCTTCCACCAGAAATGTAATCTAAATATATCATATGGGATTATATCCATGAATTTCGTATTGTGAAACCGTACCACATTTATCCCGTCGATGACTTCTCTTTTTTTATTTTTTTTATCCCTATCCCATGCTAGGATGGTAACTTGATGTCCATTTTTTACCAATGATAGTGCTTCATTATATACACGTGGATCGTGTGTGAATGCGTTAGATAATGTCATCAGGACGCGCATTGTATCTGTATTGTAAAGTTAATACACGTATATAAGCAATTGTGAAGGATTGAGGCTGTGAACTATTTAGTGATAGGCTCTTATTGTGATAAAAAGCAATAGCTTGCAGATGGTTTTTCCAAGTTATCCGCACAACATCCCAAGTTTGACACTTAGCTCTCGCTAATTTCTCAAGAAAATGGATTTGACAGAAGTCTTTTTTCGGGGTCTTTTGACCCCGATTTATCAAGTTACTACACGTTTTTT
This sequence comes from Thermoplasmata archaeon, assembly GCA_046498385.1. Lineage (GTDB taxonomy): Archaea > Thermoplasmatota > Thermoplasmata > Halarchaeoplasmatales > Halarchaeoplasmataceae > Halarchaeoplasma. The sequence goes on along the minus strand of JAWOAU010000004.1, from coordinate 203 downwards.
GTCCAAAATAACCCGAGATATCGGGTTAAAGTTGGAAAAAATGTACTTTTCTTGTTTGTTTTTTCGAATTCTACGGTAACTGTCAAATTCATCAACGAAATTTTGATGAATTTTGGTGAAGTATGCTTCAATTCTTTGTGTTCAAAACGTATCAAAGAGATAAATAATTGGGCTAGAAATGCAACGATCATAGCACCGTAAAT
>JAWOAU010000029.1:0-9271 GCA_046498385.1 Thermoplasmata archaeon | reverse complement strand
ACAAATTCTTTCGATTTAAGAAGGTTTTTTACTTCTTTTATTTTTTTTTCCTGTCTTTCAGCCCTGCGCTCCTTTCTGGTTTTTTGAGGCTCCTGTGCACTCATGTAAGTCAGAAAAGAAAAAAGCAAAAAGGTAGTTAAAATTATTCTCAGAACCAAAAAAGCGATGCCGACACCGATCAATTCATACATCAAAGAGGTTATCGAGACGAGGGTTTATAAATAAATTACTACGTAAATGTCATTCACTCGAACCTAAGTGCTTCGGAGGGGGACACCTTGCTGGCTTTGTTTGCACTGGGGATCGCAGTCAAAAACATAGCTCCGTAGGCCATGAGTGCTATCATTACAATAGAGTTCCAAGGGATGTAAAATTCCCAACCCATAGGTTTGAATCCATCGTACCACAAAAGCCATCCAAGGGCGATCCCCAGAACGGACCCTAAAACTATGCCCATTATAGTTATAAAAGAGTTCTCTATGAGGAACACGTACCGGATCATTCTTCTTTTGAAGCCTATAGCCCTCATCATCCCTATCTCCAAACGCCTTTCGTGCACCGACCTTAAACTTATTACACCCAAGCCCGCTATCCCCACTACAAGTCCAAGACCCATGAAGCCTGAAAATAAGTTGAAGAACATGTAAGTCGCACTCAATGCTTCCTGGACCACGGTGCTTATCACTATAGTCTGAAATCCGTAATATATGAATTCACGATTCATCTCCCGGGCAAGTATATCCGCATCCAGTTCCTCTTTAACGTTAAAAAAGAAAAGTGTGCTTGAAGAGATATTATAATGTGTTTCAACAGATTCCTTTGACATGAAATACCCGGATATGAAGTACTGATCGATATAACCTACTACCGTTTTTTCTATCGGCTTATTTTGGTTATCATAAAAAGTTACTGTTGAACCCAGCTCTATATGGTCGTCCCTGGGAGGACCATAATCGTCAACCGGTGCATTTGTTATCACAAGATGGGGATCGGACAAAACGGCATCCCAAACTTCCTCAGGAGAGTGATATTCATCAACATACTCAGACATACCAAAAGTACTGTTTTCAACAAAATATCTATCCACCCCTATAACCGAAGTAGTTTTACGTTCAGTAACATTAACAGGAACAACGCCTCTGAAAGCGGAGTCTATGTGATTAAAATCATCGATACTCAAGTTTTTATTGTCAATTATCTCTTGTTGAACGTTATCTATAGGTCGTCCTATACTCATTCCAACGATATCATAGCCTCCGGACTGTTCTTCTATCATCCGGTCTATATTCGTGTCGAAGATACCTACTATCATACCCATTACTGTGATCGCAAAGATTATTAATGCAAATATGAATATGGTCATCCCTGTCCTGAACTTTTCTTTTAATGGATGTGATACCGCAGATAACATCACCGCCTTGAATCCTTTCTTGGAACCGCTAATTTTTTCCATTGCATTTATGAGTACGTGCCCATTCAGCATTATTATCAAAACACCGGCGGTGACCACGAATAATCCCGATAGTATAAACATCTCCAGCCCCATAGAGTACTCTTCTAGAAATCCCAATGCATCAAAGGGCAGCAGCCACCATATGAGTAAAAACATCCCTACACCGGTATATGCTATTCTATCTCCGACCCAGCGTCTAATAAAGGTTCCAATGCCGATAATCACCAGAGACATCCCAGATATCGGAAGCCATAACTGTTCATATATGCTTCCTAAACCTATAAAAACTATGCCAACAAATAAACCAAATATCGCCAGATAAAATATCTTTACATTTTTCTTTGATATCGGCGGCTCAGGTATATTCTTTATGGCCCGCACGATGTTCAAATTCGATATACGAGTTACCGAAAACAATATTGTACCCATGCTCAGCAAAAAGCCCACACTGAAGGCTAAGATTATACTATCGGGGTTAACATAATAATGAGCGAGTAAAGATATGTCCCCTCCAAAGATTGCAAGAATGTCTTCAAGTAAAAAGAATATCACGTATGTTAGGATAACACCCACGAATATTCCTACAAAAGAAGCTGCCGCAGAATATATCAGGCCTTCGTAGGAAAATAATCTTCGCAGGTACCTCCTCTTAAGACCTATAGCCCTTATCATACCTAATTCGGACTTTCTTTCTTCACCCAGCATAACAAATATGTTGACCGCCAGTATGATACCTGCGACTATGGAAAAAGAACCGAATATAAAAAATACGTCTGTAAATTGAGACATACTGTCTTTGTATTCGTTTAGAACCTGATTCTTATTTCCCTTTGGTTCCAGTATACCATACTCAGGATGATCCTTTAGAAGCTCTCCTACATCCTCAAATATTTGATCACTGTATTTTATACCCTCTTCAACCCCTCTTACGGAAGTAACTCTTATAAAATTTATTTGATCCGGTATGTCTAAAATCCTTTGTGATTCGGACAAAGACATGATTACTTTGTTTTCTCCATGAAAGGCGATCCACCCTCTGTTTTGTATAATATCTCTCACTATATAATCTCTACTCCCCATGGAACCAATGGTGTACAACCTTAAACTATCCCTCTTTTCAACTTCTAATTCCTCCGCTAATTTTTTATCTATAAATATTTCATCCTCCCCGAGAACGACTTCGGAATCGTCAACATAAAATGAGTTGAAGCCTTGGGATTCTTGAAAATCCATGCCTATTAAACGGACATTCGGATTAAAGAGTCGGGTAGCAGGATTTTCCACGGGTATGTTACCATGAACTTCACCACAAACTCCACCCACATTATCGATGTTTAAAATATCTTCTTTGAGGTCTTGATAAGTATGATAGGGAAATGGAATAAAATTACCTTCTGCAGTTGTGTTGTAAACCGTTACGTCAGTTTGCTGCCATTCCTGAAAAATTTCATCCTCCACCATATTTTCCATAGTATCTCCCACCCCCAAGGTTGAAGAAATTATGGCGGTAGCTACCATCAGACCAAAGATAACAATTACGGTGTTGGTTTTTCTTCGAAAAATGTTTCTAAAGCCAATCTTAAACAGAATCTTATGATTGTAGGCATCAAATAGTATCCCCGCAACTACAATCAAGATAATAAATAGTAGAAACGCCATCTCCCTTATCCTCTATTTAAGTCTTTTTTGGATCACTCCGTTCTCCATATACAGTATCCTATTTGCCCTCTCTGCTATATCTTTCTCATGAGTTATCAGCACCATAGTGTGGCCGATCATTTCATTTAATTTTACCAGGATATCCAGAATCCTTTCTGATGTTACGGAATCAAGGTCACCGGTAGGCTCGTCTGCCCAGATTATATCCGGTTCGTTGACTATGGCCCTCGCGATGGTAACTCTCTGACGCTCACCACCAGACAACGCAGATGGGCGGTGGTCGTATCGGTGCCCGAGACCCACTATGTTTAATGCCTTTTCAGCTCTACTTCTGGAGTCCTTTGATTTTCCTGAGAGAAGGAGGGGGATCTCAACATTTTCCACGGCTGTCAGAACCGGAAGAAGATTATAAAACTGAAATATGAAGCCCATTTTTTGTGCTCTCATACGAGTCTTATCTTTGTCGGACATGGTGACATAATTCTTTCCGTCTACCCACACTTTGCCCTTGGATATAGTATCTAAACCCGACAAACAATTCATCAGTGTAGTCTTACCAGCACCAGAAGGACCTATGATTCCAACCATCTCTCCATCCTTAACAGAAAGATTCAATCCTCTAAGAGCATGGACTTTAACTTCGCCTGCATCATAGTACTTGTGTACCCCTTCGGCGTAGATCATATTTTTCATCGACATCGTCTCCGGTTGACATTATTGACTGGAAAAGGTTTTATTTAAATCCTCCCACAGAGGACACATTGGTCCCGGGAAAGTTCCATGGCCTATACATTTCATAAAGTACCATATTTTCCATGGTTTCTTAAGGGATATATTTACACACAAGTCGACAATTCATACTATTCATTTAGTCGAACCTGAGCGCTTCTGCGGGTGAAACTTTACTAGCTTTGTTCGCGCTAGGAATGGCGGTTAATAACATCGCACAATATGCGATTACTGCTATAGTTATTATCGAAGACCACGGTATGGTGAATTCCCAGCCCATCGGTCTGAACATGCCGTCCCACAAAAGCCACCCTATAGCTATGCCAAATGTAGATCCTAATAAGATTCCAATTATAGTTATGAAGGAATTCTCTATTAGGAAAGAGTATCGGATCATGTTTCTTTCAAATCCTACCGCCCTCATAATCCCAATCTCCATACGTCTCTCATGGGCGGCCCTCAAGCTTATTATCCCAAGGCCTGCTATGCCTATAACCAAACCTAGGCCCATGTATCCTGAGAAAAGATCAAAGAACATAAATACTGCGTTCAATGCATCTTTGATCATGGTATCTACAACTATGGTTTGGAGCCCGTACTCGAAGAATTCTTGATTTAGTGCACGGCCTATTTCATCCGCATCCAAACCATCCCTTACATTAAAGAAAAAGATGTTTGTGGATGTTATACCGAATTGCCTTTCCGTGTTCTCTTTTGACATGAAGAATCCTTGGATCAGATTTTGTTCCATGAATCCAGCGACTATTTTTTCTATTTCCTCACCGTCACCATTTATTAATGTAATGGTAGACCCCAGTTCTAATTCGTCCTCTGTACTCGTTCCAACACCATCGTCGACACCCAGTTCAGCTCTACCACCGGCCATGGGACCGCTTTCAACTGACGGGGCATTGGTTATTACATAGGAGGAATTATGTGCTAAAACAGCTTCCCACATTTCTCTAGATGACCCAAATTCATCCAGATAACTGGTTATGCCGAACGTACTGTTATCAACAAAATTTTGATCTATGCCTACAACCATAGAACTATCTGCACTTGCTTCCATGTCTACGGTATCGCTGTAGGCAGTGTCTATGTGGCTAAAATCATCAGTGCTTACACCTGGAGTCAAGGTATCATTTTGTATCATTTCATGGATGTTATCAATAGATACCCCCATGGTCATACCGATTATTTCATATCCGCCGGATTGTTCTTCGATTATCAGGGCCATGTTGGTATCAAAAATACCTACTATCATGCCCATCACAGTTATAGCAAATATTATCAATGCAAATATGAAAATCGTCATACCTGTTCTGAATTTCTCTTTTATGGGATGAGATATGGCAGAAACTACCACGGCTTTGAATCCCTTCTTGGAGCTAAACATTTTTTCGATTGAATTGGTTATGATCTCTCCATTTAGCATTACTATGAGAACGCCTGCAGTAACGATAAAGAGACCTGAGAGGATAAAGATGGGTAATCCACCGGTATACCCTACGAATATGCCATACTGCTGTATAGGTAACAACCACCACAGAAGCAAAAATATTCCTACCCCTGTAAAAGCCGCCCTATCTCCCATCCAGCGTCTGACAATCATTCCCAGACCTATGATTATAAGGGATGTTCCTGCCAATGCGGGTGCTAACAATTCGATACGCATACCCAACATCGTAGAAAGTCCGCCCAATAGTAAAGTAACAACGGCCAGATATAATATTTTACTACTTGTCTTGGAAACCGGCGGCTCAGGTATATCCCTGATTGCTCTTACAATATTCAAATTAGAAATCCGTCTAACAGAGAAAAATATAGTGCCCATGGTTAACAAGAAACCTGCGCCAAAGGCGAGTAGCATACTCTCGATCTCAACTGTAAAATATACAAGTAAAGATGTACTTCCACCGCCTACATCTGCGAATACACCCCCAAGAAGGTAAAATATCATATAGGTTACAGCGATACCAACAAATATTCCGACCAAAGATGCAGCTATCGCATAGATCAAACCTTCGTAGGAAAACGTTCTCTGCAAAGCGTATCTCTTCATACCTATGGCCCTGGCCATGCCCATCTCTGACTTTCTTTCTTCTCCAAGCATCACAAAAATGTTTATCGCTAATATCACACCGGCAACTATGGAAAATGTTCCAAAGATAAAGAATAAGTCTGTAAAGAGAGACATATCTTCGCTGTATTCCTGCAGCACCTGGTTTTTATTTCCTCGGACCTCCAAATCCCTATATGCCGGATTTACCTGTATTACCAACGTATCAATATCATGAAATATCTGGTCGCTGTATTCTATACCTTCGGCGACATCCCCAATGGAAGTTACTCTGACATAATTGATTTGATCAGGAATACTTAAGGCCGCTTGGGCATCAGATAAAGACATGATTATTTTAGAGGCGCCTCCAAAGGCGGCTCGTCCATCATTATCAATTATGTTTTTTACAGTATAATTTTTGATATCTGCGGTTTCCGGATTTATCAGCCATAATTCATCACCCTTATTGGCATCCAGTTCGTTAGACAACCGATTATCTATGAATATCTCCCCTTCGCCAAGTTCAGGATTTTCCAAAACCTCGCCATCCATGTAGAACGGATTGAAGCCGTCAGATTCATTGAAGTCCATCCCAATAAACAGAGCATTCGGTCTGACCAAATTATTAGACGGATTAAAAATAGGTAAGTTACCGTGAACCTCCCCGCTAACACCGTTTACATTCTCAACGCCCTCAAAAATACCTCTCTTCAGATGACCGTACGTTCGATAAGGTATTGGTACCAACTCGCCTTCGGCCGTCGTATTGAATAGGGTCACATCCGTCTGCTGCCATTCCCCGTATATCTCATCCTCAACCATGGTATCCATAGTGTCGCCGACACCGAGAGAGGAAGAAATAATAGCGGTGGCTACCATGAGACCGAGAATAACTATCACCGTGTTAGCTTTTCGTCGAAATATATTCCGGACCCCGATTTTGAACAAAACTTTATTTCTAAGACCGTCGAACAGTATAAAAAGAACAAGCAAACCAAGAAGAGCTAGTAAAGGGATTATCATATTTTCAATCCTCCATGAACTCCTCTCGTTGAATTACTCCGCTTTCCATGTGAACGATCCGCTCCGCTCTTTCCGCAATAGTCCTTTCGTGAGTAACCAGTACCATGGTATGACCTATCTTCTCGTTTAGTATATCGAGAATGTCCATTATCTTACTGGACGTTACCGAATCAAGATCCCCTGTTGGTTCGTCGGCCCAAATTATTTTCGGCTCGTTGACGATGGCTCTTGCTATGGTAACTCTTTGACGCTCACCGCCGGATAACGCCGAAGGTCTATGATCCATCCTATCACCTAAACCTACTATTTTCAATGCCTTTTTCGCCCTTCGTCTAGCATCCTTTGCTTTACCTGCAAGTAGTAAGGGTAACTCAACGTTTTCAATGGCGGTAAGAACCGGCATGAGGTTATAAAATTGGAAAACAAATCCCATCTCCAATGCTCTCATCTCTGTCTTTTGGTCATCCGACATCTCGGTAAGATTCCTCCCAGCTAACCATACGTTACCTTCCGTAATGTCATCTAAACTAGATAAACAGTTCAATAAAGTAGTTTTACCACAACCAGAAGGACCCATTACTGCAACCATCTCTCCTTTTTTCACAGAAAAATCTAATCCCCGGAGGGCATGGACTTTTACTAAACCAGTATCATAATACTTGTGGAGGCCTTCTACGTGAATCATATTTTGCATCTGCATCTTCTCCAATTAGACATTATTCATAATATTGTTTGGCAAGGGAAATAAGAAAGACGGTTTCCCAAACCGCACTATTGAATATACGGTGATTACATATCAGATATAAAAGACTTTTGCGCACATTGGCCCCTGAGTAAAAAGAATGCTTTCTGAATATAAATTCCAATAGGGGATCCCAAAAAATATAAATACCTGTTCGTAATGATACTTAGTCATATCTAATTAAATATGGTGAAATATGATGTCCGAAAAAAAATATACAACGGTCTCCATACCAATCCCGTTGGCAAGGAAGATAAAGAAAAGGATGGAAGGTACCGGGTTCACCTCTACTTCCAGCTATGTTACCTATGTACTGCGTCAGGTGATATCTAGTATGGAAGAAGATGAACAACAACAGGGCTTTTCCAAAGAAGATGAAGAAAAGGTGAAAGAACGTCTTCGAGCACTGGGGTACCTGGATTAAAGTGGAGTTGGTTATATGTCAAAGCCCCATGGAGGAAAACTAATCGACCGGACCATATCCGGCAGCAAAAAAGAGCGATTAATTGATGAAGCGGATGGTATGAAGGTGCATAAGTTACGTGGAGGACTGAGAAAAGATGTTGAAAATATTGCCTCTGGGGTATACAGCCCATTGGAAGGTTTCCTATGTAGTGATGATCTGGAAAGTATAATCAACCACGATAGACTTTCAAACGATGTACCATGGACAATACCGATCATATTGGACGTTGATGAACAAACCGCAAAGGAATTAAAGGGGGAAGATGAGATAATATTACAAAGTGAAAACGGTGAGAACTTTGCAATTATGAAGGTTGAAGAGGTATACTCATACAACAAAGAGCGTATGGTCAAAAGTGTTTACGGAACTACGGACAGTGCTCATCCCGGAGTACAGAAGACTATGGATATGAAAGACAACCTGATAGGAGGAACGATATTGCAAATAGACGAGATCGATTCGGGATTCAGTAGGTACAACCTTAAACCTATAGAAACCAGGATACTCTTCAAGGAAAAGAACTGGCGCAGCGTGGTCGGTTTCCAAACCAGGAATGTTCCGCACCTAGGTCATGAATACGTGCAAAAAACCGCTCTTACCTTTGTGGATGGTATGCGAAAAGCCTTCGCCGTGTTTCTGGTGAGAGCGATGGGAGAATCCCCTTCCACTGTATCGATGAACGCATACTTTAATGATCTGACCGACCCGGCAACCTCTCCCTATGTCAATAAACTCTATGAATTGGGTGTAACCAACGGTTACGAGGCGCCCCCCAATGGCACATTCGGCCCCGACGATCCCGTAGAGCGGGCGGCGGCGGCGGTGTTTTTGATCCGCGCCTTGAACGAGACCCCCTATACCGGAGCTGAAGACACATTTTTTGACGATGTGGCCGGGTGTTACGCCGTGGACGAAATCAATAGGCTCGCCCAACTCGGCATCACCTCCGGTCGCGAACCTCGTATGTATTATCCGTATGAAGATTTATACCGATCCGAAGGTGCTGTTTTCATCGCCCGCGCGTTCAACATCACCGATGATTTCTGCGGTTTTTAATCCCCTCCGTCGAAACATCTTCAAGCTTTTTCAATTTTTCTTATTATCCCATACAGAAATCCTATTATTTCTGTTTATTTA
>JAWOAU010000096.1:0-20982 GCA_046498385.1 Thermoplasmata archaeon | reverse complement strand
AGGAACTGGAAAGAAAAGCAGAACGGTTCGAGCTCAAGGAAAAGTATTACGGACTTGTCACAAAGAACGCTCCAAAAGGAGAATTTGTGTTCACGTTGAAGGATATGGAAAAACTCATTTACGAGTGAGTGGACATGGCAAAGCGCCGGGGCCTCTTGGATCATCAGGTTGTCCCATCATCGGGACGATCGCCCTGTAATCGGGACGGACTTCGGGGAAAGCGAAATAATCCGCAGAATAACACAGTGCGAAAGGGGTGCGGATAAGTTTGATTGTTTACTTACCCTAGAGTAACTTACTCATGAGTAAGCGATTTGCGAACAGAAATAGCGATCTAGAATACCTCGAAGAAAGGTATTCGTTGGGTCAGGTCGAGTTGCTGGTGATATACCATTGTGCCCTGATACTGGCAATGGGATTTGATGGTATGAAGGCGAACTACCCTTATTCGAATCCTTAAAAAAATCCCACGCAACCTGAACCGGTTCCGCTTAGCTTTCATTTTCCAAAATGAAAGACCGAAGAAAACCTCTGTTTTGTGAAAGGGTTTTCACTACCGTAAAAAATCTACAAGAATTCGGCGATCATCCTTGAGGTTTTCCAAACATCAACCACGTCTTGTTTTTCAAAATCTTTGTCGTCCGACCATATTGCCGCACCCTTTTCCAAAGCCACCGCTATGAACGGCACATCCTTTTTGTCAACACCACCCAAAATGTCATCTGCTTTGGACATATTTTTGTCATAGATCTCCTTCGGTACAACGATTATATTTTCCATCAACAGGGTTAGTAAACTATCCAATTCTATAGTACTCAATCCTGATTTTTCCCGAATAATATCCTTATGTTTCTCCAGTTCGATCTCCAAAAAGTCGGGGGAAAACAACTTCTCATCAACCTCGAATATCAATTTCCTGGTAACACTATCTGCCAAGAGCGATGAAATCAAGATATTGGTATCTACTACGAAGGTCATTTTACCAAGCCGTGTCTTATGGCCATGCCTTCCTTGATCTTTTCAGCGATTTCCAAAGCCTCCTCTTCGGAGAGTTTGCTTTTGGATGCTATTGAATCGGCCAGTTCGATCCTGGACAGGTGGCTGCTGATGAATCTCTGGATCAATTCATCCCAGTTTATTTCGTCGTGTCTGTCCATTTTTTCCTTAAGATCATGAGGGATCCTAACATCTACTATGGGCATCTCTCTACACCATTTAATACAACGTACTTCTTGCCTAAATATATTTTGCTATCGCCAATGATGTGTGTGTAGTCCCGAAGGTATTTCCCGCCTGAGAAAGAAATACGAGATGGTTGCCAGGGAATTTTTGGAAGCCCACGGGGACCTACCAGTAAAAACATCCCGTATAGGTCCCTGGTACCATAAGGGTGAGGAGATCGATCTGGTGGCGGTAGAGGGCGACAAGGGCATGTTCTTCGAGGTGAAGTGGAGCGAATTGAACCGTAGAGAGGTCGAAAATACGTTGAAGGAACTGGAAAGAAAAGCAGAACGGTTCGAGCTCAAGGAAAAGTATTACGGACTTGTCACAAAGAACGCTCCAAAAGGAGAATTTGTGTTCACGTTGAAGGATATGGAAAAACTCATTTACGAGTGAGTGGACATGGCAAAGCGCCGGGGCCTCTTGGATCATCAGGTTGTCCCATCATCGGGACGGACTTCAGAGAAAATGATTGCAGAATGACACAAATACAAAAAATCACAGTAACTCACCGTGCAAAACTAAAAATATGCAGCCTCATTTAACAACACCTGTTCAAAGGCGGGAACATGATAGGTCGCAAATCATTCCTGGTTTACTTCAACAGGATATTCGGAGCCGTTACGGGCGTCATCGGGATGTTCTTCATAGCCAGGTTCATGACGGACCCGGCTTACAACTACGGTATTGTTACCTTCGCCCTGGGGTTCGCCGGATTGTTTTCTTTCGTGGGCCAAGTGTTTGGCGGTGCACATGTTAAACGTGTTTCGGAGGGACAAGGTGAAGGTACATGCATGGGCACTTTTATCTCCCTGAAGACCATAAGCGTAACGATCATGCTGATCTCCGCCTTCGGGGGTATTCTTGTCTGGAAACACATTCTGGGAAGGGGATTTCAGTCACCGACTCACGAGAGCGTGCTCTACATAATACTGATACTCATCGCCATAAAGTCCATGACAGGTATAGGGACAACAACCTTCCGCGCTCGTGGAGAGATCGCCAAGATGGAGATCGTGAAATTCATGGACCAAAACGTACCCTTCGTTTTCATAATACTGGTCTCGCTCACAGGAGGAGAAGCCATACAGCTTGCCTATGCGTACTTCACCGGCGGCCTCCTCATGGCCCTGGCAGCCCTTCACTTTCTCAAGCCCATCCAGGTCAAAAGACCTACCTGGGAGATGGCGAAGAGCTACTGGGAATTCGGCCTTCCATCCTTTTTTGCTAGCATTGCGGGATTGCTCGGTAAAAAGGTGGACATCATCATGGTGCAGCTGTTCTGGAGCTCGGCATACGTCGGGTACTACGGTGTGAGCCTTCGATTCTCCTCGATGATCTTAGGGCTTTCCACAGCACTTGTCACCATCGTATTCCCCACCATATCCAATTACCACGCCAAGGGCGACTGGGACAGCATAAAAAAGCTGGTCAGTGAATCCTCACGGTATCTAAGCATGGTGGTGATCCCGGTCATAATGTTCCTGATAGTATTCCCGGGGCAGACCATAATCATACTCCTCAGCAGAGATTTCATCCCGGCTGTGACCGTCGTCAGAATAATGGCCATAAACGCCTTCTTTCTGGTGGTCACTGGACCCATGCGCACCGTCTTCAGCGGTATAAACAGGCCCGGGCTGGGTGCCAAGCTATCCATATTCAGCAACATAATCAACTTCGGACTCAACATACTGCTCATACCGTCGTCCATATTCGGTATCCCCCTCATGGGTCTCAAGGAGGTGGGGGCCGCCCTGGCCACCCTGACAGCATCCATAATACTCTTCGCACTCACCATAGTGTACTCCAAGAAGGTTGCGGGAACCACCCTGTACGGAAAGATACCCCTGCACATAATCTCAGGGCTCATCACTTCCGCCGTGTTCTTCTTCATTGAAAGCGATCTGATACCAATCACAAGGTACTACCACCTAGGCATATACAGCTTAGCTTTCCTGGGCTTTTACACACTTGTGCTCTACATGTTAGGCGAGTTCACCAGGAAGGAATGGGACTACATCTGGAGTTCCGTGCATCCCGGTGAGATGTTGGGTTACGTGAAGGATGAGGTGAGGAAGGAATGATGATTTCAATACAAGTATCGTACTTCACGAAGCATTAAAAATGGAAAGGTAAGCAATTTCTTCCCATATTTAGGAAAAGGTTAAATTCTACCTGAATTTTGTATCCTTCAAATGGGAAAAAATATAACCAATAAAGGAGATTGCAAAATGAAAAAATTAACAAAGATTCTCTCTTTTTTAGTGGCGGTTTTCATCGTAGTAGCTACACTGTCAGTAGCCGCGATACTGCTCACCGAAGAGGATGGAATAAGGATGGTTTTGATTCGATTGGGAAGCGAAGACGATATATCCCTAATGGAGAGCCGTGGAGTGAAGGTACTTCACAGGTATCCGGAATACGCTCTGGTGGAACTGAACCATAGGCATGAAAGTGAATTGAACGCCATGGGTATCTTCGTGGACGACAGGCTACCCGCCAGGACAGAGATATACGTAAACCGACACAGGTTCGACTTCACGAAGGGAGAACCGGCTCTTCCCGGAGAGCTCATGGTTGAAGGATACAAAGCCGGTGAGATGGGACTTTACATCGTGCACATGCTGGGGCCTGTTGACTCCGCCTGGCGAAATACTTTGGAGCTCAACGGCGGGCAGGTGCTGAACTACATGCACAACCATGCTTATCTTGTACGCATGACACCCGAAATTGCCATGAAAGTGGAGGACCTCTACTTCGTTGATTGGATGGGATTCTACCATCCGGGATACAAGATACATGGTGGTACCGAACCGGGACTGATCAACATAGGTGTGCTCAGCGGTTCCAGCACGGGCCTTTACGATCCTGCCGCATTGAATTTCATAAGGGATAACGTGGAGATATACTCCATGGGACCTATCCAGGACGGTAGTTTCAACATAGTGGGTCGTGTCAGTTCCTTGGATACCGTCTACTCCCTGGCAGTTTTGAATGATGTACTCTACATATCCAACTACGTTGAACCGGAGCTCCACGACGAGATGGCAACACAGCTCATAGGCGGCGGTCTTTGGTTTTTCGATGATGAGGACGGGGATCCCACCACACCCTATAGACTTCACGGAGTCGCAGGATCCTACATGAACCAGCTCGGATACAGAGGCGATGGCATCGTCATAGCCGTGGCTGATACCGGTCTCGGCAACGGTACCGTTGGGAATGCTGGACATCTGGACTTCACAGGCAGGGTCATAGGCGGCTACTCCTTCGAAGCGGGTGTTCCCTCCTGGGCCGACGGCCACGGTCACGGTACGCACTGTGCCGGTTCCGCAGCAGGAGACACATACAACGGAACCGGGTCCACAGCCTACGGAGCCTACTACGCGGGCCAGGGCTCGGCACCGGATGCGGAATTATATTCCGTAAGGATATTCAACGCAAGTGGAGGCTGGGTCGCTGGCACTGATTACTATGCTATAATTCAGGTTGCCAGGGACAATGCCGATGCAAAAGTGCACAGCAATTCCTGGGGTGCAAACGTGGGCGGAGAATACACAGACTCATCCTCAGCATACGATTCGGCGGTTAGAGGTGAAAATATGGTCACTACCGTATCAGCGGGGAACAGTGGACCATCGTATACCACCGTAGGTGCACCGGGAACGGCAAAGAACGTTATCACTGTAGGCGGTTCCCAGAACTACAACCCCAACGGAGGTTACAGCAACCCGGATAACATGTATTCATCAAGCTCGAGAGGTTGGACCACGGATAATCGGGTAAAACCTGATATCATCGCCCCGGCCCAGTACGTCACTTCAACCATGCCCGGCGGGGGATATGGCGTTATGTCTGGGACATCCATGGCAAACCCGGCGGTCGCCGGTGCCTCTGCAATCACCTACGAATGGTATCAAACCTTGTACGGTAACGATCCCAGTCCTGCCATGGTGAAGTCTCTCATAATAAACACCGCAACGGATATGGGCGGTAACACCGAAGGGACCATACCCAACAGGGACGAGGGATGGGGTATAGTGGATATATCCAAACTGAACAGACCTCTTGGTGACCCGATACCCTTCTACGTAGATGATCAGCAGCACGTGTTCAACAACAGCCTCCAGGAGGATATACACGAGGTGGTGGTAGATAAGGAAGGCGAACCCCTCAAATTCAGTTTGGTATGGACAGATCGGGAAGCACCTGGAGAAACTGGTAGTGGACGTACATTGATAAACGATCTGGACCTTGAAGTGGAATCACCAACTGGTTTGATCTACCGAGGAAATGCCTTCAGCGACGGATGGTCTCAAGCCAACACAAATTGCATGCCCATATTCGATTATGGTGGAGACGGATGGGACGATACCAACAACGTTGAGAACGTTTACATACCTGCAGAGGATGTGGAATCCGGGGTTTATACCGTTCGTGTAAGATCCAGGGTGATAGCGGATGACGCGGTACATCTGGGTTACAACAGCCAGGACTATGCCTTGGTGGCATACAATGCCAAAGAGCAGGTCCCGGGAACGCCCCCGTCGGTTGTTGTTAACAGTCCCGTTGGCGGTGAAACATGGTATGAAGGTACCCAACAGGAGATAAACTGGACGGCTACACCCGGGGATGACCCCATTGAGTATATACATCTGGCGTACAGCAGCGATGCCGGTTCATCATGGACACCCATAACCACCATAACATCGGGACGCTCCGACAACTTCACATGGACCGTTCCGGATGTACACAGCTCCGATTGTTTGATACGTGTCGTGGCCGTGGATGAGCTCGGACGTTCAGGATTGAACTACAGTGCCGGAACATTCGAAATAATCGGCAGCGAACCCGCACCTCCCACCGCTCTCGTGGTGGAACATCACGGAGAATACTTTGGTACGGTATTCCACGATGATGTTGAAGGCGGTGATCTTGGATATACAATGAACCAGACATCGGGTGCCAGCGATTGGGGTATACGGACCCTGGATGCCACTTCCGGTACCCATTCCTGGGACTTCGGTAACGGTGATTACAACGATCCGGGCAGCGGAGGACTCAGCTGGCTGATCTCACCGGCCATAGACCTTACCAATGCCTATAATGCCAACCTTAGCTTCTGGCACTGGAGAGATTTCGAGGATTCAAGCACTCTTTGGGATGCCGGAAATCTAAAGATATCAACCGGAGGAGCCGGTGGCCCATGGACGTTGATAGCTGATCCCGTGCCAGCCTACGATGGAACCATTTCAACCGGTTACAGCAATCCCATAGCGGGAGAGCCTGGCTACGGACACAACGTTAGTTGGGAAGAAGTGACGGTTGATCTCACGGATTACCAGGGTGAAACCGTCTGGATCAGATGGGACGCCGGTGTGGATAACTGGGGTACAACAAATCAAGGCTGGAGAATAGACGATATAACTGTTTCCGCTTTGATACAAAATGAATCCGGAGATGATCACAACCTGCTTACATGGGATGCCAGCGTAGACGAATCCGCAGGTGATATCGATCACTACAACATCTACCGCTCGGAGTTCAGCACAGGTCCGTGGAACGATAGCACATTGATAGACAGTGTACCGGCAGATGGATCCGCCGATTACAGATACCTGGACACAGACAAGGGTACGATGGATAGCACATACTGGTGGTATGTTGTTAGGTCAGTTGGAATCAATGAACGGGAAGAGGAAAACGAGAATGCAAGGCAGGAGCCCGGAGAGGGTGTACCGCCTTCCATAATCATCATGTCCCCCGACAGCAGTGACGTGTGGAACGCAGGGAACACCGAAACGATCACATGGAACACAACTGCCGGAGACGAACCAATAGATCGTATAAATCTATGGTACAGCACCGATGCTGGTACCACATGGAACTCCCTGGCATCCGGATTGAATGACACGGGAACTTATCTGTTAACGGTACCTAATGTACATACAACAGAGGCCATGATACGTGCCAGGGTGATCGATACCGCCGGAAGGTGGAGCGAGAACACAAGTGAACTTTTCGAGATAATCGGTACCGAACCTGCACCGCCTACGAACCTGGACGTTCAGCACATCGGATTCCCAACAGAATTCTACGCCTTTGTTATCTACGACGATGCCGACCCGACCAGACGATCGGTATGGTTCGACCCCGATGACGATCCCGTAACCTTGAACTACATAGCTGAC
Source organism: Thermoplasmata archaeon (assembly GCA_046498385.1). Classification (GTDB taxonomy): domain Archaea; phylum Thermoplasmatota; class Thermoplasmata; order Halarchaeoplasmatales; family Halarchaeoplasmataceae; genus Halarchaeoplasma. The sequence goes on along the minus strand of JAWOAU010000096.1, from coordinate 13,570 downwards.
TGCACCGCCACCGACTTCATCGCAGGTGCGGACTGGGTGGTGGACACATGGTACGGTTCGGCATATGGCGGAGGACTCTACACCATTGACGAAAGCGACGGAAACATGACATTGATTGGCCCATCTACGCAATTCCATGGCCTCGCCTACGACGATTCCAATGATACACTATACGGCAATACCGAAGATAGTCTGTACGTTGTCAACAGATACAATGGCACATCGACCCTGGTCGGCAGTTTCGGTGGTCCGAGTCAGATGATATCCATAGCATCCGACGGTAACGGAAATCTCTATGGTATAGATATAGCCACTGACTCACTCTATTCCATAGACCCCGCAACGGGAGCGGCCACGGTAATCGGTCCCCTGGGAATAGATCTTAATTACGCCCAGGATATGGCATATGATAGGTCTCGAGATGTACTCTACCACGCGGCCTACCCACTTTCAGGCACATCTGGACTTTATACCATAGATACCGACACGGGCGGCGCAGCACTGGTTGCCAACTTTGAAGGTGGAGAAGAAGTTGCAGGCTTCGCCATCCCCGGGGGAAGCGAGAATGACGACGATCACAACATATTAACATGGAACGCCAGTGCCGATGACCCCGGAGAAGTTAGTCATTACAACATCTATCGCTCCGATAGCCAGTCAGGACCCTGGAACTCCAGCACTCTGATCGACAGTGTAACCGCCATCGGTGTAAGTGAATACGAGTATGTGGATCTAAACAAAGGAATGCCCGATGGTGTATTCTGGTGGTACGTTGTTCGTGCAGTGGGAACTAACAGCCTTGAAGAGCACAACGAAGAAGCCGTACAGGAGCCCGGATCAACTCTGCTCACCATGTCCATCAATTTGTACGGGGACATTGGCAATAACGGATGGAATTTCATATCCTACAACCTAGAAGCCACCAGCACGAACCTGGTCGATATACTTGAGCACAGCGTACACGGTATCTCGGGTAACTACGATCGGTTGATGTATTACAACGCAGCTTCGGGAACATGGCATACATACGTTCCCGGCAGACCTGACCATTTCAATAACCTGCAGCAATGGGATATTACCATGGGCATATGGATACGGGTCAACGCTGATTGTGTCCTGATCATAGAGGGAACCCAGCCAACGAACACATCCACCACGTTACGCCCAGGTTGGAACATGGTGGGTCTGCCCAGTGCAACAGCAGGGAACCATGGACTCCCCTCCGAAGTGAGCCTCATAGGTTACTTCCATGCCAACGATACCTACAACGTGAAGTACGATCTGGACCCATCAACCTTCGAATTCCTACCAACCCAAGGATACTGGCTGTACAACGATGCCAGTGAGAACGTTGTGTGGACAGTCGAATACTAAACCCCTTTTTTTCTTTTTTTATTCTGATAAAAGGATCTCAAAATTGTTTAGCTATCTAAATAGATATTTATATTTGAAACGTTATCTTATGTACATGAACAATCTAGAGAAACGAGGTTATTACGTTATATATCTACCCACACCATGGAACTGTGAGATAAAGGAAGATCGCCCGGAAGCGATGGCAGGGTTACGAGGTGAGGAAGGGATAATCCCGGGGCGATAACCCTAGGGCAACCTTTATAACTATCATGTTTATTTGACACCTAGGTGAAAACGAATGCAGCCAGGACAGATGGGATATGACAGGGGAATAACCGTCTTCTCCCCCGACGGTAGACTATTTCAAGTGGAGTATGCTAGGGAAGCCGTTAAGAGGGGGACTACCACTATCGGTATAAAGACAAAGGACGGTGTAGCCTTAGTTGTAGGTAAGATCATATCAAGCAAATTAGTAGAGCCAGATTCAATAGAGAAGATATTTCATATAGATAAAAAGATCGGCCTCGCCACCTCAGGATTGGTCGGCGATGCCAGGGTATTAGTCGATTACGCCCGTATGGTGGCCCAGGTAAACCGGGTTTCATACGACGAGAGGATCGACATATCGACCCTTGTAAAGCGCATATGTGATTACAAGCAGACTTATACTCAATACGGAGGAGTTAGACCCTTCGGTACCGCCCTGCTGATAGCAGGAGTCGACGAGGACGGCCCTCACCTTTATGAGACCGATCCCAGCGGTGCATTCCAGGCCTACAAGGCCGGGAGTATCGGTATGGACCGGGAAGAGGTGCAGGAGGTCTTCGATGAAGAGTACGATGACGATATGAGTCTGGAAGAGGGCATAATTTTGGCTTTGAAGGGACTTAAAAGATCTACTGAAGGAGATCTAGATCCCGCTTCCCTTGAAGTGGTTATCATAAGCGCCGAAGAGGACTTCATGAAGATCAAGGAGGATAAGATAAAGGAGTACCTGTCTTCTCTTGAATAAGGTGGTAACCGTGGGGAAAAAGGATTATCAAAAGGAACACACCGACACGGTACTGGACGAATACGTGATAGCACGTTTTAGGTCCAAGGGTGAGAACTTTGAGATATTGATCAAGCCCGAGGCCGTGGAATCCTTTAGAGGCGGCAGAGATATCGATATGCTGGAAAACATGCCGGTGGATAAGATCTTTTCCGATGCAAAAAAGGGCGAAGAAGTATCCACCGACGTTTTGAAGGACATCTTTGAAACCACCGATGTTGAAAAGGTGGCTGAAGAGATATTGGACCGGGGTGACGTGCAGATCACCACGGAGCAGAGAAGAAAAAGACAGGAACAGAAACGTAAAGAGATAGTTAACAGGATAGTCCGAAACTCCATGAATCCTCAAACCGGGACTCCCCACCCCCCGAACAGGATAGAGAACGCCATGAACGAGGCCCAGGTACATATAGACCCCTTCAAACCGGTCAGTATGCAGATGGACGAAGTCGTGGACCGTATAAGGGGCTTGATCCCGCTGAGCTTCAATAAATTGGAGATGTCTGTCAAGGTGAGAGGAGATCTCTACGGTAAGCTCTACGGTGAACTGAAGTCCATGGGCACCATCGTTAAAGAGGATTGGCTCCAGGACGGCAGCTGGGAAGGCGTGGTGAAGATACCCGCAGGGGTAAAGGACGAGTTTTTTGAGAGGATAAATCATATTACCAAAGGTCAAGCGCAAATAGAAGTTAAAGAATAATTGTTAATAGGTGTATAAATATGGATAAAGAAAAGAAAAGAGAACTCCTTCTACCAGGTGATGTTATAGAAGAAAAAGGTTATAGGCCCGGCAGAGGGACTTATAAAAAAGAGAATGATATACGTGCCGCACAGTTAGGCGTTAAAACCTTTCGTTCAGGTTACGTGAACATAGCCGCCCAGAGGGGCCGGTACGACCCCAAGCGGGGCGATAAGGTCATAGGTACGGTTACTGACGTTAACTCATCCATATGGATGGTCGATGTGAACTCGGCATTTCCCGCTGTACTTCATGTGAACGACGTTCCCTGGAGGGTCGAATTCGGGGACACGATCAGCTACATAGACGTAGGGGATGCCATATTGGTTAAGATATCCAACGTTGACGAGCTCAAGAAGGTACAGATACGGATGGACGAAGAGGGTCTCAGAAAATTGAACAGCGGTCAGATAATAGAGATCGCTCCCTCCCAGGTACCCCGTATCATCGGAAGAAAGGGCTCCATGATAATGATGCTGAAGAATTACACAGGATGTCGTATATTCGTCGGGCAGAACGGCCGTATATGGATAGACGGGGACCTGGAAGGTCAGTACGTCGCCGTGGAAGCTATAAAGATGATCGAAGAGAATGCCCAGGCAGTGGGACTCACGGATGCGGTCAAAGAATTTTTGAAGAGTAAAACAGGTAAGGATCTAGACCAGGAGGAATAGATATGGATTCAGATATTAAGTTGATAGATGAGAATGGATTGAGATTAGATGGAAGAAAATTTGACGAGTTAAGGCAGATACACATCGAAGCCGGAGTTTTGCAGCGTGCCGACGGTTCAGCCTATTTGACCTGGGGTAATAACAAGGTCATGGCTGCGGTGTACGGCCCAAGGGAACTGCACCCCAGACATGCCCAGGACCCTTCCAAGGCAGTCGTTCAGGCCAGGTATAACATGGCCTCCTTTTCCGTGTCGGATAGAAAAAGACCGGGACCGGACAGACGTTCGGTGGAGATAAGTAAGCTCATGTCCGAGGCCTTGGAAGAAGTTGTTTTTGTCGAACAGTTCCCACGAGCGGCGGTGGACGTTTTCATAGAGGTCCTTGAGGCCAGTGCGGGTACCAGATGTGCCGCACTAACAGCGGCATCGGTTGCACTGGTGGATGCCGGTATACCCATGTCGGATATGATAGCTTCATGTGCCGCCGGTAAAATAGACGGTCAGGTAGTTTTGGACCTCGGTAAGAAAGAGGACAACTTCGGCGAAGCCGACGTACCACTTGCCATCGTTCCCAGGACTGACAAGGTAACCCTCCTTCAGATGGACGGTGACATGACCGCAGAAGAGTTCGATCAGGCCATGGACTTAGCTATAGGTGCGTGTAAGGAGATATACGAGATACAGCGGGATGCCTTGGAGCGCAGGTATTCGGTAACGATTGACTATGATGATTACGAGGAGGAGGAGTGATAGTATGAAAGAGATAATATCCAGTATAACCAAAGAGTACCTTCACCGTATAATAAGCGAAGGAAAGCGCATAGACGGGCGGGACATGCTTGAGCACCGTGAAATGACCATCGAGACCGGCTTGATCGGTCCTGCCGAAGGATCAGCAAGGATAAGGCTGGGTGATACAGATGTGATAGTAGGCATCAAGATGGACATCGGCGACCCCTTCCCGGACACACCGGATAAGGGTGTTGTAATAACGTCCGCCGAATTGATACCTATGGCCTCGCCTAACTACGAAGCCGGTCCACCACGTGAGGATGCAACGGAACTTGCCCGGGTGGTTGATAGAGGTATCAGGGAAGGCGGTGTGGTCGACGTAACCAATCTGTGTATAGAAGAGGGCGAGAAGGTATGGCTCATCTTCATAGACATGCACATCCTTGACTTCGACGGCAACCTGTTCGACGCCTGCGGCATCGGTGCTATGGCCGCTTTGATGAATACCATAGTACCCAAAGAGAAGTTCGACATAGGTGAGGACCATCCTTTGCCCATCGACCATGTAGTGGTACCGACCACATTCAGCAAGGTAAGGGACAGTATAATCCTGGATGCAAGGTTAGAGGAAGAACGTATAGCCGATGCAAGGCTGACTGTTTCCACCAACGAGGAAGGAAATATAGTGGCCATGCAGAAAGGTCTCTCCGGTGTTTTCAGCTACGAAGAAGTCCGGATGTGCATAAGAAAATCCCAGGAACTGGGAGATATGCTTAGAGAACGGTTATGATGCGGCAAAAAACTTATATACATCGGAGACAACACCAGCGTAATTTAAGGGCTGATTGATCATGGGAAAAAAGAAAAAAGTCGGGAGCACCGGTCGTTTTGGTGCACGTTATGGTGTTAAAGCCAGGCGCAGCATAAAAACAATCGAGGATCAGTTAAAGGATACTTACGAATGCCCCGAGTGCCATCACAAGAAGATAAAACGCAAGAGTAAAGGTATTTGGAGCTGCAGAAAGTGTGGTCTCACCTTTGCAGGTGGTGCCTATAGACCGTACATAGGCAGGAACATCCACTCGGAGGAGGAGTGACCGGATGTTCAGATGTGCCATCTGTAAGGAAAGGATCAAAATGGACATGAGTACCGTCGGTATACAGTGTGAAAACTGCGGTGCCAAGGTATTCTATAAAGACCCTCCCAACGTGAAAAAGGTGTTGAAGTCCAGATGAAGTATGCCGAGATCAGTTTAAAGAACACTGAAGTCAATTCAACGGCATTGGAGGCACTTCAGCCCGAGGCGGACGAGGGTATGGACCGGGTTTCGGTAAATATATCCTATCATCCGCCTTCGATAAGTATAGAAGCCCGGGACAGCCATGCTCTTAGAGCTTCCGTAAACTCGTATTTGAGGTGGCTGAGTGTTACAACGGATATAGCAAGTAAATATAAGATAGAGAGGTAATAAAATGAGCATTTCGCAAGAAGAGATACAGAATGAGATAGCAAAGGCACAGCAGATGCAGCAGCAGCTTCAGAATGTGATATCACAGAAGCAACAGCTGGATATGAAGAGCGGCGATGTAGATAGGGCCCTTGAAGAACTTAGAAAATTGGATGACGACACACCGATTTTTAGAAACTTGGGTGGGGATTTACTCGTTAAGGTTAAAGATAGGAAGGAGCTTATAGAGGACCTTGAAGATGAGCTTGAAACCCTCAATGTAAGGGTGAAGTCCCTTTCTCGTCAGGAAGAAAAGCTGCGTAAAAACTTCCAGGAGCTGCAGCAGGAATTAACATCTAAATTGAGTGGTATGCAGGGGCCCATGGGCGGAGCGTAGATGGACAAAGTCCGTCCCGGCCTTAAAACCCTTTTTTTATCCCATCAAAGTGCCGATCCAGATGCCATCGGCTGTCTTTATTTTTTACAGAAACGTTACGAAGGTGACGTTGCGCTGCCCAATCCACCCGACCGCAGGGGTAAGCCCCTGGCAGAGTATTTAGGTTTGGACTACGGACTGCCGCCTTTGAAGACAAACTACGAACAGTACGTCGTGGTGGATACACCGAACCCACAGCAGCTGGACCCCATAGAGTTGCCTTTGAATAAAACGGTGATCATAGACCATCACCCAAGCAATGGTTGGGATATCGATGTTTTTACGGAAGAGCGGACTTCCTGCGCCGAGATGATCTATGAACTAGTGGACCCCGAGACCCTTTCCAAGGATGAAGGTATAGCTTTGGTAGCCGGCATACTGACCGATACATCGGGATTCAGTCGCGGTACCTGCGAAACCTTCCGAATTCTTTCGGATATTATGGATGCCTCCGGTATCACGATCCCGGAAGTTTACAGCATAATTTCATCGGAACGTTCCTATTCCGAGAAGATATGCAGGTTGAAGGGAGCCGAGCGTTCTTCTCATTTACGTGAAAATGGCTTCCTCATAGCCTACACCTACGTGAAAAGCTTTGAGTCTTCGGTGTGCGGGATGCTGCTCCGGGCAGGTGCGGATATAGCCTTCACCGGCTCCCAGAGAGGTGACGAGTTTTTGATATCCTCCCGCTGTTTGAATGAAATGGTAGAGCACGGAGTCAGCTTGGGAGAAATATTTCACGATCTGGCAGAGGATGTGCAGGAGCTCTCCGGCGGCGGTCACACTGGTGCGGCGGTACTCAAGGGAAAAGGTGATGTGAAGGAATATATGACCTTACTTGTTCAACGTACCCAGGGACTGATCCGTGAAAAGGATATATCCAGGTCAACGCAGTGATTCCAGTATATTTTTTACCTTCTCGTGATTATCCGGCTTTTCTTTGAAGTAATCCCTGACAGGTTTTAACAAGTTTGATAGTGCGTTGGCTACACCGCTTTTGAGATCCGCGGGATGTAGTTTTTCATTCAGATAGCTTTTTTCTAACTCTTCGTAAGACTCATAGTGAAGGTCCCCGCCCCATTTTTCCGGCCGGGTTATATGTAGTTCGTCGGTTGATGTGAATACGATGTACTTGGCCATTTCCAGTATGGGGTTTCCCTCTACTTCCGGCGGGCAGTAGGCACCGTTGATCTTACGTGAAATATCCTTGGGGTCGTCGTGTATGAATATGCACGAGTCCGGGTCGCTCTTGCTCATCTTACCCTTGTTGGCGGCGTCCATCCTACCGGTGCCCTTCAAACCGGATAAGATCGGTGTGTGTAATGCAACGGGCTTTTTCCAGCCGAGCTTGTCGGCGGTATCCCTGGCCAGCATGTGTGCCCTCCTTTGGTCCATGCCCGCGTATGCAACATCAACGTTCAGTTCGAAGATATCCGTTACCTGCAGCGATGGATATATGAGCATGGATGAGTCCGCCTCGGTCTCCTGGGAATCCCTTCCCATTATATCAACCGCTCTTTTGATACGTGCTACGGAATTTGCCTTGGCCACCCTGAGGACCCTTTCCCAGTAGGTGATCCGGTCCATCATGTCCGTCGCCAGCACGAACTCTGTTCTGTCTGGATCGACGCCCAGGGCCAAAAAGCAGTCCTTTATGTACTCACCGCACACGCGTATGGCCTCGATATCCCCACCCAACTTGTCGTTTATGTAAGCGTGCCAGTCGGCCAGTAGTATCTTGACATGAAATCCGGCTTCCTGCATATCCTTTACTTTGTTGGCGCACATCATCCCCTGCCCCACGTGCATCATCCCCGAGGGCTCTATGCCTATGTAGGCCGAGGGATTTGAGTTTCTCTTTAACAGATCCCTTAACTCTTCCTCGGTAACGACCTCCTGCACGTTGTTCATCACGAGTTCCATACGTTCTTCGGTGTTCATGGAGGCAGTTATAAGGTGCTTACAATATGAAAATTTTGGTGTTGCGTGTGTCCCGTATCGTATGTTCACACGGCGGTCACTCTTCTTTAATTATAGTGGAAGGGACATCAAAAGTTGTGCCTTTGGCTATCTCACCTTAGAATAAAGCAGACAATCCCTATACTTATCGTCCCTGAGGTAAGCTTTCCTAATAACCCCTTCTTTGTGGTAACCGCATTTAAGTGCAACCCTTTCACTTGCTGTATTCTCCGGCTCCATCCGGATCTCCAGTCTCACCAGTTCTAACTCATCGAAGGCGATTTTCTCCAGTTTTTTAACCCCCTCAGTAGCGATTCCTCGGTTCCAGTAATCTTCGTCGACAAAGTAACCGATCTCGGCGGTGTGTTTTTGACGCTGATCCACGGCTATGCCGCATCCACCTACCAGTTCACCTTCATAGAGTATGGCATAGTTGTATTCCTTACTCTTTTCTCTCCGCTGGGCTTCTTCTTTCAACCACTCTCGCTCATCCTCAACGGATTCAATATTAACCTCAAAATAAGAGAAATTCGGGTTACTCAATATCTCGTAAAATCGTTCAGCGTCTGAGATTTTCATATACCTGAGCTCGATCTCAACCATCTGATATCTATCTACCTTATCGAAAATATAATTTTTGGATGAAGATGACACTTCATCGTTTCGGTCATACCTAGATACCGGACAGACCCAATTTTCGCAAGTTAAAATATCAAAGAAAAATATTTTTCCAGGGTGTAAAAAACTTTATTTTGTAATATGTACATAGTTATCCCGATCAAGCAAGAACTGAGTTGTATAAACATGAAAACAAAATTTTTCACATATTTGGTAGTACTCATACTGTGTTTAAGCACTTTTGTAGTGGTTATGAACGTTGGGGTTGAAGGTACTTCAGATACCGACACAATAGATCATTTTGAGATCGTTACGGATATACCTATCGACCAGAATTTATATGTGGGTCCTAGCAAACCAGATGATTTCCAAAGGGATCATGGTAGGTTGTACAACATCTCCTCCGGGAATTACACCATTCGGGAACCCATACGCATCAACAACGATACCGACTTCGCTACCCAGGGTTGGAACGGAATAGGAACGCCTGGAGATCCATATATCATCGAAGGGTTTGAGATCGATGGTGAGGGGCAGTGTAACTGCATATCCATCGGTAACACAACAGTTCACTTCGAGCTGAGGGACAATTACGTACACAACGCCAGCGGTAACAATGGTAAATTCTTTAGAAATACAGGATTAAATCTTTATAATATTATAAACGGCACGGTGATCGATAACATAGTTGCGAATGATCATGATGGGATCGATGGGAACACTTACTACTATTTGGTTTCAGCAGTGAGTTCAGCCGGCGAAGGCGACCAATCGGAGGAAGTCAGCACAAGACCATCTACGACACCATCTGCACCACAGAATCTACAGGCGACTCCGGGCGACGAACAGGTGCTACTGGAGTGGGATGCGCCCCTGGACGACGGAGGCTCGGCCATAAAGAATTACACCGTGTACAGAGGTACCGAACCCGGAAATCTGACTCTACTAGTGGCCATTGGGAATATGCTCAACTACACAGATGAGAACGTGGACAACGATGTTACATATTACTACCAGGTGAGCGCGGTAAACACGGTAGGCGAGGGAGAACTATCCGAGGAGGCAAGCGCCATTCCCTCTGCGGATGAATTTATCCCTACAGACCTGGTATTGGAAGTTACCCCTACCACGGGAACAGCTCCTCTGGAGGTGACCATCTATGTTAGTGGTGAAAATATTGGAGAGATCTACGGTGAAATAGATGTGGTCATAGACGATACGGTCGTATATACGCTTGAACTGCCGGCCCAGGAAAGTGCTGAGTATACCTTTACACACACATTCGACCATGCTGGAGAATATCTTGTGGAGTTTGGTGACGAAACGGAGACCGTATACGTAGATGAAGCCCCCTATGTCGATATCGTTGTAATCTCTCCCTCGGGGGATCAAAGGGTTTCCGCCGGGACCAGCTTCCCATTCACCGCTAGAGCCTACGACCAGTACGGTAGCCTGATAACCGAAGATGCATCGGAATTTACCTGGACCGGCACAGATGTTAACGGAGTGTTCTATCAAGAAACAGTCGGCGGTTATGATATCGCCGCGGCCTATGAAGGTGTGACCTCCGAGACCATAACCATGACGGTAGTGCCTGCAGGTGTACATGTAGTTATGATCGTTCCTGAAGGTACAACAACCCTCACCGCTGGAACACAACTACAGTTCTCAGCAGAAGCCTACGACGGGTACGATAATTTTATCTCTGATCATGTAACGGATTTTTCCTGGATCAATGCGATCGACGGCCTGTTTTACCAGGAAGTGGTCGGTGATTACGACGTCACCGCCACCTACAATGGGGTCACTTCGGAAGCGGTAACCGTGACGGTGACAACGGGAGATGTCCATACCGTGAACGTATCTCCCCACGTACCCCGGGAAACCCCTGCCGGTGAGAACTTAACTTTCACCGCCCATGCATATGACGGATACGGCAATCTGATCACCGATCAGGTAACCGATTTTTCCTGGGAAAATGCAGATCTAGGAGTGTTCAATGAAGAGGTCACCGGAGAGTACAATATCACCGCCCAGTACCACGGCACCATTTCCACACCTATCACCGTGACGGTGGTACCGGGAGATGTCCATAGCGTGACAATATCCCCACTCGGTTATCAGGAGATCCAAGCAGGTGAGAACTTAACTTTCACCGCCCATGCATACGATGGATACGGCAATCTGATCACCGATCAGGTAACCGATTTCTCCTGGGAAAACGCCGTGAACGGTTTGTTTGATAAAGGACCGGTAGGAGATTACAACATCACCGCTGAATACGGCGGTATAGATTCAGAAAACATCACGGTGACGGTGGTACCGGGAGAGGCTTATACGGTGGTCTTGATGGATCCCAACGGGCAGGTCATAACTCCCGATGAAACTAGATTCGTTAGGGTCGGTGAGAGCTATTCATTTTCTGCAGAGTCCTATGACAGGTATGATAATTTGATCACCGCTACGGCAACCGACTTCATCTGGCAGGGGACCGATGAGAATGGAGTATTCTACCAGGATACCGCAGGTGATTACGGGGTCGTCACCAGTTATGACGACGTGGATTCAAACTTTGTAATCATAACCGTGGTCGCCGAGGATGAGGGATCCGACTTTTTATCCGACTACTGGTGGTTGATCCCTGCAGCGGTGATACTGGTGATGCTGGTACTCATATTCTTTTTCAAAGGTAAGAAAAACGGTGAGGAGCCTTTTTTGGCGGGATCAAATGAAGAGTATTTTAAGGAACCTACGGTTCAAGAGATCGAGGATGAAGACGATAGTTCGCTCTTAGATGATTGATCGGCATACCTTTCAAAAGCTTTATATTACCTGTGGGTTTGGCCGGGGAACAGGTACGATGAGCATGATAATACAAATCGACCCTGACCTGTGTACCGGTTGCGGAATATGTATACGGTTCTGTCCCAAAAACGTGCTTGAGAGTTCTGAAAGATTAAACAAATATGATAATTATCTTACCGTAGTTGCTAGACCCGAAGACTGTATCGGATGCAAGCTGTGTGAGCTGTACTGTCCTGATTTTGCCATCTGTGTGGAGGAAGAAAAATGAAAGCGCCCGGCGAGTACTTTATGGAAGGTAATGAAGCATGTGCGGAAGCCGCCATGCGGGCCGAAGTTGGACTATTTGCAGGGTATCCCATAACCCCGGCTTCGGAGATAATGAACCTGCTGTGTAAGGAACTCCCCGCAGTAGGCGGCAGGTTCGTTCAGATGGAGGACGAAATAGCCAGTATGGCTGTCGTAACCGGTGCCTCGTGGACCGGTCTCAGGACCATGACCGCTACCAGCGGGCCGGGTTTTTCTCTGATGCAGGAGAATCTGGGATATGCTATCATGACAGAAACACCCTGCGTTCTAGTCAACATACAGCGTGCAGGTCCTTCCACCGGTCAGGCCACCAAACCGGGGACGGGAGATATGATGCAGGCCAGGTTCGGCAGTCACGGTGATTATGAGATAATAGCTCTGACTCCGAATTCCGTTCAGGAGATGTACGATATGACCATAAGGGCCTTTAACCTGGCAGACAGGTACCGTATACCTGTGATACTTCTGGCCGACGAAGGCGTAGGTCACATGCGGGAAAAAATCAGTATACCGGAAGATGTACCGATCGTTAAAAGGAGAGGACCTGAACCGGGTGAAACCGATTTCTTCCACACCGACCGGCTGGATCATGTTCCGCCCATGCCCAAATTCGGCGACGGGTTTGAGCTAATGGTCACCGGCTCTACCCACAAGGGGGACGGTACCAGAGATACCGCCACCTATGAGACCCAGGATAAGCTGGTGCGCAGGTTGGCGGCCAAGATAAACGATAACAGGGATGAGATAGAGGATTGGGAAGAGCACTTCTGCCATGATGCGGATATGGTGGTACTTTCCTACGGCTCCATATCCCGGCCGGCTTGGGGTGCGGTGAAAAAAGCGAGAGAGGAAGGGCTGAAGGTGGGTTTTTTCAGACCAAAAACCATCTGGCCCAGTCCGGAAAAACGATTAAAAGAGATAGGTATGAACTCGTCGGTACTACTGGTAGAACTCTCCCTAAGGGGCTATCGTATGGAAGTTGAGAGGTGTATCGGTACCGACGGAGTCACGGTTTACGACAGATTGAATTCTTTACCCTCTGTTAAGATGATCTATGATAAGATAAAGGAGGTGTTGATGTGACTTCGGGGAAATATATACGGGAAAAGTACATCCGTAACTATCCATCGGCCTTCTGTCCCGGGTGCGGAGACGGTATGGTATTGAATGCGCTTTCAAGGGCGGTGGAGAACAAGAAAATAGAAAAGAGAAGGGTGGCCGCGGTGAGCGGTATAGGCTGTGCCGCCTGGATACCATCCCCCTACTGGCGGGTCGATACGCTGCACACCACCCACGGAAGAGCCATACCCCATGCTTTAGGTATTAAATTGGGCGATAGAGATCTGGAAGTGGTGGTGGTTGCCGGGGACGACGATTGTGCAGGTATAGGCGGTAACCATTTGATGCACGCCGCAAGGAGTAATATTGGGATAACGGTCTTGATGAT
>JAWOAU010000018.1:0-13724 GCA_046498385.1 Thermoplasmata archaeon | reverse complement strand
ACAGCATATACTGCCAAACGCTTGGGTTACGATGAAAACATCAGACGGATGGCTTCCATCGTCTGAAAACTAAAATAAGATGTGATTCATACCCTGTCAACAGCTTAGACTCCGTAGAAAAAGGGGCATTTTGCCATCTCATAATTATATGCCCATGAATATCGAAAGGAATCAGGACTTTTCGGGCGAATTTTTCTTACTCTCTTCTCAACACTGCTCATGAAAATTGTAATCTCGATTTTTTCTACACCCTAATGTTGTTTAAGCAAGGAGATATGCGGAAAAGATGATAGGATCGAAAGTGTCTGCCGGGTGTTTGCTCTTTGAAAAATATAATCATAACAACTCTTGCCCTCCATCCTTTTTGAACGGTTTCCCGCAGGACAGCTCCGGCGACTCGGGACACGGGCCCCTTAGACATGGGGCACCTGCGTCCTCAAATATCACCGGGGCCACTTTTGTCACCAGTTCCAGCATGCGGTCTGCAAGCTCTCTTATCTCCCACTGGGCCCTCCTACAGCACCTTAGCGAAAAGAAGTGCCAGAGCTCTCTGGCATTCATGGTGATTATTATGTTACTAGCAGTGGCATTAGGCAGTACATAACGCGCGTCCTCCACCGGTATTTTTTCCTTTAATTTTGAATAGGTTTCCTCAACCACATCCATGAAATCCCTGTAAACTTCTTCGGTTTCTTCATGGGTAATGGATTCCGGTTTGACCCATGCAAAATCTTTCATGTCCACATATCTCTGACTCTGTTGACTGTAGGACGCTATCCTGTGCCTCACCAGCTGATGTGTCAAGGAACGGGAAACGTTTTTGGCGGCGAAGGTGAACGAAGCGTGTTCGATGACACTGTAGTGACCGCTTTCCTTAACCATGCCCAGTACTTCTGCTATTTTTTCTTCGGATATGTCCTCCATATCAGGAACGTCCCTGCTGTAGCAGGTAAGGGCGGCCAAGGTAGCCAACTTGTCCGGTTCCGGTGTATGTGTTAATATATTTACTTCCATATGAACACCTTAAAATAGACCGGTTATCCTCCCGTCTTCGTCCACGTCTATGTTCACAGCCGCCGGTCGCCTAGGTAGACCGGGCATGGTAGTTATATCTCCCGCCATGGGTATGAGAAAACCCGCTCCGGCGCTCACATTTACCGCCCTGATCTTAATCTCGAATCCGGTAGGCCTTCCCCTAAGTTTTCTATCGTCTGAAAGTGATGAATGGGTCTTGACCATACAGATGGGGAGCTCACCTAGACCCATTCGTTCTATCAGTCGCAGGTCCCTACCGGCCTGTTGAGTGTAAACCACATCCTTAGCACCGTATATCTTTGTGGCGATATCGTATATCTTATCTCTAGGATCTTCTTTAAGGGAATACAGCGGGCTGAATCTACTGATCTTTTTATCGCATATCGTTATCACTTCATCGGCCAGTTCCAGTCCTCCTTCACCGCCTTTTTTGTGCACATCAACGACGGCGTAGGGCACCTCTATATTATCACAGAGCTCTTCCAGATGACTAATCTCCCTATCGGTGTCGGATGGGAATCGGTTGATGGCTACTATGACCGGGAGGCCGAACATCTGAACGTTCTCCAGGTGTTTTGAAAGGTTCACCAGTCCCTTCTTCATCGCATCCAAGTCTTCTTTTTTCAGATCCTTTGATCCCCCCTGCCGCTTAAGCGCTCTAACCGTAGCTACCATCACCACCGCATCTGGTGATAGATCTCCTTCTCTGCAGACGATATCGAAGAACTTCTCCGCACCCAGATCTGAGCCGAATCCAGCCTCTGTGATGAAATAATCCGCCAGTGATAAGCCAACTTTTGTAGATATCAGGCTGCTGGTACCATGGGCTATGTTGGCGAAGGGTCCGCCGTGTATGAAAGCCGGTCCTCCCTCGATGGTCTGTACCAAGTTGGGTTTGACGGCGTGCTTCATCAGAGCGCCCATGGCCCCGACCCCACCTATGTCGGATGCTGTGATGGGTTCGTTTTTGAATGTATAACCTATTATCATCCTGGAAAGGCGTTCCTTCAGGTCGGTAAGTCCGTTGGCCAAACACAGTATAGCCATGACCTCGGAGCTTGCCGTTATACCGAAAGAGTTCTCCATGGGCATGCCGTGGGCCTTACCGCCCAGTCCTACTACGGTAGTCCTCAGGGCCCTATCGTTCATATCCACCACCCTGGGCCAAACCACACGTCTTGGATCGATGTTCAGTTCGTTCCCCCTGTGAAGATGGTTGTTTATCATGGCCGACAGTAGATTGTGTGCGGTACCGATGGCATGAAGGTCTCCGGTGAAGTGAAGGTTGATGTCTTCCATGGGCAGTACCTGTGAGTAACCCCCACCTGCGGCACCGCCTTTGATGCCCATTGTGGGTCCTATGGAAGGTTCTCTGATACCTAACAGTGTTTTCTCATCCTTTCTCCAAAGAGCCTGAGCGAGTCCTATGGTCACCGTGGTCTTACCCTCTCCGCCTCTGGTGGGTGTCATCGTGGTGACCAGTACCAGTTTGCCGTTACCTCCATCCCTATATCTACGGATGGTGTCCATGGATAGTTTTGCTTTGTAGTTACCTCTAGGTTCTATATCATCCTCTGAAAGATCGATCTTCGAGGCTATATCTACCATGGGTTCCAGTTCCGCTTCCTGAGCTATCTCTACATCGGACTTCATGGCTTCATGTAATAGGGGAGTAGGTTAAAATCGTTATGGCCGTGATATGCCGCCTCAGTACTCGTACCCTTTCATCTCTTCTTCCGATACTTCCACACCGCACCCCAGGGCTATACGATTGACGAAGTTGAAGTAACCCGTTACCAACACTATGTTCAGTATGTCCTCGTCGGAGAATCCTGCATCTCTGAGGGTCTGTACATCTTCTTCCTCCATGGAATCGAGGAATTCAGTGAGCTTCTTCGCGTAGTCAACCATCAACAAGTGCTCTTTACTGAGCTCCACTTCGGTATGATCTTCGGCCAGCTGTATCACCTTAGCTTCGTCCCTCCAGTAGTGATTCAGTGCTTCGGCATGGTGCAGTGTACAGTATTCGCATCCGTTGGCGGCTGAAACTACTACGGCGATCATCTCTCCCTCTTCACGGGTCAAACTGGAATCTTTGAACATCACCGAAAGGTAAAGATCCATGTGAGCTCTCATGGCCCCTGGATTCAAGCTGTGTACTTTCATTATGTTGGATACCTTACCCCTCTTACCTGCGATCCTACCGTATATCTTTTTGAGAGAATCCTCTGCATCTTCTTCGTCAATCTCGCTGATCCACGACATGATTGTTGTAGTGAAGATGTCTTATTTAATTCTCGTCCTCTTCCTCTTTAGGATATATGTTAAAAAGCGATAGAAGAATTCGAGCATACGCAGGACTTTTTCGATACATTCTCCCTTCATACCATAGACCATCGTGAAGGCTATAGCGTGGGTACTACACCCGACGGCGAGTATATGACCTACAAAGACCCCGTGCCGCCGGAATTCGCATATGACAGCAACGGCCAGGACGTCCTCGAGTATGTGAGCGACCCCGACAGCGAACCCATGCACATGTCGGGTGGCTCGTCGGTTGTACTCAACTACGGTGACATGGGTAATGCACTATGGCAGCATCAGAAACTGGTTGTAAGGAGTCATGGTTTTGAATCTTATACCGAGCCATCAATCGATGCGGGCCTGCAATGGAATTGGGGTCCACCGGCCCATAAGACCTCTCTCTACGTGAGTTTGAGGGTAGACGAGTGTGATTGGGTCAACGTGACCGTGATCCATCCGCGCAACCATCCTCGGATATCGTTATACCCCTCAGGGATGTGTTACAGGAGTTCGTACCCGGCGGTATCGGTGAGGTGGAGGTTCAGATAGTGAGCACACAGAACCACTTCCTTGACTTCGTCGGGCTGGACAACTCGGTACCGACTCCTGTGAATGTACAGGAAGCACCCCTGGTGAGTGCAATGCTCAACGGTGTCGAGGATGTGACGGACACACTGCTGGAGGGCAACGAAGACATGGTAACCATCGGACCCGGTGAGCACATTATACTCACCTTCGATATACCGTGGCAGCTTCCGGGTCCGATATTCGCGGTGCGGGACTTCATGCTGTTCTCCAGAGGGTACTACCACCTGTATGAAGGTGAGAGTACCCCGGGCGACTCTGCCATAACCGTACAACCGGCCAGAAACAATCTTCTCTACAAAGGGGGTCGTAACCCTCCCCTTTGTTCATATTTGATCGACATCGAAGAAAGGTTTAATATGAGATGATGGTGGTTATATGTGGGAAGATTGTATGATAAAGAACGGGCGTGAATAGATGAAAAAACAAAACAAAAAACGGGTTAGCACGGTCGTTGTGGCATCTATGTTACTAGTCCTCTTAGCGAGTATGATCACATCCGTAGGTGCAGATGACGACGGGGATTCTGTGTTGGCGGAAGATAGCGATAGCTACACCGTCCGATCTCCCATACGCATCGACGGTGATTCGGACTTCGCCTCTCAAGCCGCTCAAGAAGGCTGGCCCGGTGATGGAAGTACGGAAAATCCGTACGTGATCGAGGGCTACGAGATCGATGTATCCTGATGTGGCCATGGGATCTATGTGGGCAATACCACTGTGTACTTTTCCATACGAAGATGCTATATACATAATATCACTGGAATTGAAATAGATACCCAAAAAGGGGTGGCAATAGAAACATGGGTCTCTAATTCTGGGATCGGTCTGTTTAATGTTCAAAACTTCATATTAGAGAACAACATTGTATCTAACACTCAGTGGGAAGGTATTTTAATGCACAGAGTTATGGACGGATCAGTAAATAACAACACAGTATCAAGGGCTAGAAATGCGATTCGCTTAAGCGATTCTGAGAATGTTTATGTTGGTAATAATGAAATAGAGAACTATATTGGCATAAATGTATCAAACTCTTCAAACAATAATACCGTAACTAAGAATTCGGTAACTGGTCTGGATAATTCTCGTGGAGTCGGCATCGGCCTAAGTTCTTCTAATAATTATATCAATAACAATACGATTTCAACCTACCGTTATGGAATAGGTGCTGACGCAGAGGAGACTAATTTTATAGATGACAACATATTCCTCAATATCGGAGACGAGGAGATTTTTAGAGAATATGGTGAAGAGCAAAACGGAAACGACGGTGACACGCCTTTCCTGGGTTTCGCTTTCTTCACTATCGCCATCTTGGTAGCGGGATCGATCTGGAAACAAAGAAAAAGGATATGAGTTAAGACTATACTGAGGAAAGGACGGTTTATAACCATAGTACCCGGAGAGCACATTATACTCACCTTCGAGTTCAAATGCCGTTACACATATATCGCTACCAGCATCACGAAAGGGCTCGACATCGTTCAGGGAGTCATCGACGTAGCTGAAGGATGAGTAGATCAAGAGCGACGCAGTAAAGCTTATCAAACACCCTACTATTGAGGGGAAATTGGTGCTGTAATTGTCAAAAAAAGCTCTACTAAGTGTTTACGACAAAACGGGAATAGTTGCTTTTGCGAAGAAATTAGATGATATGGGATTCGAGCTGCTTTCGTCCGGCGGAACCTCCGCCGCTCTGGAAGATGCCGGGATGTCCGTCACTAAGGTGGAAGAGGTCACCGGGTTTCCGGAGATGTTGAACGGAAGGGTGAAGACGCTCCACCCCATGATACACGGAGGTATCCTTTACGAGATGGGCAAGCATGAAAAAGAAGTGGAAGCCCACGGTCTGCCGGACATCGACCTGGTGGCGGTCAACCTGTATCCGTTCAAAGATGTTGTCGGTAAAGAGCATACTCTGGAAGATGCCGTCGAGAAGATCGATATCGGAGGGGTGGCCCTGATACGTGCCGCGGCAAAGAATCACGAGCGGGTCGTAGTTGTGGTTTCACCTTCTGATTACGACAGGGTAGTTGAGGATATGGAGGAACATGGTGAGGTGACCGAAGGAACGAAGAAACTACTGGCGGTGGAAGCATTCCAGCACACCGCGGATTACGATACGGCCATCTACGATTACTTCCAAAAGAGGTATGTGGGAGAGGACTTCCCGCAGTGGTATACCGCCGTGGGAGAAAAGGTGCAGGACCTGAGATACGGAGAGAACCCTAACCAGAAGGCTGCCTTCTATCATACAGAAACCACCTCCGAGAGTTCGGTCCTGAAGGCAAATAAGCTTCACGGTAAAAAACTGTCTTACAACAACATATTAGATCTCGATTCAGCCCTGGACATGGTCAAGGACTTCGACGAACCCACTGTTGCCGCTGTCAAACACACCAATCCATCGGGTATAGCCTCCGGGGAAGACCTAAAAGAGGCTTACGTGAAGGCTCACGCATGTGACCCGATATCCATATTCGGCGGTGTGGTGGCGGCCAATCGTCCGATCCCCAGGGATATGGCTGAGGAGATGAACAAGATATTCTTAGAAGGAGTCATAGCCCCGGGCTATCTGGACGGTGCCGAAGAGGTGCTGATGAAGAAGAAGAACATCAGGGTCATGGAGTTAGAAACATGGGAACCCGAGCCCCAGGGTGTAGTGTACGCAAAGGTGGCGGAGGGTCTGCTGGTACAGGATAGAAACTTTAAGCGTCTTAACATAGACGATGTGGAAGTCGTGAGCGAAAGGGATCCCACAGAGGAAGAGATGAAGGCCATGGAGTTCGCCTGGAAGGTCGTCAAACACGTTAAGTCGAACGCCATCGTGTTCACCAGAGAAGATCACACCGTCGGCATCGGCGCTGGACAGATGAGCCGAGTCGACTCGGTAAAGATAGCTCAGATGAAAGCACAGTCCGATACGTCGGGGTGTGTCATGGCCTCCGACGCTTTCTTCCCCTTCAGGGACGGGGTCGATGCCGCTTACGAAGCCGGTATAACGGCGGTGATCCAACCCGGAGGTTCCATAAGGGATCAGCAGGTGATCGACGCCATAAACGAGCACGATATGAGCATGGTATTCACAGGTTACAGGGTGTTCAAACATTGAAGGAAAGAAGGCAGGATCCCGAGGAGTATCTTTATTCCCTTAAACGCAAGGGGGATAAGATAGGACTGGATAAGGTACGGGATTTTCTATCCCGGTTCAACGACCCGCAGGGCAAGTACGACACGGTGATCATAGGGGGGACCAACGGAAAGGGTTCCGTGACCACCCTGGTAGCGAACACACTGACCGAGGCAGGGTATACTACAGGAAAGTATATCTCGCCACACCTTGCATTCTTTGAAGAACGAATCAGTGTAGATAAGCGGCTTATAACTAAAAACGAGCTGTGGTCCCTGATAGATATGGTAAAACCGGTACTGGAAGATATCGAAGCAGATGGGCCTGCAAAGCGTCCCAGTTTCTTTGAGGTGCTCACCACACTTGCATTTCTTCATTACGCCGAAAGGAAGGTGGATATTGCCGTTTTAGAGGTAGGCATGGGGGGGCGGCTCGACGCCACCAACGTTACCTCACATATCTTATCTGCGATAACCACCGTCGGCCTTGATCACATGGATTATCTCGGGACCACAAAAAAAGAGATAGCTTACGAGAAAGCCGGTATAATACGGGACGGAAATTATTTCGTAACCGGAGATAAGGACCCGAAAGTAGTTGATTACTTTAAAAAGGTGTGTAAAGAAAGAAATGCAGAATTCCATCATGCGTTTCAAAGAGACTTCGAGATACAGGAATCCCCTTTAAGATTGAAAATCCCTGAGTACGGTGAGTTAGAGGTGCCGGGCATCGCAAAATGGCAGGCGGAGAACTCATTGGTAGCGCTGGGAGTATTAGAGGGGCTGAAGGAAGAGGGATACAAAATATCCAAAGATCAAATAATCCGGGGATTCTCGAAAACCAAACTACCCGGTCGATTAGAGATCTTAAGTAAAAAACCGTTGGTCGTAATTGACTCGGCCCATAACGTTCCCGGCATTACTGAGTTGGTTAACACCTTAAAGAAAATGGACTACAAACGGTTGTTGTTGGTCATCGGGATCCTTGACGATAAGGACTACGGAGGTATGATCGAAGCAATAGGCCCGGTATGCGACCACGTATTTACCGCCGAACCAGTTAGTTCCAGGAAATTGTCCAGCAATATTTTAGCCGACGAGCTAAAGAATTATTGTGAGGCAAACAGCTTTGCACACGGTATTGATGCCCTACAGGAGGCTATAGATATGTGGAGAGTGGGAGATATTATATTGGTAACCGGCTCAATATACCTATTGGGAGACATAATAAAAAAAATGAAAGGTGTGGAATAATGAAGGCCGGATTCGATCACGGAAAGATGGTAAAACGACTGAGAGAACGGTTCGAAGTGGGCGCCTTTCCAGGTAAAAAACCGGATTCGCCTGAGGTGCCAAACTCCCCCCCCTTCGAGGTACTCATCGCAACGATATTATCACAACGCACTAAAGATGTTAACACCCATAAAGCGTCTAAGGACCTTTTTCAACGTTTTCCCAATCCCAAGGAACTTGCGGAAGCTCCGCTAGACGAGGTAAAAGATTTAATTTACATAACCGGGTTCTATAACGTTAAGGCTGAAAGGATAAAGGAGGTTGCCGGTATCATTCATGAAGAGTACGACGATAGGGTACCGGAAGATATAGACCTGCTACTGGAATTACCTGGTGTGGGACGTAAAACCGCAAATTGCGTTTTGGTCTACGGATTCGGTGAAGCTGCCATACCCGTGGATACCCATGTACATAGGATCAGTAATCGCTTAGGTATGGCAGATGCCGATACTCCGGAAAAAACAGAACAGCAGTTAGAAGAAACAATGCCCCGCCGATATTGGATAGAGATAAACAAGCTGATGGTGGAGTTCGGTAAAAGTATATGCCGGCCCCGTAAACCAAAGTGCAACATGTGTCCACTTACTGACATGTGTTCCTACTACAGTGAGGTGTATTTAAATGAAAATAGATAAGTTAAAGGCCTACCCTCTTGCCATAGATAGGAGCGAAGTGTTTAAGATAGCCACCGGATCGTCCCTGACCGCGGAGAATGTTTACGTGTTGGCGGAGTCCGGTGAATTGTTCGGTTGGGGAAATGCATGTCCAAATGGGGTCACTCAAGAAACTACCGAATCTATACTTAAGATGCTCAGATACTCAAGAAACACAGTGGAGTCCTGTGAGTTCGAGGTGCCCGAACTCTGGGATGATATCATGGACAAATACCCGAAAGATCCTTCGGCCACCGCAGGACTGGATATTGCACTATATGACCTGAAAGGTAAGATGGAAGAGCGTCAAATTTACGAATTGCGCGGAGGAAAGAACAAGGGAGTCCTTACTGACAGAACCATCGGTATAATGAATCTCTCCGATACGGTAGAACATGCCCGTGAGTTCGCTGCTAAAGATTTCAAGGCTTTGAAGATAAAGATAGGATTAGACCTTTTAGAGGATATACGCAGAGTGCGGGCTGTCCGCGAAGTGGTTGGAAAAAAATTTCCTCTGTGGGTAGATGCTAATCAAGGATACTCTGTAGAAGAGGCTATCACTCTCTGTGAAAAGTTAGCTGACATAGGAGTAGAGTTCATAGAGCAACCAGTAAATGAAAATGATTTGGAGGGTTTAAAGAGAGTTACGGAAGAAACAACCATCCCGATAATGGCCGACGAACCGGTAAAGGACCATTTGATGACCGAAAATATATGCAGCCGTGAAATAGCGGACATGATAAATATCAAACTCATGAAGTGCGGCGGACTCACCGGAGCTTGGAAAATAGTTGATGTGCTGGAAGATTACGGAGTAGATGCCATGGTAGGCTGTATGGGTGAGGATGTGCCGGCCATAGCGGCCGGAGTTCACCTATGTCTCACCACTTCAAAGATCAAGTACGCGGACCTAGACAGCCATTTCATGCTTTCCGATAGAGTGTTCGAAGGATTAAAATTCGACAAGGGTAAGCTGTGGCTGTCTGGTGAGCCAGGACTTGGAGTAGAGGCAAGTGAGTCTAAATTGAAGAAATATCATATGGATCTGGAGGCCGTGGTTTGATAGTATATACACCCTCCCGAATACATTTGGGTATAATAGACCTCAGTCGCGAGTTTCCCAGAGAATACGGTGCATTGGGGGCCATGGTTAAGGGAGGATATTGTATAGCTGTAAATTCCACGACCGATAGATTAACCGTCGAGGGTGCCTCCTCTAAAGAAAAAAATGAATTGCAGAACATATATGTTTCTATCAAAGAAAAATATTCATTGGAGGCCGGCTTCAAGGTCTCCATCAAAAAAAGCGTTCCCAGGCATATAGGACTTGGTTCCACTACTCAGCTTAAAATGGGCACCGCTGCGGCAATGTTAAAGGAAGTGGGGTTAAACTACGATATTAAAGACTTGGCTAGCACCGTGGGGAGAAGTCGTTTTTCGGCAATAGGTACCTACGGTTTTATCCACGGCGGATTCATACTCGAAGGTGGCAAGGGGACTGACGAAGTAGTGCCGCCGTTAACGGCACACATCAGGATGCCTTCAGATTGGAGGTTCGTTATCGTCTGGCCAGACCACATTTCCTCCTGCGATGAAGTGCAGGAGAAACCTATGATGAAGAGCGTAAAGGTATCTTCGGAGTATCCTAGATGTATATCTCATCATGTGGTTATGGGGGTTCTGCCTTCCCTTATAGAGGAAGACATAGAGTCCTTCGGCCACCACATATCACAAATTCAAAGATTGGTCGGTGAATCCTTTGCACCCTATCAAGGGGGAACATTTCACCCTGCGGTATCCCAATTGGTGGATAAATTGGAGGAACTCACCTATGGATCGGGTCAGAGTTCTTGGGGACCGACCGCCTATGGAATAACCACTGTAAAAAAGGCAGAGAACACTAAAGAGCAAATCATCAAATGGCTTGAAAAAAAGGACAAGACCGCCGAAGTATGGATTGCCGAGCCGAACAACGAAGGGGCGGTTTTCACCTCTCATCCATAAGTTCAACTATAGCGGATACTATCTTTTCAGGCTCCTCTAAAGCATTACTGCATGGAATTCCGTGTTTGCTTTCTAGTCCATCTATAACTTTTTTCCTTTCTTCCAAGGGGATATTCTCTGGATTTATACCTATGGCGATCACTGGAGAATGGGAATAGAGTTTGGTCATGATCCTCTCGGTTTCTATATTCGGCATCGGCCATTGTATTTCATCCTCTTTGTAATGCCTGTATTTCCGGGCAGGAGCGTGTATCATCACTATTCCATCTGGTTGGGATGCGGCTAATACCGCCCTTGCGCCACACACATAGGCAGGATGTGAAATACTACCCTGACCTTCTATAAGGATCACATCGGGTTTGCACTCTTTCCAAGTAAGCCATATATTATGTTCCAGTTCCCCGACCATATAGTCCCCTTTGATCGAATCTAGAGGCAGTCCGTGGGCGGCCCCCTGTAACAGACCGGTTTGACCGGTGGCGACCCATTCGACATCCACGCCGTCGCCTTTCATATATTCGTATACCGAGATAAGAGCGGTCCGCTTCCCTATGGAGCTATCTGTTCCCAAAAAGGGAACCGTCAATGCACCTATGTCTTTTTTCTTGTCGGCAAAATAATGAAGGTCTTCCATAGGCGGGGAACGGCGTATATCGTACAACTTTACACCGTGTTCATTTGCAAGTTTGGATAGCTCTTCATCGTCGTTGAGGTACTTATGCAACCCCGCAACGATATCGATATTGTTCTCTATGGCCACCCTCAGGTTTTCTCTGAAAACCTCTGGAAGATACCCCCCTATGGTGGCTACTCCAACGATTAAAATATCCACGCGTCCCAGTTCAGTCAAAGCCTTTTCAAGCGTTTCAAATATCGGTTTTTTGTTACAATTGGGTATCACTTTGTCGGTGGTAGTTTTCGAGAATTTAGAATCCACAACACCCAGCACTTCGTATCTCCTGGAATATCTCAAAAGACCGTGGGCGGTTTTAGCTATATAACTGTCAAGGTAACCCTCGGTCAGTATCAATGCTCGTTCCATGATTACAGAAAAGTAAAAAAGGTGATTAAAAGCTTTCTTCAAAAATCCATGAGAGAGCGCTGATCGTCCTCCCTTTCCTGAAGCCGCTCGAACAGCAGCTTACCGTATTTACCTCCACCACCTGGGGATATGGGTAATCCTCCCTCCCGTGCCAGGTGTATGATCTCGGCGGTCTTTTCACCACTCAGTTCCTCAATAACGTTTATAGGTGTTTTTAGAAGGACCGTGATCTCGTCTCCTTCGCGGTCCACCAGGTCCTGCCATATCTCCCTCACCTTCTTGGTGTTGACACTGGAATGTCCAACCGATGCGGCGATGATTTCCTGCAGCGGGACCATCGTTGTGTAGGGCGGACTGCCATCTGATTTTTCCGATACGTCGCAGAGTTCGCGCACCCTGTCTTTAACTCCCTTTTTAATACTGCCACCGCAGTTACATTTCCATCCCCTAGCTAAACTCTCCCGCAGGGAATAATGAGTGTAACAACGGTTACAGGCGCTTTCGTTATACTTGCCTTCTTCCGGAGGAAGGCCGACATTTCTCAATATCTTTCCTTTTTTTCCTTCAAGAAGCATCTTCAGGGATCTGAAGGATATGTCATCCAACTTTATTTCGTTGAACTCCCGTCCCAGGCGGTGTGGATAGGGTGAATGAGCATCGGAGTTTGAAAGATATGTTAGATGGTCCAGTTCGGAGATGCCGTCGGCATAGGAGCTTTTTGCACTCAGTCCAAGTTCAAGGAAATATATTTTTGAGGTCATGGCGCCGTAGCAGTTTTTCATACTGCTGTATTTACCATAAAGACCGGTATACGGTGTGAAGGCGTGGGCCGGTCCCAGCAGTGCACCGGATTCTACGGCCATCAAGGCTAGTTCTTCACCAGAAAGGGACACGTGGGGTCTTCCGTCGGAGTCTATGTTTTTAGAAAACTTTTTCAGACGTTGATAAAGTTCCTCCGCCTGTGCAATGGACGGACAAAACATTAGGTGATGTACCCTATCCTTTGTTTCAACCTCGCCGGAGAGTACAAAATATGTATTATTTTTAAAATAAACTCCGTCCTCCACCTTTTCCATACCCTTTATCTCATCACGCCATCTCGGATGCAGGCAGTCCCCGGTTCCCAGGAGCCCGATCCCTTTCTTCGATCCCCCCCTGGACATCTCTTCAAAGTTCATGCTGCTGCTGGTGGCTCCCGAGTATTTTCCGTGTAAGTGAAGGTCGGCCCGGATTATCATGTTAGAAGAGACAAGAACACGGTGATAAATAATGGTAACGATGACCCTGTCAGGTTCTTAGTGATATTTGATCATTCCCTAATAATCACTAATGGGGTATAATATACTAGATGAGTTTTCATGGATCGTGAAAATCTGTGAAATCACTAAACTTTTGACAGTCCCCCCATATGAAGAGCTTGACTATTGTATCTAATTTAACCCAAGTTTGACAGTAAGAGATAAAAGGTGCTCTTAGTTCCGTTCTTTTTATGCAAACAAAAATAATATCCCTAAGAGCAAAGAAGGTTTAGCGGAAAAGAAAGCATACAATTTTTTTCCACAGCTAACTCATCACAGAAGCGCATTCAACTGTTCTGTGGATCGTTATAGAACCGAACAACATATCGATGGTTTTCTAGTCTCAAGAAGATAGTTCCTGGTGGAAAAACTTCTGTC
>JAWOAU010000063.1:0-4671 GCA_046498385.1 Thermoplasmata archaeon | reverse complement strand
GTGGAAGGACCCGGACCCGTACGAGCATCTCTCCGATGAGCTTCGCACGGCCCTCGCTCGGCTGACATGTTCGGCGATTACATCCTCAGGGGATACGTTATCCATCAATAACTGAAGTACCTCATCATAGGTCCAGTCCCCCAACTTATAGTCCGCCGATCGCTCCTTCGTTTTCTTATCGATAGTGGTAGCCATATTGTAACAATTGTTTTAATGGTTTAGGGTGTTGGGAGATAGCTGGTGGTATGCTGCCTTGCTCCCCTTTAGGATTGACAACCCGATAGATATAAATACTAATTAGTATGTTACTTGTTAGTATGTTAGATATGAAGGAATTCGTAGATCGGAAGGAAGAACTTGATTTCCTGGAAAAGAAGTACAGTACTGACAAGTTCGAATGCGTGATCATCTACGGAAGAAGAAGGGTGGGAAAATCTGAATTGATAAAACATTTCATACATGACAAAGAACACGTATATCATCTGGTTACCCAGGAAGAAAGTACCGTGCAATTGAGAAGATTGGTGAACTCGATACATACCAAGTACGGTGAAATAGAGCCTAAGATAGACGACTGGCATGATCTTTTCGAATATTTCTCCAAGGTCGTAAAAGGTAAGATGATATTGGCGATAGATGAATTTCCGTACCTTATCGAACAGGACAAGAGCATACCGTCGATGTTTCAGTTATTCGTGGATGAATACCTGTCCGAGAGAAATATATTATTGATACTATGCGGTTCCTCAATATCCATGATGGAATCCCTTCTCACCAGTGATAGTCCACTTTACGGTAGGAGAACGGGGCAGATCGACGCCGCACCCTTCAATTTCGAACTGAGTCAACACATTTTACAAAAAAAGGAGATCCGGGAGAGTATCGAGTTCTATGCGGTCTTCGGTGGTACTCCGTTCTATCTGAAGATGGTGGATCCGGATATTTCATTGCCTGAAAATATAATTCAAAAGATATGCATCGATAAAGAGATATTACATGAAGAGCCGTGGATGCTCCTTAAACAGGAATTTACCAAACCTCACAGATACATGAGTATCCTGGAATCCGTGGCGAAAGGATACAATACGCCGAAGCAGATAGCGGATCAGATATCTGTTGCTCAACAATCCATCCCAAAATATTTGGGTGAATTGGAACGGATAAGATTGTTGAAACATTCCCTGCCTGTTACCGAGAGGAATACTCGTTCAAGAAAAGGTATCTACGAATTGTCGGATAATTATTTTGACTTCTGGTTCAATTTCATCGCCCCGAACATGGCCGATGTTAAGGATGATCCTGAAGGATTTGTTAAGGACAAGGTAATGGTGGAACTAGATCGATACGTGGGACGTAAATTCGAAGATGTATGCTTGGAATTCGTAAGAAAGATAAGTAAGCGGGATAGATCATATCCTCAGATGGGTCGATGGTGGCATAGGGACGTAGAGATCGACATCTTGGGGTTGAATGAAAGGAGAGTCCAAATCTTACTGGGCGAATGTAAATGGTCAAAGAGAAAGGTCGGTTTCGAATTGTTGAACTCACTGAAGGAAAAGGCTGAAAAAGTTAGATGGAGGAAAGATGATAGGACTGAAGATTATCGTTTGTTCTCCAAGGCCGGTTTCACGGACGATCTGAAGGAACATGCGGAAGATTCCCACAACATAACACTCTATACTATGGATGATATTCAAGAAGTCATGGGGTTCCAAAATCTTCTTGATCCTCAAAGGTAGACTATACTAATTGGTATGTTACTCTTCTGGTGTTAAAATATAGTTCTGCGAAATGATATGAATTCTTTGAAGCTACTCCCCATCTCTCATCTGCATACACCATAGTTATAGATCATGTTTACTTTGGTGTATATGGATCTAACTCATTAACCATCTTCCTCTGCGTACATCTTTCTTCACAATCGGTCTATTCAAGATCACTCTGGAAGAACATTTTAAGGCTTTATTGGAATTTTTGCATTCCGGGGAACGGACAAAGGAATTCCTACCCACTTGGGATGGATACCTGGAGATCGCCAAGGAGTATGATGTGATGATACGAGAAAGGATTTAGGTAGCCAGCACATTTAGTTTTCGCTAAATGGGCCTATATCCTACTAGTTTTCATCTTGCAACACCCTATGAAAATATCTTGGAAGTAAACCGGCTGAATAAGACATATCCTGGTGGATAGAGAGCATAAAGGTACTGGGTACTATCGAGAGTTCACAGAGACAAATTTCCATTTTACGCAATGGATTGCGCAATTCACCACTTATTTACGCAATGGACTGCGCAATTTTTCCAAGTAGCGATGGGCGAGATGGAATTGAACATCTTCGGGTACATTACAAGGATACAAAGAAACCAGTCCGGCCGGGACATCGTATTTTTTTGCAAAATATTCGAGGGACGATATCTCCCGTTCTAAAGTGCTCTCGGCTTCCGCCTCGTAGGTTACGTTAAGCACTTCAATGGGGTTCAAACCGTTGCAGACCACAAAATCCACTTCTTTGTGATTCTTTCCGAAGTAGACATCTTCACGAGCCTTCTGTAAATAGAGGTACACGATGTTCTCCAGTACCCTCCCGTGGTCCCTGTCTAGCCTTTTACCGATGTGAACGAAGGCCGGATCTACGGAATAAACCTTTTTTCCATAGCTTTCCTGTTTTCTTAGCGAAGGATGATATCTTCTTATCATATCTATCAAAAAGGCTTCTTTCAGCATGTTGAGATATTCCTTGACGGTGTTCTCGTGTTTTACACCACACACATCCCTAAGAGATCGGTATGAAAACTCCTTTCCAACGTTTGATAGTAAGTAAAGTGCAAGCCGAGATATACTGTCGGGATACATGACCTTCTCAGTCCCCAGAATATCTCTATAGATTATTCGGTCAAGATATTCCTTTGCCAGAGATTTATGACCGGTTAAAGCGATACGGGGAAATCCTCCCAATTCCATGTACTCTAAAAAGGATTCCCGCCCCACTTTATCCTCTCTGAATCTAAGAAATTCTTTGTATTGTAATGGTGTGACCGATAAGGTGCGGGTTCTCCCCACTAGTGCCTTTGAATAGTCTGATGAAAGTAAAGCGGAATTTGAGCCGGTCACAAAGACCTTCAGTTTTCGATGTACTCGATGAACGAATTTTTCCCAACCTTCGAGGTTCTGAACTTCATCCATGTAAAGGATCTTTTTTCCGGCAACATTGGCGATGTCGTACAGCCTTTCAAAATCATCTAGAGTAAAATCAAAAAGACGTTCGTCTTCGAAATTTATATACAAACCACCGTACTTTTGAAACAATTCATACAAAATGAATGTTTTACCTGCTCGTCTCACTCCCTTGATCACAGTCACTTCCTCTTGTTCGATAGTGTCTTCGGCCTTTTCGGTAAGATCTCTATGTATCACATGCTCCCCTTGGATGTCTTCAGCCCACCCCTCTGTTATATCTTCAAGAACTTCTTTAGATATCATCAGTACACATAACACACAGGGTATATTTGTAATTTACGCAATGGATTGCGCAATTTCGCAGGTATTTACGCAATGGATTGCGCAATTTCATCAGATCCCGTTGCCTCTATCCATAGTGAAAAAGGTTCCTTTCCGTATTTTCGCTACAGCGATGGATTCCAATTCACCCTTGCCTATCATAAGATTATCGAACCGATCCCTGTATAGATATTTTTCACTTTTTGAAAGGGTAAATGTATCTATTCTACTGAGTATTTGTTCGGGGAATTCGTATCCATATTCTAAAGGTACTTCGAGTTCGTTTTGTACCTTTGGTGTTATGACGATCTTAACTTCAGAGTAGTTCATCAACGATCTCAGCTTTGGCAATAACTGATGCTGCATCGGTATCGAGAACTAGTATGTTATTCAAAATAACCCATCCTTCATTCCTCGTTGTAATATGTTCTTACAGTCAATCCTCTGTCTATCAATTCCTGTTTAAAGCTTTCTATATCCATCTCGGCTGCTCTTGTCAATGAAACCTTCTCTTTTTTGTATAACTTCACAGCCGCATTGATCTTCTTCTCGGGATTTATCCTCATAAAAGTCCTGAAAGCATCGCGTATCACATCACTCCGGGAACTGTATTCTCCTGATTCTACGAGTGCTTCTATCTCGCTTTTCATCACTCTTGGAACGCTTATGGAAATGCTTTTTGTTGCCATTCTAATTTCCAGTAGATCTTCTATAGAAGTTGTTCGTAATATGGGATGTCCGGTAGCCAGTCTAGTGATTTCCCACTGCGTATCATTCTTCCGTCTATCCTCTTCGATACCTGCCCATACAAGCTCGCCGGGGGGTGCCCGATGGTTGTTATTTTAACTTCCTTACGTACTTTGCTCTTGGACGGAAAGGATCTTTTTCAAATTCGTCTAAAATATTTAGGAGGCGTTCGATGATGTTATCGGGTATGTCAATTTCGCTTCTCAAGACGTGTTTTCAATCGTTTTTTGAAGTCTTCCTTTGAAAGACCTTTGAAGTCATCCAATCTATGATAATGTTTTCTTAGATGCTCGGCGGTTACATCCTCAAGGGATACGTTATCCATCAATAACTGAAGTACCTCATCATAGGTCCAGTCCCCCAACTTATAGTCCGCCAGTCTCTCCTTCGTCTTCTTATCGATGGTGATCGTGGTAGCCATAT
>JAWOAU010000033.1:0-8744 GCA_046498385.1 Thermoplasmata archaeon | reverse complement strand
CTCCTGCCGAAGGCTGGCGGTTCAGCCACTGGACCGGTGATGTGCCGGAGGGTGAGTAGCACAACGACGAGATCACTGTTATCATGGATCAAAACAATACACTCACCGCCCACTTCGAAGAGCTGCTCTTCGTACCGGAAAATCTTGTGCTCGAAGTAGAGCCTACCGAGGGTGAAGAGCCTCTGGAAGTCACTCTCACTG
This sequence comes from Thermoplasmata archaeon, assembly GCA_046498385.1. GTDB lineage: Archaea > Thermoplasmatota > Thermoplasmata > Halarchaeoplasmatales > Halarchaeoplasmataceae > Halarchaeoplasma. The sequence goes on along the minus strand of JAWOAU010000033.1, from coordinate 8,543 downwards.
TTAGTGCGAGGAATGCAGGACTGCTGGATGGCACCATAGATGTGGTCGTGGATGATGCTGTAGTTTACACCCTGGACATCCCGGCAGAGGGTAGTGCGGAGCACACGTTCACCCATACCTTCGACGAGCCCGGTACTTACGAGATCGAGTTCGACGAGCTGACGGAGACGGTTGCTGTGGAGGAAAGCTTCCCCTTGTGGATACTTCCTGTCATCGGTATCGTAGTCGTACTGGTGCTGCTTGTTATGTACCTAGCTAAAACTAGAGGGGAACTGGGAAGCTCGCTTTCGGATGATGAGAACGAGATCGTACCAGAAGAGAATGTAGATGAGGAGATCGTACCGGAAGAAGGTGAAGCTGGTGTGGAAGATATAGATTAGTATAGATCAGAAATACTGCGTTCACTTGTGATTTAGTCGAGTACAACCTCTCTGGCTAATCCTCGGGAAATCAGTACTTTAGCCGTATCCGCCTGGAGTGTGACTACGTCTTCTTTTTTTAGAGTGTATGTAGTTTCCATATCTACAAAGGTGGGTACGTCGTCTGTTACGTAGACTAGAATCTCTTCGCCTTTTTTCGCCTTTGGTATACTTACTTTTTTAACTTCCTCTTGTTTTTTCTCTTCAAGTTCCCGCCTAACTTCTATTTTTTCCTTCTCTTCGATTCTATGGCGTTTTCTCTCTTCCTTTTTGTCGTGGGCCTCTTGGCCGGCAGACTCCCCCTCCTCCTCTTTGGTTATACGATACCCACCGTCTCTCAACTCCCCCCTCGTCTCATCGAGCAGATCCTTTATATCGTTGAACAATTCATTTTCTCTTTCAGTCATTGATGATGTATCTACCTTCTTGACTCCCATTTGCTGGTGCACGGCGGCAAGGGCGATTTTTTTTAATCTACGATTGATTAAGTCTTTTGCCATTTTTTTTGCTTTTAACAACTGGTCAAGTCCTATCCGGTCCAGCGTGTTTATGTCCTGAGAATTTTTCGTAACTTCGCTCTCCAATTCACTGATAAACTTTCTCATCTGTTTGAAAAATTTATTGTGAACTTCAATAATAGTTTTAGAACTTTTCTCCCTTTCTAACGCATCGACTAGGTCCTGGAATTGAAATTCGTCATGGGACATCTTGTGCATATTGGGATATGGTATAATATGGTTTTCGATTCGACAACTAAAAAATAAAATGTCCTATAACAAAGGCCAGTCCCATAGATGCCAGGAATGCCGTTATCCATCCGCCCACAGTCAGCATCACCTTTCTTTTGCCTATGTTAGTCGTACCTACAGCCGCACCACTGCCGATCACCGCTGCAATTATAGCCTGTGCAAAGGAAATAGGTACTCCTAAGAATGTACCGATCTGGGTCAAAAATGCCGCCGTGCCCAATGCGACCATGGATCGTCTGGGACCGATGTTAGAGTAGTCGTATGATATGGCGTTTATAATCCTTGGAGACAATATCCAGCTCCCCACCATCATAGCTACACTTCCCATTATCAAAAGGTGCGTGATGTTCATATCCAGGGCGTTTAGGGGGCCGATGGCCTTTCCAATGGAATTAGCGCCGGCGGTAAATGCCAAGACCAGGCCTAAAAACAGTACTACATATCTCACCCTTTCTTCGTTCTTTTCCTTTGGTACTAGATGGTCCACCACTAAGAATGTAACGTATCCCAATCCCACACCGAATAAAGGTACCAGTAGCCAATATCCTAGTATCAACTTTACCATACCCCATTGTACCGCGCTTCCGAACCCGATACCGCTTCCAACTACCGCTCCGACAACGGTAAAGGCAGTGGGCATAGGATAGTTGGTTAAAGTACTAGCTATGCCTAATACTGATGCGATGAGCAGTATGGTCACGGCCTGCACAACACCTATACTCCCTCCCAATATCCCCGAACCAACGGTTTCAGTGACTTTTCTACCCTGTATCAACCCTCCGAGGAGCGCAGCTATCCCCGCAAGTAGTGCCGATCGGAGGATATTGGATGACCCGCTGGAAGCCACTGGCGCAAATGCGGAGGCAATTGCGGAGGCACCTATAGCCATACTCATAAATATGGCTGCGGATAAAGCCAACAGTATCAATATCAGTTCCATTTTGAACTTTTAACTATGGATCTAACTTTGTCACGCATAACGTCGTCGTTGAAATTAACGTTCATTTCACATTTCTTTTTATCTTTTATTCGCAGGTTTGCAGAAAATTCACCCTCGCCAAAATAATAGGGGTTGAACCGCAGCATTATCTTTCCGTAAACTATCTCTTCTAGTTTACTGAAGCATTTAGCGGATCCCACGTATATGTCTCTCACTGCTTTAGTGGTAGCGTACTTTATGTTTTCTTCTTTCTCAGACTTTATCATCCTCTCCACTTTTTTCCCTATACCCATATCTTTAATACCGTTAACGTCTACCTTTGCTTCGTCGATGGTTTTCTCTTTGATATCTTCTTCTGTATCGTTTTCCCTAGGTCTCCAGTTTCGATAATGAAATACTGTTTTATCCCTAGCATCCGCCTTTCGGATAACGTTTTCGAAACCTTTTGCAAAATCGCATACCTCTCCCCAGTCACCTTTCAACTTGACGCCTGAGTTTGTGAACTCGATACCGTCGGTTGACATATTAGTAATTGTCAGCGCTTCTCATATATAAAACTTACTAATTTTCTTCGGTATTTTTGTGTACAAAAGCGGCGGGACATAATGTCTTTAACCAACTTACTTTATTCGAGCCCATGGTATTCAAGCGGAGCTTCGGAAAACCCTCTAAGGGTCATGTTATAGTCGTTCACGGACTCGGAGAGCATTTTAGACGGCATCACCGGTTGATCGAAGAGTTAAAAAAACATGGTTACAAAGTCCATACCTTTGATTGGCCCGGGCACGGAATGTCTCCCGGTACCCGAGGCCATACTACCGTGGAAGAATGCGTAGATATAATAGATTCCATGGTAAAGGATATTCAAGGTGAACCCTTCTTGTTCGGCCACAGCTTGGGAGGGCTGGCCGTACTGCGGTATGCTGAAGAAAAGCCAAGCAGGATAAAAGGTGTCGTATCGTCATCTCCCGCACTTCAGCCCTCGGAGGATACATCCGGGTTCACGGTGGCGTTGGCATCCTTGCTATCGTACATCGTACCCCACAGCACGATATCTAACTCCATACGCACACGGGACCTGACTAGTAGCAAAAAAGAGAGAAAAAAATATCGTGAGGATGAGATGGTCCACGATAGAATTTCCTTCGCATTGGCCCGTTCTCTTTTTTACAATATGAAAAAAGCGCACAATGGAAGATTGAACGTACCGGTTTTAATATTAGCCGGTACTGAGGACAAGATAACACCCATGGAAGGGGCACAGCGCTTTGTTAATGGATTGGAATGCGAAGATAAAGAACTGAGTATATTTCAGGGGGCCTTCCACGAAATATTCAATGAACCAGAACTGCAAGAAAAATATTACGACGAGATACTGGGATGGTTAGAAGAGTGTTCTTGAACCTCCACATTCCTTGTTGCTACTATATCCGCACCAGTTTTACATACGTTTTCTAATAACTTGTCGCCCACCCTCACCGGGGCATCGACCTCTATCTTGCTTATCGCCTCCATAATGTCCTCTATTTTATCTTTGTCTACGGGCTCGCTTGTCTTGATTGATACGGTGGGGAAATCACCTCTTCTACACCTGACCACACTCATGACCGTTCTTGTGGAGCACAGTATCTCCTGTTCCGCGTATTCCTTACCGTTCTCACATGCGAATCCCTTTATATTTTGAATACCGCCGTCATCGCTTTGGACTTTGATCCTGCATCCCAGAGGGCACATTATGCATACGACCTCTTGACTCATCTCGTCACCTCCACGGTTATCTTATCTCCGATACCTTCCAAGTCTCTTTTATTGATGTCCAATCGTATCATCTCTCCGGGATTAACCGATGTATTTTTTGTTTGATAACCTATCTCAGGTACCATTATCCTCACCCCGGGCTCCGGTTTTTTCACCCGGCCGTAGAGGGTGACGTCGTTCTCGCTTATATATTGGGGGACGGCAAATCTAACATTTCTACCGCGCTCTACTTTGATCTTGGAAGTCCCTACATCGCCCCGGAGGAACCGCACAACTCCTTCCGCCGCTCTTTCTCCTTGATATGCAGCAAAATCCACATAATCGTTTACAGCCAGTACGTTTCCCGCGGCGAATATGCCTGGAATGCTGGTCATCAAATACTCGTCCACCACCGGTCCTCCGGTTGCCGAATCTTTTACCACATCCAATTTATCAAGTATCTTGGTATACGGTATAAGTCCGGTAGCCAATGCGACGGTATCGCATCTTATGCTGTTTTCACTCCCGGGTACCGTCTTCATATCATCGTTCACATCCATGGTGGTCAATTTCTCAACTCTTTTATTTCCTCTTATCTCGATGACCCTTTTTTTTGTATGTAAAGGGATGTCAAAGTCATGTAAGCACTGCACGACGTTTCTGGTAAGTCCTCCCGGATAGGGCATCATCTCTATGACTCCCACTACCTCAGCCCCTTCCAAGGCGAATCTTCGTGCCATTATCAGCCCGATATCTCCGGAACCGATTATCACCACTTTTTTGCCGGGAAGAACCCCGTATATATCCATCAAAGTCTGGGCCTCACCGGCGGTATAAACTCCACTCAATCTATCTCCTTGGATACCTGTTTCGAAACGATGTTTTTCTCGAGCCCCGGTGGCGTAGATTATAGTTCCCGTATAAAGTGTAAACACCCCCTTTGGTGTTACAAGATCAATCTTCTTTTTCGTATCTGATATATCCTCTATGGACACAACGTGTGCCTCCGTTAAAGACTCCACCTCTCTTATCTTCGAACTTTCTGTCAGCTTTTCCGCGAACTCAGTACCTGTAAGATTTTCTTTGTAGTAGAAGTTACCGAATCCCGGATGTGTGCATTGTAAAGGTATTCCTCCAACCCGCCTTTTATTCTCGATCATAATCACATCTATACCTAGGTCTTTACATCTTACCGCGGCAGCTGTTCCGGCCGCACCGGCACCGATGATGATACAATCATAGAATTTTTCTTGCATATCAATCCTTCCACAATGATTTTATGTCTCCCAAAGCGTACTCCGTACCTTTCTCTCTTATCGCTACCTCCCACATAGGTATGCCCAAGGCATCGGAGAGTATGCGTACGATTCTTGCACGACAGTAAGAGCCCTGACAAAAACCGAAGAGGGCAAGTGTTCGAAATTTTACTCCGTCTAAAGAAACTTCTCCGCCTAAAGAATGTATTCTATCCACCGCTTCAAGTATTTCTCCTTTGGTGACTTCCTTACACATACAGACGACTCTGCCGTAATCTTCATTCTTTTTTATCAATTCTTTTTTTTCACCGTCGCATAGCTCTGAAAACCTTATCAACCTTCTTCTGAAGGGATTCCAATTTTCCTTCTCTATTAATTCAACGTGCAGCTCTTCGATCAATAAATCCTTTATTTTATGTGCGATAGCCGGAGCGGCGGTCAAGCCCGGGGATCGTATCCCGGCGGCGTTGATGAAACCCCATGGTTCATGGTAGCTTTTAATTATATACCGTCCGTCCGGCGGCTCAGGTCTTAAACCGGCAAATGTTTTTGAGACCCTGTCTTTAGTTGGCATATGTTCCATTATGTTCTTTGAGTTCTCCCAAACATATTTCAATCCTTCCGGGGTGGTGGACCTCTCATCTTTACATTCCTCGGGGAGCTCTTCGGCGGTGGGTCCCAGCATAAGATTTCCTTCAATGGTTTGAACTGCGTAAACTCCCTTGGTCTTTTCTGTTGGTGTAAGATGTAGGATCCTCCGGGGTTTTTCTTTCACATCTTCGTCGAAGAGATAGTATTCCCCCTTCCTCGGCGTTATTTTAAAATTGTTTATACCTACCATAGAGGAAACTTCATCGGCGACTAGGCCCGCTGAATTGATCACTATATCCGCATCTATGGTACCCCCATCCGTGACTACACAATCTATTTTTCCATCCAATATCTCAATATCTTCTACGGTGGTGTCGAGGCGTATGTCCACACCATTCTCAGCCGCGTTTTCCCCCAAGGCGATCACCGCTTCCCAGGGAGCGATCAAGCCGGCGGAAGGTGCCCATAAGGCATACTGAATATCTCTACAGACCTCGGGTTCCATCTCTCTTAAATCATCTCTATTAATTATGTTCAGATCGGTTACACCGTTCTTTTTTCCGATCTCCATGTATTTTTCGAGGATGCTTAATTCCTCCTCGCTTCGGGCTAACATGAGCTCTCCAGGCCATTTGACAGGAATATCTAAATCCTTAGTCCAATCCCGCCACATGCTGTTCCCCTTGATACACAATTCCGCTCTCAAGGGATAAGTTTCGGGATCGTCTTCATGACCGGGATGTATTATCCCAGTGTTAGCCTTTGTCACCCCCCAACCGACATCTATCTCTTTTTCTATCAGCGTAACTTTCAAGTTATCATATTTACTCAGAATCCTTGCGATAGAAGAGCCGATTATACCCGCTCCGATGATTACTACTTTGTACATCTAGAAAACTCCTAGTATTTTCATGAAACATCCTTGGACCAATTCAATGACCTATCCACGGCTTCTTTCCATCCTCTATACGACGATTCTCTTTTTTCTTCACACATATTCGGTTCGTATATTTTATCGACCCGCCATAAATCCTTGAGTTCTTCTTTGTTCTTCCATAAATCCACTGAAAGGCCTGCCATGTATGCGGCCCCCAGGGCCGTTGTTTCCAGAGTTTTCGGTCTTAAAACCCTTTTATCCGAAATATCTGCCTGAAACTGCATTAGAAAATCGTTTTTCGCAGCACCGCCGTCCACCCGTATTTCATCCACACCTTTGCCCGAATCCTTCTCCATCTCATTTAAAACATCCTGGGAAAGATATCCCATAGCTTCCAAGGCCGCTTTAGCCAGGTGAGCTCGGCGGGTATCTCTGGTCATCCCAATCATGGTTCCTCTGGCATATTGGTCCCAATATGGGGCACCCAGTCCCACGAATGCAGGCACCAAATAGATCTGTTCCTCGTCATCCAGTGACTTTGCCAATCTCTCCGCCTCATCTAACTCCTGAATTATACCTAGAGAATCCATCAACCACTGTATCCCGGCTCCGGCGATGAAAACGCTACCTTCTAAAGCATAGTCCGTTTTACCGTCGATACTCCAGGCTATGGTGGTGAGCAGGTTCTTTGACCTGTAGCGTTCCCTACCCGTATTTTTTAAAACAAAGCTGCCGGTTCCGTATGTGTTTTTGACCATGCCTTTTCCAAAACACGACTGTCCGAACAGGGCGGATTGCTGGTCTCCGATACATCCGCATATGGGAATCTCTCTTCCGAACAATTCTTTTTTGACGGTACCGTAAAATTCGGAAGACTCCTTGACCTCCGGGAGGATATCACAGGGGATATCAAATATTTCCAATAATTCTGAGCTCCATTCCAATCTATCTATATCGAACAACATGGTCCTTGAAGCGTTGGAAGGATCGGTTGCGTGGACTTTACCCCCGGTCAACTTGTAGATCAAAAAGGAATCCATGGTGCCAAAGAGGATCTTTCCTCTGGAAATCCGTTTCGCAATGTCCCTGTTTTTATTCATTATCCACCTTATCTTAGGTGCTGAAAAATAAGAGTCAGGGATCAACCCCGTTTTATCCTTGATCACACTACTGTATTCTTTTTCGACTTGATCCACCAGCTCGGCGGTGCGTCTATCCTGCCATACCACGGCCTTGTTAACAGGCTTACCTGTATTTTTATCCCATAACACCGTAGTTTCTCTTTGATTAGTTACCCCTACAGCCGCAATCTCGCTAACAGCTATATCCGCATCCTTCACCGCCTCTTTTGACGACTTTAACTGCATCTTCCATATCTCTTCCGCATCTTGCTCCACCCACCCCGGTTGAGGAAAATACTGCTGGAAGGAATTCTGACCTCTGCCGATCAACTTAGCGTTCTTATTGATGATAAAGGATTTGGCGCTGGTGGTGCCTTCGTCTAACGTTAGTATGTAGGGCATGGTTTTTACCATCGGCACATCAAGTAAACCTTTGTATAAATAATTTTTATATGGTTAAGGAACGTGGCATTATAATCCTTTCATTTAAGAATGGCTCCGCAGTGAGGGCACTGCTCAGTATCTTCCATAACCTCTTCCCTGCATTTTGAACATATAAACAACATCTGTTCGTATTCTACCTCCTCAAGAATTTCAGAGTTGCATTTTAAGCATTCGAAATCGTCTGGCACGTATCCCCCACAAAAGGGACACTCGATGAGTACTTCGATATAACCCAACTCTTCCTGTGAATCAGTCATGGTAGGTAATTAGTATTGGTAGATATTAATCCTTCGTTTCCTCTTCCATCACTATCTCCCCCCATTTACCCTTACTTATTTGCATCCCGTAACCTTTATTCTGGACATAACCGTTGATGACCCTCAAAGTCTGCCCTATCTTCATATCCTTA
>JAWOAU010000019.1:0-9360 GCA_046498385.1 Thermoplasmata archaeon | reverse complement strand
TGCCCCTACACAAGTAGGCTACTCATGGCATTACGAGATGAAGAAAAGTGGATGGGATTCCGGAGATCTAAGAAAAGATGGAAACCATCCTAAAGTCTATGTCGAGAAGGGCGGTCACGCTAGCAATTTTAAGCCAGGCATAACAGAATCCGAAAGTGATTATCCAACGAGATTGGATAACAACGATTATACTATCAGGCCGATAACAAATGAAAACTGGTTAAACTTCAAAGGTAAGTGGGGCGAAGATAGCGGAAGTCCGAATGGGCCTGTGTTTAGATATTCAAAGACCGGGACTGCCCCCTTCTATGGGGGTAAATTGGCACATATGTGGCTAGAACCGTTGTTCTGGCATCAACATACTAATCACAGATCAATTTGAGGTGTCATACATGTTTAATAATAAAAAAGACATCAGTATTAACATCGGTTTATCCACTACAATTGTGTTTATTCTGGGAATCATATCCATATTATTAGTGGGCCAACCTTTTTACTTAGGCTGGAGTTTTATGGTATTTCTCCAATCACCTATACACGGGATAATAATATATATTCAACCATTATTTATATCATGTTCTAATTATCTGACATATAAGAATATTAGTGTTGACAAAGAGAATCAAAAGTTCAGGATATTATTGGATATAGGTGGCAAATTAGCTTTATTAAGTATCATCCTTTGGATTTTCTGGACGGTTTTCATGCCTCTATGGGTGGTAATAAGTGGTGGGTTAAATTAAAAAAGAGGTGATTGGGAGATGATACAGATCGAACTATGGGATGAAGATTTGGATTGGGATGATCAGATGGACCTAGACGGAGTTAATTCAGATGACAAGAGATTGGACTTGATATACGACACGGTAGAACAATTATGGCAGGGAGATGGCGTATCGGGATCTTATCCTGATTACAGCATAGCCGGTGGTGAAGGCGACGGCGGAGATGATGGGTGGTCCGAAGAGAAAGACGGTAAGATCAAGTTTACCATCTACACCGATGCGGAGATAAGCCCGTCGCAGCAGCAGGAACTTGCTGAGACGTACTCGCCGGTGCTTTACTTCCACAGGGATGAGAGCTATTTTCCGGTTGACATAGGATCGTTCCTGTCTCAATCCACATTGGTCAAAAGCGGTCCGAATATACACAGTCCAACTCCTGACGATCTGGCGGAAAATCCGAGCAGTAGCAATTATCTCGATTTGTGGGGCAATTTTGAAAACGTGTACAATCCTACAGTGTATTCCCGCGTATTCACTGCAACGGACAACAAAATAGTTATACAGTATTGGTTCTTTTACCTGTACAATCCTGGGACTGAAGGATTAACCGCTCATGAAGGAGATTGGGAGATGATACAGATAATATGTGATGAAGAAGGGAACCCGCAGAAAGCGGGATATTCGCAGCACTACGGAGGCGCAAAGAAAAGTTGGAGTAACGTAGAAAAAGTAGACGGAACACATCCTAAAGTGTACGTGGCCTTAGGTGGACATGCGAGCTACTTCGAGAGTGGATCTACTTCTTTTGATGATCACACCGGGAATGGCTTAATTTTGGCATCTTCAGATTATTCTCTTAATATAATAACTAACGACAATTGGCTCAACTTTAGAGGTGATTGGGGAGAAGACAGCGGAAGTGTTCCTGGGCCAGTATTCAGACATACGAAATCATATGGCCCAGGGGATTGGATATCCCAGTGGTCTACAACTAAATCTCACATGTGGATTGGGCCACTGTATTGGCATTCAGTTATAGGATGAATAATAAAAGTTAAGAGTGTGAAAAACTATGAAAACGAACAAAATAAAAGAAAATAGAGACATAACCCAAGTTTGACATCTATGTTAAACTTGGGAAACATCTCCGTTTCTCTCGCAACCATCCTGAGATGAAATTTATGCAACTCCCGTCGGCTCCGTTAAGCTTACATTCGAGAGCGATTTCCTAAGCTATAGATGACAAATATCTTAAAGCCCTTCAATCTCCTGTCTAAGAGCTTTAACCAAGTTCTCCCTATAGGCATGTTTCCGGTGGACAACTCTCAAAACATATGTTTTATCTTCTTCCTGGTGATAATATACTCTGTAATCACCTACTCTCAATCGCCATAGTCCTTCAGCGATCTTTTTGATGTCTCCTCTTTCTTTTTTGTCGAATTCGACAACTTTATCTATAATCCACTCTCTCTTTTCTTCTGAAAAGTTTTCTAATTCTTTTCTTGATTGAGGGCTCCAGAGAACCGTCATTCTAGTTCCTTCTTCAATTCCTCAGTGGTCAACCACTCGTCGTTTTCAGTCTCTTCGAGAATACTGTATAAATCTTCTATGAATATCCTTCTAAACTCCAACATCTCCTTTATGATCTCATCATAGGTTTGGCCTTTAGAACCGACCTCTTTTAACATATCTCTCGTTTCTTTATCGATCCGAACTGTTGTTGTAGACATACTTATACATAGTGTATAATTGTTATAAATAATCTCCGCTCTTAATCAATCGAAAGTCTAATTTTAAATTGTCCTATGAAACATTTTTTTCGAATTGACAGTATTTTATTCTTTAACGCATATTTTCCGCCGTGCACAGGACACAGATGCTGGCCGTCAGCATGAGCATAGGACAGTCTCGCTCGCCAAAACTTCCATGGCCCGATTCTTCTCGGAACTCGCCAAGTGGGATACCATAGACGGTGATGAAATAGTCATCAAGTATTGGTGAGTTACGGGGTCAGGACTTTTTACAGCGTTTAATGGATTCGATATCGTAGGTACCCCGGTGTCCATCCCAATTCTTACATGCGCTCTCAACAGAAAATTTCCATTTAAAGTTCGGAGCATCCAGTATGAAACTCTCGTACTCACCCCCTTCTCCGGCCACGTTTATACTGTAAGATTGGTGAAGATCCATCAATTCATCAAAACATCGTTGGTCGATCTTCCGCCCGAGCCATCTTTCGTTTAATCCCATTGCAGCCACCCCTACTATGATACACTTGAAACCTTCTTTTAACAGTGTCTCCATGAGTTCTACCTGCTTTATCCCCCACAACGGTGAGACCACCTCCATCCCTCTATCTTCGGCGATCTTTTCTATCCTGTCACTTTGGTACCTGGATGCAACCGCACCTGTGATCACACCGTCGACATCCACGGAATCCAGAGCATTCTCCAGATCCTTTAATTCCTCTTCTTTTACACCACCGGACTCCTCCAGTATGAGGGGGATATCCAGGGACTCCGCCAGCATCGGAACATGCATAAGGTTCGGTTTGTGGAACATGTAGGAATCGTCTCGATGAGGAGAAATGGTTATCAAGTATGCAATATCCAGCCCCTCTTTTTGAGCTAACCACAGAGCTAAGTTAGAGTCCTTGCCTCCTGAGTAAAGCACTGCAAATTCCATCATCCGTCTAACGGCGAAAAGCATTATAAACTTTGTTTTCACCCAAATTCCCAAAAGAATTAATAACATATGGTTGAAATACTAGTTCATGGAACAATACGACGTTGTAATAGTGGGAGCAGGCCCGGCGGGATATACCGCCGGGATCTATACAGGTAGATATAATCTGAAAACACTTGTGATCGGTGAAATGCCGGGCGGTATGCTGTCCGAAGCCTTTGAGGTGTGCAATTTTCCTTCACACGATAACATAAGCGGTATGGAACTAATGAACAAGATGGAAGAACAGGTCAAGGGCTTAGGCGTCGAGGTTAAGATGGATTCAGTGGAATCTATATCCGGAGAGGACCTTGATTTTACCGTACACGGGGGAAGGGGCGAGTACAGATGTAAGAAGGTCATACTAGCTACCGGCACGGAGCGTATAAAACTAGGGCACGAACGGGAGTCGGAACTCACTGGCAGAGGCGTCAGCTACTGTGCGACCTGCGACGCCGCTTTTTACGGTGACAAAAAAGTCGGTGTGGTCGGCGGTGGCGACTCGGCATTATCGTCGGCCTTGCTCCTCTCTGAGTATGCCGGGGAAGTTTTCATAATATATCGCCGTGATAGTTTTTTCAGACCGGAGCCGATAAGGATCAAGGAAATAGAACAAAAGGATAACATAAAACCCTTGTTCAACGCAGAGGTCCTTTCCCTATTGGGTGATGAAAGATTAAACGGGGCCAAGATCAAAGAAAAAAATGAAGAACGTGTTTTAAACCTGGATGGGCTTTTTATCGAGATAGGGGCCAACCCGAATTCAACCCTGGCTCAGGAATTAGGTGCGTCTACAACCGACGGGGGTTACATAGAGACCGATCAAGAACGACACACAACTGTTTCCGGCCTCTACGCCGCCGGCGATGTCATAGATTCCCCTCTCAAGCAGGGTATCACCGCAGCGGGACAGGGGGCCGAGGCCGCGGTGACCGTTTATGATGATTTGAAGAAAACGAATATATGAGGTGTTCTAACTGGATCGGAGCAAGATATATACAGGTATGATCGCGGCATTTACAGTGGTCCTGATGATCACCTCTTCTCTTTACCTACCAGCATACTTCAAAGAGAGGGGTGACTTTTACACCTCCGTCGAATATGCACAAATGTACCTTGACGATGGCAGGTACAGCGAACTCATCATTGAGTATAACTATGTGTTGGGTTTCCCTCCGTCCGAGGTTGCCCGGGAATCTTTGATATCGATCATTTACGACGTGTGCGAAAAGGATGATGTTCGGGATACCATCGGCGACGTTTTCGCCCCTCGTCCGGGCAGGGTCAGATATGATCGTGAGGACATCGAATCTTTACTGGAGGAACACTTCGTTCATGAACGGCAGGATCCGGTCATGGTATTGAATGTACTTTATCTCGACGGGGTGTGGAATGAGAAATCCAACGTACTCGGACTTTCTTTTGGCGGTGAGAACATAGTTATGTTCAAGCACACCATAAGAACCGTAACCGAAAAGAGTTCTAACCTTGAGATAAACGATGTAGAGACCTCGGTTTTGATACATGAGTTCGGACACTTGATCAGTCTTGTAGGCATAGGTCACGGGTCCCGGCATGAGGATGAGGAATACGAGCACCACTGTGACGAATCCGCCGGAAGGTGCGTCATGTCTTCTTCGGTCGAGATAAAGGTGGATGATTATTCCGAACCACCGCCAACTGAATTCTGTCCCCTTTGTCTAGAGGAGATAGAGCACATAAGAGAGGCGGAAAGCGGTTGGGGTATCGGAGAGTATCTGACCTTAATTTTAGTAGCTGGTCAGGCTTCGATCGGAGCTGTGTGGATAGCGGTCTGTTTCTCCAAAGACGATGATGATGAATATGATATCTATCATCAGTATTACGATGATTTTGAAAAGGACGGTCACTGAACGTCGTAGCTGAAAGAAAAGTTCACTTGGTCTCCCCCCCTCTCCTTCATCATCTCCTTTAATCTGATCACTTCAAGGTCCTTATCCTCTAACTCTTTGATCAGACCTCTAGCGTGCCCGTCTCCCACAATCGCCACCACATCTCCGAAGCGCCTTTCCAGTTCAACGATGTTCCTCGCCATGAATGTGTTTCTTTCATCTATGAGCACACGGGCGATCGACGGCATATTTTTTTCGACGACCTGCATGTAACTCTCTTCGTTTTCTTGAAAATTTTCCATCTCCTCGTCGATCTTTTTTTTTCCAATGAAGAGCCCGGCCAATACACCGAAAACCAAGTATACTTTTTCTTTAAACGTCATGGCATCCATCAACCGCTTGAAGGTGTAGGTAGCCGGTAGGTCGATAAAGGCAACCGATGCACCTATCTCCCGGGCCATATCCACTGCAACCTTCATCTCGCTCCCGGGTACTACGCCGTACTCCTCTCCTATCCTTTTCTGGATGTATGCCATCACCCTGTAGATCAGAGGGGAGCCCTTGCTGGACTGAGGTTTACCCAATGCTTCATATCTCGCCTTATCTAACTCCACAGCCACGACCTCCGGTCTTCTGGATCGGATCTCATCCCTTAAACGGTCGTGGACGTCGAATACGTGGGCTATGCCTATGAGGGTGATCATCTAAATCTTTGAACTAACCTAGTCTTATAAATATCTGTTGAAAACCGGGGAAAACCGGTGAGGTAAAAAAAGAGCGGACAGAAAAAAATTATGGTGGAATGTGCCACCCAAAGAAACGAGGTAAAGGTTCGGAGATAGAAGTATCAGGTATCCTGTGTCTGAGGTGATGTGGATATGATTGTGGAGTTCAAAGAAACCAATTCAGTGAAGGATATTACTCCTTCTGTCGTATTCGTAGGCCGTTGCGGTGCCGTCGGGATAGGAGACGTTGATAAGGCGGCCCTGGGCATCGTAGTCGTAGTAGGTCGTGTCACCGTCGGCCTCACGCATGCTGGTTCTGCGTCCGTTGGCACCTTAATCGCAATCACGATCGCCTAATCTCATAAGGCGGACGTTTTTGTTTAGTTTCACAAGTATATATTTCACCAGTTTGATCAAAATAATTTACAAAACGCCAAAACTCCTTACTCTCTCTAAGTTTACTTAAATCCTCATCTTTTATAGCATATGATATCAACCTAGGTCTCCATCTCTTCGACCAGAATTTATAAATTGGGTTCTTTTTGGTCTTTTTAAATTCTTCTAATTTTTGCAACGATTTAATCAGGTATCTTAAGGATTCTTTAGAGTTACCCTTTACACTTTCTAAACATGCTTTATGATACGGCACCCGCCAAGAGATAGGATATGTTATTTCAAGCTTATTAAGCATTTTTTCAGCTTCATCTAACCTTTTTTTCTTTATCATCATCATCGCTTTAATATTCATCCAAAGATGACGTAATCCAAAAAAATCCTTATCGATTTTCTTATCTATTAGCTTCTCTGCCTTTTCAAATTTACCTTTCGACCAAAGTAGTATAACTTTGCATTGTACTCTGGAAATTATAAGAGCCTTATTCAATATAACCATAGTGGCCAAACCCACAGTACAGAACAACAAGGAGAGAGATATCGCTAGCGAAAAATGAGTCGATTCACCTGTAGTCACCTCTATACAAAATGTAGAGGAACCCCAAAAAATAAGCGTCAATATCATAACATATTGTGCTCTCAGAAGTGTTTTCGCATCATCCTTTGTATAACCAAAACCCATATAACTACCTCTTTTCAATTTTTTTTCTTATAGGTTTATATAGACTAATCAAAAATATTATTGTGACAATACCGACCATAATTATAAAATGTAAGACATTTCTTTCAGAAAAACCATTTAAATCATCACCATAGTATAAGATAAACAAAAAAATACCAGCGATGTAATAGCTAACTAGTTCTAATGATTTATCGTTATATTTAGACCGAACAGTACTGAATATTATGATATTCAACAAAAAACCTATTACTGAAACATATGCCAACATATTATTATCCCGCCCCTACACAACGAAGAAGAGGGAAAGTAAAAAACCATGTTTGTCTGATTTGCAATCCTAAATTTTGGTCGTAACATTTTTGTGCAAAATACCTATAATATCCCACGGAAGCAGCAACGGCCCCTATAGGAGGTGTAGCGGCTATTAATCCAATGGGGATTAAAAAGTTTGTAATTATATCTACATTATCTGATGCTCGATGCCCTTGTAAAGCAAAATATATTTCTTCAGTAGCCTTTCGATTGCATATTATTTGATGTCCCCACAATCTAATGGAAACTTTACATTCTGCACCATTACCATTCCCCTCTTCATAACCAAAACAATACTCTTTACACTTTTTATAAGAATTACCTGCATTCATACAATCTTCAAATGTATCCCAATACCAGATTTCAGGGCACTTCGTTACTGACGAACCACCACCTCCATTGATATGCGTCGGCGGTCCCCAGAAGGGTGGCCATCTCCCGGTTGGATCCCGGAACATTATCGGGTTGTTCCTGGCATACGCGTACATGTTAGGCCCATCGATGCTCATGGGATCCTGGCTAAGGAACCGTCCTTGTCCAGGCGAGTACATCCTCGCACGGTAGTAGTACTGTCCGGTCTCGTTGTCGTACCTGCGGCCAGTATATTGGTACGGGTTGAACACTCCTTCCTCTTTATACAACGACTCGCCGAAGGGGGTGTACCTGTATCGATTGACCACGTTCTCCTCCTCATCTATCAACTCGGTCACCGAACCCAGAGCATCGTAGAGATAGTAGTACTTCACACCGTCAACCACCGCACTTATAGGCGCATCGACGAACATATGTGCGGTCGGCCCGCACGCACCACCATCGCAAGCAAGCGGATGGGTGTACCTCACCGTAGGATGATTCTCTCCGAGCTCGTACACCACGTTCTGCCCATTTATCCGGAACGAGTTCCGGAACTCTAATGAATGCTGTGCATTCATGTCGACATACAGGTAATGTACCGTGTAGAGATCATCGGTACTCGGTTTCTCTTCCCAGGTATATTCCTTACCCACTCGACGACCGTCCAGGGAGTAGCTGTAGGACGCCCACGGTATGCCTGCTTCCCCATCAGGGTGCACGATCAGTCGATAGTTCATCTTCTCGCCTCAGAAGAAAAATCCATGGACGAATAACCGCAGTGTTCGCAGAATGCGGAGTTATCCTCCTCCACAACCACCGCCTCTTGGCTGCACCCCGGGCATCTTTTCATACCCGGTTTTCTGATGTATGTGTTATCTGGGGAGGGAAGAGTATTATCTAAAGATTTTCTTTTATTTTTGAACATCCCATAAACAGTGACTGCTATACCTATTATTAAGTATGGCTGTGGACTCCATGGTAAATAGTAACCGAAAGGTAGGAGGAATAATATCCATGGACCGTATACGAAGATGAACAAACCGAACAAGATTATAAAAATCCCCAAAGTCATCACACGAAGATCTTTGGTATGTTTGATAGTGATCCATATGGGTTCATCGATGGTTTTATCGTGTGCCGCGTAACCTTCCGGTGGAGGAGGTAGTAAGTAGGTATGGGATTTTTTCACCCTTCTAATAAAAGAACCTATTACAAAAAGAAACACCCCGAAGAACAATAAAAGAAAACCCTCCTCACGATATGGCATAGTTTGAAATCCATATGTCATCGATTCATCGATGGTGTATGATTTTAGGTAAAGTCCGGCAGCAATCATGATCACGCTTAATAATACAACACGCAGGTCTGACGAACTTGTTATCTTCTCCATGATCGTTTTAGAAACATCTTCCTCCTTTTTTATGTGATAACGACTACCGCTCAGTTTTTTATACTTGAAAAAAAGCGGCAGAACCCCAAGAGCGGCGGCCAACACCACTGTCAGCAGCATGTATAAATCATCATCCTTCGTCAGTTGTAAAACTTCTCCTTCTCCGAAAGCGTACAGGTGATTA
>JAWOAU010000093.1:0-4638 GCA_046498385.1 Thermoplasmata archaeon | reverse complement strand
ATGAATGCCGTGTTTTTAAAGGAATTCATAATAGAGATCAATCAAAACTGCACCGCATGCGGACTCTGCGTTAAAGCATGTCCCGTGGGTGCCATATTACTGGAGGAGTATATATGAGCGAAAAAGATGTTTTAGAATACGACGTACTTGTCATAGGCGCAGGCCCGGCGGGCTGTACCGCCGCCAGATATGCATCCATGAACGGCGCAAAGACACTGGTGATTGAAAAGCGGCAGGAAATAGGATCTCCTGTTCGATGCGGGGAGGGAACAACTCGTTCTTGGTTTGAAGAATTAGGTATTAAGGATTACAAAAAATGGTGTGCGGCGGAGGTAAAGGGCGGAAAAGTTCATTTCCCCGGGGCAAAGACCCTTGAGCTGACTGGTAAACACAAGGTACATGGCGTAGGTATCATAACAGAAAGGGACATTTTCGACAAAGAGATGGCAAGACTGGCTGCTGACGAAGGTGTGGATTTTATGTTGAAGACCTCCGCGGTATCACTCATTAAAGGAGATGGGAAGATATGCGGTGCCGTAGTTCGGTCCATGAGTAAAGAATTCCAGGTAAGGGCAAATATTGTCATCGGTGCCGACGGTTTTGAATCCCAGGTGGGAAGGTGGGCCGAGATATATGAAGCAGTCCCTCCGAAAGACATCATTTCATGCTTCCAGTACCGTATGGCGGATATCGATTTCGAACATGAATTCACCCATCTGTACCTCGGTGAGTTCGCACCCGGCGGATTCATTTGGGTATTTCCTAAGGGTGAAAATACTGCAAACGTAGGTGTAGGTGTCCGGCTGTCTTTACTGGACGGCAGCAAAACTCCAAAGAACTATCTTGATGAATTCATAGAATCCCACGAGAGTTTTAAAAATGGAGAGATCATAGACATGGTAGCCGGTGCAGAATCTTTGTGCCCGCCTCCGGACAAAGTGACCGCCGATGGGATTATGCTGGTTGGGGATGCATCAAGGGTGGTCAACCCCATGACCGGCGGCGGCATAGCCAACGGTGTTAGACAGGGGAAGATAGCAGGTGAAGTAGCTGCCGAATGTGTCAAGGAAGGTAGATTCGACGAAGAGTATCTTCAGAGATACGAGAAAAAATGGAGAGATCTGCTGGAAAGCAAACTATGGCGGAACTATATGGTCAAACAAAAGTTAATTGAAATACCTGATGAAATATTCGCTAAGCTGATGGAATTGTTATCCAAACTAGACTTGGAAAAAGGCAACATAGCCGCCATATTTCAAATAGTTAAAGAGGAGGAACCTGGACTTTTAGAGGAATTTAAGGATTTAGTGTGACAGCCTAAAGCATGAGAAATAGTTATAAAGTACCCCTCTCTGTTCACAACTATTATGAAAATCTCTGTCGTTATTCCAACCATGAACGAGGAAGAATCCATAGGCGAGGTACTTGATGAAGTGAAACAGGCCTTAAAAGGTAGGAACTTTGAAATATTGGTTGTAGATACTAAATCTACGGATAAAACTAGGGAGATCGCCTTATCCAAGGGTGCTAAGATAGTAGACGAGCCTAGACGAGGATACGGTAGAGCGTACAAAACGGGATTTGAGAAAGCTGAAGGTGATATCATAGTTACCTTGGACGCCGATTGTACCTATCCGGCCTATGCAATACCTCAGATGTTGATCATGATTGAAAAAGAGGGGTACGAGTTCATAAGTACAGATAGACTTTCAAACGTATCCAAAGATGTAATGGGCTTAGTACATCGATTCGGTAATTGGGTATTGAAAACCACTGCTAACATATTGTTTAGAATAAAATTGAAGGACTCTCAATCCGGCATGTGGATATTCAAGAAATCCGTGCTACAGCACCTCAATCTGACCAACGATGGAATGCCGCTCTCCGAGGAGATCAAAATCGAAGCTATAAAAAAAGGTATAAACTTTAAAGAGGTTCCCATTGATTACCATGCAAGGAAAGGCGAAGCAAAGATACGCTCCTGGAAGGACGGGTGGAAGAACTTTGTATTTCTGTTCAAAAAGAGATTCGGTATGGTGTGAGACATGATAAAAATAAAGATATCACCATCTATGCTTTCCGCAGATTTTTCCTGCCTTAAAGAGTCGATTGAAAAGGTAAAAGAAGCAGACATGCTTCATCTGGACGTAATGGACGGTCATTTTGTACCAAACATCACCTTCGGACCCTGCGTTATCAAGGACATAAGACCCATGACCGATATGATCTTTGATGCCCACTTGATGATAGCCGAACCTGAAAAATATATTCAAGATTTTGTCGATTCCGGTTCGGATATTATAACCATTCATAAAGAATCCTTTGAATCACACACGAAAATAAAAAACACTCTAAAGGATATAAGAAAATTAGGCCTAAAGTCGGGAATAAGCATAAATCCCGACACATCCTTTAAAGAAATCGAGAATTTTCTTGAGTACACCGACCTATTACTGATAATGACGGTCAACCCCGGTTTCGGGGGTCAATCCTTCATGAAAGAAGTGGTTCCAAAGATACAGTTAGCTTCGGAGTATATCAAAGATCACGGCTACGATACGGAACTCTCCGTTGATGGCGGAATCTCTCCGGAAACAGCACCGCTAGTAGTAAAGGCCGGGGCGGATATACTAGTAGCGGGCTCTGCTATATTTAGGGGAAACCCTACTGAAAATTTGAAAATGCTGAGAAAAACGGCGAACGGGATAGTTTGAGTCATCTGTTCCAAGGAAGTTTTTTGTTCAAGAATTTACTCATGATCCAGGGGAATCTCTTTGCGATCTCGCCGTCAGTTATGACGGTTATATGATTAACAAATAGATCGTTTAGATCACTTCCCATGTCTAAAGTCGATATTGCTTCTTTTACCGCCCTTTCCGGAGTCATTATCTTCCGATTTCGGTCCACCATCAACCTCCCCCCTTCGATGTATACCTTTTCACCGTACTTGTCTTCAAAGGCTTTGGTATGGGGATTGTCTATTGGTGGACCTGCATGTTTTTTTATAGATGGCAGAATCCCATATTCCAGCTCGAATATGATGTGTATCGTTCCCTTTTCCACATAATAATCATGGTGCAGCAATGAAAAATCATTTCGCTCCAAGCACTCTTTCAGCGCCCTGCGTGCCTTTTGAACTTGGGGGAACAGGTTATCCTCGACCACATCTGGAGAGGGAATGAAAATATCCATATGATACGTTCCTCTAGATGTGATCTGCTTTAACATATCATCAACGTCCCTGCAAGGGACATCTTTTGGAAAAAAGAATTTTTCATCAGGATTTTCCAGATAAGATTTCGAAGCATAAACAAACAGATAAAAGTTATCCTCCGATAAAGCGGATGCTACGTTTCTCCTAGGATCAACGGGATCGGCCACTACTAAGGGCTCTTGAAAACCGTATTCAGAGGAACATATCGTCTCATCGGATTTCCATCCTTTTGCCTCTTCTAATAGAGCAGTAAAATCACCGTATTCCAGTATGAGTAGTTCACATAGATAGCCTGAAAAGCCCCGTATGCGATTTTCGGCACTATAGACCCCGATACCCTTGAGGAAGGCTTTCAACAAAATTACCTGATCCTTCTGCTCTTCTTTAAGATTCGCCATTATATGGTCCGTATGAAGAGGGGTCCTATCTACCGACGACTTCATACACTGTACATCTTCTACATCAAAACAGGGAACGATATCAACATCGAATCCTTTGTACTTACCATGAGCATAAGGATGTTCTGCGTATTTTTCAACCGTATCTTCAAGTACTTTTTTCCCCACGCGAAGTCCTATTTCTTTTAATTCCTCACGGCTGGTGTTTTGAGGAAACAATAGAAACATGTCTATATCTGGGTTTTCAAGATAAGTTCCTTTGGGTACCGAACCAACCAAAATGGGTTTAAATTTGTTATTCGATAAAGATGTCAACTTGTTTTTGAGTTCATCCGCTACCTGGTTCACCTCTGAAATCGTTTTTTTGTTCGGCTTTACCTTAGCCAATACTTGGGATTCTATTTTTGAATGCATCATCACGTAATCATGAAAGGCTTATTAAAGCTTATAGCTCAAAAAAAGAAAAAGGGTTTTTTAGTAATCGATTGTCCATGTCACCACATATTCTGCACTATTGTATAACCAGTAACCTTCACCGGGTTCAAAGTTAAAACTTGCAGGGTCCATATCGTATGCGATATTATTTGCAGCGGACGCATCGAAATATCCAACATGGCTTATTTCGCCAGGCAATCCATGATTACCTATTTGGGAACTTGGCAGGCCTACCATGTTCCAACCTGGTTCAAGAGTAAGGGAAGTATCAGTGGGTTTCGTTCCCTCGAGGGTTAGTGTCGCATCGTCGGTCATTCTGATCCATATGCCCATGCGGTGGTTCCAGTTATTCAGATTGTTGAAGTGCGGCGGCCATCCAGGTACATATGAATACCACATCCCAGTCGATGCGTCGAAATACATTACTCTGTCGTCTCTACCGGTAATACCATCCAATATTGCATCTAAAGATGAATCCACTGGAATCAGGTTAAAGGACACGTAATTCCAACCGTCTGCGTTGCTGTTTGTCTCCAACGTTATATCAAAGGTCTCCATAACTAAATCTGGCTCGGGAACCACATCTTCGTT
>JAWOAU010000057.1:0-9263 GCA_046498385.1 Thermoplasmata archaeon | reverse complement strand
TTCTCTTTAATTGAATCATTAACAGCTATTAATATTTTTGTGTTGTTCATGGTGCATTCACAGACATCACTTCCACCATCCAACAAAAAACCTGATGGAAGAAAAATCTTTTTATGGGTGATCCCTTTTTAATAAACTACTCAACGCATAGGCCATCCATGCTTGAGACCACCGCATATAGGGTGTTTTATTCGTCCAGAATCGATGTTTCTGATAATAAAAGTAGTGGTCATTGCGATCCCACATGTTATCCAGGGTCCATCCCAGTATGTTATTGTAAAAACCCTTCCGGTGAAGTCCCAATCGTTCAGCTTCTTTGAACGTGATCAAACCCTGGGAGCAGTTGTGTATATCTATGGGGTATTTTTTTTCCTTGGAAAAAACTGGCATGCCGTTTTCCTCGAACAAGGAACGATAGAATCTTAGCCCTTTTTTGATGGAACGAAGGACCACGGGATCTTCAACTACCTTCCAGTACTTCATCAGAGCCCATATCACGTACCCGTTGTGAAAGTTGTCCTTCTTCAAGTGTGAAGTAGGGGAATAAAACCAGCCACCATCTGTGTCCTGCTGTGAAAGCACCCAATCGACGATCCTTTTTGCATTTTCCATATATTCATCTCTTCTAAGAGACACGCCCAACTCCGCCAGTTGATGTGCGATAAGTGCATTTGAATTGACTATCTTTTCACTTTCGAATGGAGTGTAGCTCAGACACAGTTGATCTTCATCATCCACCAGTCTGTTCAGATGCTCAAGGTAAAATGTTGCAACACGTTCTAAAAGTTGATGATCATGATGAATCAATCTCACGGCTTCGGTGACGAAGTATGTGACAACAGAGCAAGGGCCGTATGATGGTAAAAAGCTTCTGCCAGATTGCCATGGGAAATTATATCCCCAGTAAGTACCGTCCCCTTCGTCCGTCCTGTGTTTCAAGAGCCATTCCACCAGCCATTGGGCCCTGTTATCATATTCCATGTTACCCGTGATGCGATAAACATCGTTATAGCATAGGGCAAACAGAGCTATACCCTTAGGGTTCTTTTCAGGACCGATACCGAGGACGGGTCGAAGATTCACCGGGGCGTCTTTTACCATATGTGTCAGAATGATACGAAGGAACTTGCTTTCGCCTCCCAATCGGCTTAGATATGGCGAATTCAGACCATCATAGGGGTCGATGCCCATGTATTCTCTTTCATGAGTATATCGAACCGATTGTTTCCATATCTCTTGTATTTTCTTTTTCATCGGATTACTTTCGGGAATATGGACACGGGCATTATAAAGTATTTCCAATGTGATATCACGTTAGTTTTTACGTGGATGCCCATAGTCCGGGGGAAACGATTAATAAAGATTACCGCCTTCTTCTCGTCATAACATGAAAAAAAAGCTCTGGTTCGATATTGTGAATTCATCCCAGGCACTGTTCTTTAGACCTATCGTAGATGAATTAAAGGATGATCACAAAGTCGTGATCACCACACGTGATCTAGCGGAAACCAATAATCTAGTAAAAAAATACGGCCTAGAATACAAATGCTTTGGACAGCACTGGGATAAGAGGAAATCATTCATCATCATGGTGCTCCTTACCAGGCCGATACGGTTATATCCTTACGTAAAAAATTACGATTTTGCTTTTTCACACGGTTCGGTCGCTCCTATCCCCCTAAGAAAAATTTTTCGTAATAAACTCATATCATCATACGACAATGAACACGCTGACAGTTTCAAATTATTGGCTAAACATAGTGACTACTTTTTAGTACCAAAAATTTTAAAGAACGAAGCGAATAAGTATAGCTCTAAGAATACAAAAATATTCACCTTCGATGGAGTTAAAGAACAAGTTTATTTGGCTGATTTTCAACCGGATAGAGATGAGATATCTAGGGTACCATTTCAAAATTACATTTTGGTAAGACCTGAAGCATGGAGGTCAGATTATGTTGATATCGAGAACATACTAGCTTATAAACTTACAAAAGAATTGATTAAAAACAATCATAACGTAGTATACTTACCAAGATACGGTAAATATCCATCATGGATGAAGGATGATAAAAAAATATACATCCCTTCCAAAACGTTAGACGGTACACAATTATGCTGGTTTTCAGATGGGGTTCTAACAGGGTCTGGAACACTGGCTAGAGAAGCAGGAGTTCTCGGTCTTCCAGCAATTTCTTTTTACCCGTCTAAACCCTTAAAAGTAGATATTTGGTTGAGTAAAAATGGTTACATCCGTCGGTCAAGAGATTTTTCAGACATAATAAAATATTTGAAAACTGCTGAAAAAAATCCAGGACTGTTGAAAGATGCAAAAAATGTTAAAGATGATTTCTTTCGTACGATCAAAGATATAATTGAATAAAAAATATTTCAAACTAGGTCCGTATCCGCCCAGCTTATGGTCCATTTGTTCGGATCGAATAAACAATTCAGGCCCGTAACATTTTCTCTAACACCAAAATAAATATCTTGGGGGAATTTCTTTGGGTCAACACCGATAAATCCAAGTTTTTTCAGCATCTCCGAATAACGACCGTTGTTAGGTGCGATATAGCTGAGTATATCACAGCTTGATCTTTCCGCCTCCTGAATACTCCTGGATAATAACAACTCCGCAGTGTCGCTTTTCTGATCCTTGGTCATCATATCAACGATAAAACCTATGTCATGATCCCCATATCTTTTACCGATAACAACGGCATATCCTTCAAGGATATCTTTTTTCCAAATCCCGATCTTCGTGTAGTCGAATTCAGGTTTTTCAGTGAACCGCCAGTTCAGATATTCACTACTTTTAACTGCGGATATGCCCTCAGGAGGTCTAAAGATGCTATGGGAGTCGAACCCTTGGATCTCTTCCATGGTATAACCGGAAGAAGGGGACTTAGGCCGGTACTTCAGATCATATAACTTTTTGGAAAAAAAGCTGGCTAGAGATCCCTTAACCCCATCCCCGAACATCATCGTTGCTGACCTATCGAAATCGATGGGTCTTGCGAACAAAGGTATCTTGAATATCTCCTTCCACTCAAGACGGTTCGTGAATCCGTGTATGGAGTTGGCGTTGGGAAAACCATAGGTTAGGACGACCCCGTCCCGTGCAAGCTCACGGTATAACTGCTCCGCAAGGGTGGTGAACATACCCTGCCCTCGGTAATCCGGATGGACCATGGTATCCAGGGACAGGGAACCGATTTTCCGCCGGCCATGGATCCACATCTCCACAGGTATCACCGCATACTGCCCCACGATCCGATCGTCGTCCACCGCCAGATTGACGTATATCTTTTCCACCGGGTTTTCCATGTATTCCCATTTCCAGTGTTTCCTGCTTTCGGTGATACCCATGGGTTTGCCGAATACCCTTTCGAACAGTTCGATTATCTGTTCTTCGTCTCCCTCTTCATATGGTCTCGTAGTCCATGATCGCCGTTCCTTCAATAACATCACCTATGGGTGCGAACTCATATTTTTTAATCAGATGTCTGAGCTTTCTTTCCGTGTGTTTCAGACCTATCCTCGCCCGTATCCTTTTGTTCAATCTAATATCTTTCGGTACTGGCCGCTCTTCATCTACATCGGAGGGATGGATATAGAGATAAAAGGGCATCCCCTTTTCATTGGCCTTTTTCATGGTTCGGTCTATGACCCAAAGGGGAAGTGTCCTGAGATATCCCCCTCCGGTGACCGGGAGTTCAACACCCATGAACCTCTCCTTTCTCAGGGGAAACTCTACGACCTCTCCATATCCCGTTCTCAGAGAAAATAAATGTTTTTTTGACAACTTGGGATGTTCCGTACCCCCACAGTCCCTTTTTCCCATGAATATGGATGAGTCTATAGTGTAACCGTTCTTAGCCAGTACCTCGAAGGCCCACATGCATCCACTGTTGATAGAGAACGTGGGGGCCCTGTATGCAGTGACCTTTTCGCCGATCGCCTTTTTTATAGCCCTCTCTGACCTCAATAAATCGTCCTGAAATTCCCGATGGGTCATGTTGTAAACAAGCTCATGACTGTACCCGTGATTGCCTATCTCATGCCCGTTTCGATATATCTTTTTCACCAGTTTAGGATACCGGTCGGCCGCCCACCCCAGTACGAAAAAAGTGGCTTTAACGTTGTTCTCTTCCAAAAGTTGCAGTAGTCTGGCTGTGTTCCGTTGAATTCGCGGTTCCATCCGGTCCCATTTATCAACATCCCGGAGTGTTTCTACTCCTGATATATGGAACCAGTCTTCCAGGTCCACCGTAAAAGCATTTTTTACAGGCATTCACTTTTGATATTCCAGTTCATTTAATAAACGTTTTGTACATCTTCATTACCCGTCAAACCTTTACTCTTATATACCCCGTTACCACTAACGCACCTGATGAAACTCTGTGTTCTAGGCCTAGGATACATCGGTTTACCCACCGCCGCCCTCTTTGCCAACAGGGGCTTTGAAGTGGTTGGTGTGGATACGGATCCAGAAAGGGTTGCACGGGTGAACAAAGGTGCATTCGATATAAGTGAACCCGGTCTTGAGGCGTTTCTCAGAGATGCGTTGAATACAGGCAATCTGAGAGCGACGTTAAGAGGAGAGAAGGCAGATGTGTTCATCATATGCGTACCGACTCCCATAGACGAAGAAAAAAAAGCGGTTCTTTCATATGTTGAAAGCGCGGGTAAAATGATAAGTTCGGTTTTAAAGAAAAAAGACCTGGTGATACTGGAATCTACAGTACCACCAGGTACGACCGAAAACGTACTCCTACCAATACTCGAGGAGAGCGGACTGAAGGCAGGTGAGGACTTCAGCTTGAGCCACTGTCCCGAACGGGTGATGCCCGGGAAGATACTCAAGGAACTGACGGAGAACCGGCGAATAATCGGAGGTATTGACGAGCTCAGCTGCCGTCGTGCAAGGGAACTGTACTCCACCTTCGTAGAAGGAGATATTCACATAACCAACCCTACCACCGCAGAGTTCACCAAGCTGGCTGAGAACACATACAGGGATGTGAACATCGCCCTGGCCAACGAATTCGCAAAACTGTGCGAGCTTCACGGGACCGATGTATGGACCATGAGAGAATTGGCCAACAACCATCCACGGGTAGATATACTGAAGCCGGGGCCCGGCGTGGGAGGACATTGTCTTCCCGTCGATCCTTGGTTCCTGGTGAACGGAGACAAGGAATTGATACCCAAGGCCAGGGAGATAAACGAGAAAATGGTTGAACATGTTGCAAGGATGATAATTAACAGTACACCGAAAGGAGGGATCGTAACAATACTGGGTAGCTCATATAAGGCAAATACGGAAGATGAGCGAAACTCGCCGACAAGATATCTAGTACCACTGCTGGAAGACTTGGAGGTTAGGGTTCACGACCCATATGTTAGAAAACAACGGGGAGATGTTTATCAAAAAGTTAAAGACGCCCATACCGTCGTCCTGATGGTGGACCATGATGCGTATAAGGGTGCCATTTCTTTCCAAAAATTCCTGAAAAAGATGGCGGGTAAAGTACTGATAGATACCCGTGATTTTTTTGATGCCGAGGAATGGAAGGACGCCGGTGGAGAATACGTACTTCTGGGCGCATGATTTTTCAGGCCTTGTAAAATACCTGGAAATCGGATAGGTACAAGGAGATCATTATAAAATTAATAGACAGATGATTCAAAAACAAAACAAAATTATATTTAATACCTCTAGCTTATGGTGAATCAATATGTCGCCTATATATAAAGTAAGTTGTTCTTACGAAGACGGTTGTGATTGGGAATTTACCAGCTATAAGCGTGATAAGGCAAAAGAGGCCTATAAGGAACACATCTTTACCGAACACCGGGAAAAGGTAAGAAATATACCTAAAAGATTAGCCGGCGGCATGAAATGCATATGCGGAAAACGCATACGCCACAAATTGCCTCAAGACCTGAGATGCCCTGAATGCGGGTCCGATTGGGCGGCAAAGCAAAGAGTGGGGTTTCTGGCGGCCTTTAGTATAACTAAAAAGTGAATGTCGATTTGAACCCAAGCAACCTTGGTTCAACCTTGATTGATATTTTTCTAACGCCTCATTAACGGCTTCATCTAAATCTATTTCCAAGGCATTAACGAAGATGATTAACGAATACTACGTGTCTCCCATATCTTCCTTGATTCCCTCGGTATAAGTTATAGGGCCGCTTCCGTGATCGCTGTTTTCTAGCATTTCTTCCGCCACCCTGCCTAATTCAGACATCACATCCAATAACAGATATTTCAAAGGGAATCCAAAGATTGTTCCTCACAAAATTGATTTGCCTTTTTCTGCCATTCTTTTATATATGATCCATGGTGGCAGCAGGACATATGATCGACCTATGAAAAGACCTGCAAATATATATTAAGAAGGTAGGTAACTTCAACATCCATGAGCGAAAATTACTGGGATGACTTCGAGGATTATGATATTCAAGAATATC
Organism: Thermoplasmata archaeon; assembly: GCA_046498385.1. Classification (GTDB taxonomy): domain Archaea; phylum Thermoplasmatota; class Thermoplasmata; order Halarchaeoplasmatales; family Halarchaeoplasmataceae; genus Halarchaeoplasma. Next base: position 2,783 of record JAWOAU010000057.1, on the reverse strand, counting down.
ACGATATAAGGGAATATATACAAGTTTTGGCCGGTAAGGTAAGCGAGGCCTTCCAAGAGATCGATGACAAATATCATCCGGCATACCTGGGAGTGGAAAACGCTATAAAACTCTATAGTTTAATACGAAAGAACAAACCTTCTACTGTGATCGAAACCGGTGTTTGTAACGGCATGTCATCTGCGGCGATACTGAAAGCCCTTGAAGATAATGATAGGGGAATGCTTTACTCGGTAGATCTTCCTGTATAGAGAGGCCGGTAGTGTAGAGGAACGCAGAGGTGCGGTACTCCCGCCGGGTAGGGCTTCGGGATGGGCCGTACCCGAAGGTATCAGAGAGCGGTGGAACCTTTTTCTGGGAAACTCTTACTACGAACTTCCAAAAATATTCAAAAAGGTCGGAGAAGTGGATATCTTTATCCACGACAGCGGTCACTCTTACGAGACAATGATGTTCGAATTCGGTATCGCATGGTACCACCTTAACGAGGAAGGGTTTCTGCTTGCGGACAACACGAACATGAACACCGCCTTCAAGGATTTTACCAGGGCAAAGGAAAGAAAGCTCTATTGGATAAATAAATTAGCGCTGCTCATGAGATGAAGAGTACTCCGATGAATCATAGGTCTCATCGGGATAATATTTTGTAGGTCTCTGTTTTTTTCTGAAGAACAGTAAATACCCTAGGACCAGGATTACAAAGAATATGATAATCGGGATTATGACAAAAATAAGCCAGGGATGCGGCTCTGATAACTGAATATGATCGTTGAAATATTCGCGCTTATCTTCTCTAAAGGCTTCCAGCTCCTCACCGGTAACTTCCTGAGACCCTATCATTTCCGAATCTATTACCAGAATATCTGACTCTAAGTACCGGTTGGCGGCTTTAAGACAGGGGTCGAAAAAGAAGCTGTCCAAAGAGGGTCTACGATAAGAAGTGTAAAAGGAGTTCTCCAATCCGCCCTGAGATGGAATACCTATGGAATTGATCAGGAACCCCTCCTGATAGCCCTCAACACCTGTGTGTTTCATGATGGATTCGTAACCTAGGTTTACACATCCCAATATCGGGGACAATTTTTCATATATCAGATTTCCTCGAAAACTGAGTTTTGCAGGTATGAGTTCATCACCTTCAATTTTCATGCTGATGTCCTCATCCACATTAGGATAGGGTAAATTATAATCCAAGACGAGTTCAACCCCACCCACCAGAGTCCCAGAGTAGCTTGCATTGATATCCCTCTCGAAATCTGAAGCCTCTCCGGGCGTACTTGGAATCCAAGGGAGAGGGGGGTCGTAGTCTATATCTAAATCAAGATCCCATCGATTGTCAAGGTTATACGAAAGTTTCATCGCCACACTTTTATCTCTGGTTGTCACATCCATGTTAACGTTTACACCTATGACGCCGTTGGTGATTATCCTTTGTTTTGTTATACCATACGCGCTTATGTTTGTAGCGCCGACTTGATACTGATGTTCCTTGACCCACAGATATCCTTGGAAGTCACTCTCAACTTGATCGATATTCATAGGTATTTCACCGGTGGAGGGCATATCCTTGTATTCGAATTCCAAAGAAAGGTGAATATCCCCTCGAGAATAATAGCCGCCTGCATAGTAAAATCTATGAAGACCATCATCCATGCCCATGTATTCAATTTTAAACAAAAAGACATACCCTCCTCTATTGCGTGCGAGACTTACATCCACACCTTCTTCTTCTATCATTGACTTTAGCTCGTGATGGTTTTCAGAAAAATCATATATCCATCTGGAGGACGATGAACTTTCATCGGTCCATGGGTTAGAAGCTTCAGCCAGGGGTAAAGCGGTGAGACAGAGGGCCAATATGATTACCGTGACTTTTTTCATGTGAATCCAATCTATTTCAGCGTCTTAAGACATATAAATAAATTACCACCTAATGAGTACGTACGGTGTAGAAAAAATCGAGATTACAATTTTCATGAGCAGTGTTGAGAAGAGAGTAAGGAAAATTCGCCCGAAAAGTCCTGATTCCTTTCGATATTCATGGGCATATAATTATGAGATGACAAAATGCCCCTTTTTCTACGGAGTCCAAGCTGTTGACAGGGTATGAATCACATCTTATTTTAGTTTTCAGACGATGGAAGCCATCCGTCTGATGTTTTCATCGTAACCCAAGCGTTTGGCAGTATATGCTGTTAGCAGCATCCAGTTGACACATAGCAGTATATTTTTGATAACTGAAGAGTCTTTCTGCAGTTTCGGTCTTTCAAAGGGAAGCAATCCTTTCAACCGTGAGAAAGTACATTCCACGGCCACTCTCAAACCGGTGTTCAGGTGATACTGTATCATCTTGATTATCGATGACTCATCTTTGTTTCCCATCTCAACTCCGAATTTTGTCAGCAGTTCTTGCGGTATGTATATTATAGCATCATCGATATTCTTGATCTTATGGCCGAACTTATCGAATATGCCTTTGACCATCTTTTTCATATACATTAACGGTTTACTTCTTCGTGGATTGGTATCCGTCATCATCATGCCTTTGATACGATGACTCGATCAATGTACAGACGGCCAATGGAAATGCAAGTTTCACCACTTCGTATGTACATGTTGATGAGTTCTCAGCCTTCCTTATAGCCTTCAACAGAATAGTGACAAACGACAGCACGGAGATCATCCTGCCCTACCAGCTCTTCGGAATGAACTACAAGACCCCTCAGAACAAGGAGGTCTTCATCGGCTCGATTTTTGCCTTCTTGCTGGTCCACAACGAAACC
>JAWOAU010000014.1:0-19157 GCA_046498385.1 Thermoplasmata archaeon | reverse complement strand
CTTTTCGTATCCCATCCAGCACTGTGTTGTCTGCTTTGCTAACTCGGAACGAAGTATCTTGATTGACCTGTGTGATGAAACTCTTAGCACTTGGATCAATGAATATCCATTGCGGAACGAAGTCGCTAAACTCGTGTTTGTAATCATCGAGCCAATCTTGTAAGTGCTGCGAATACTCGACATCTGTCTTCGACCTTCCCGACTCAGAACCACTGTGTCGCCACTCGTCAATGAGGTATAACCGATTGTCCTTGCCAAGTCCGACAAGATTAAAGTGAGTCGGGTTCGCCGTACCGTAATCATGTCTAAACTGTCGTTTTCCTTCATCTTGCGCTCCATCTCCCGGGAGATCAACATGATGACACTGTCCTTACGGTTATTCAGATCCTTTCTTATCTCGTCAATGAGATATGATATAGTTGGACGGTCGAACTCCCTATCCAGATGATAGGTAGAATAGAACATGGTTTTCGGTATGTTCGTGCTGACGGGAGTATCCAGCCATTCACCCGAAGCATGTATGATGACCACACTTTCCTCGGCTTCATCCATGAAGTCGGATATGAGGTGTGGGATCATCTCCAAATGTTCCCTGAGTTTGGGGTTCAAGGCTTCCTTACCCGAGGAACCGTTGAGCCTTATCACTGGAGTTTTCTTCAGATGATACTCCTTTTGCACGACCTCCTTGTTCCTGGTTGTGAAAGCCAAGCCAGGTATACCGTTGTGTACGTGATCGGCGAAAGCCCTGTAGGCCATATTCTCGTCGGAGGTGACGTACAACTTTCCGGGGGCGAGCTCGTGGCTCCTCTCTACATCCCTACCGGTTTCCTTCTCGGGTACGATCCTGAACAGTTTATTTTTGTGTATCGCGTATCCGAAAACTGCAGTGGAACCCGCGAGTCCCAGGAACGTGGTGTCCACGTGATACATCCCGGTGGTTGAATTCACCCCTGTGATGGTTAGGATGTTACCGATGATGCCGAACAGTGAACCCAGTATCAGAGTCATCGACTGGTTCCGTTCGAGGTAATATCTAGGTTTGACCGCTTTAAGCAGCAAGATCGCCCATGCGAAGAGGAACATGGCATAGTTGTAAGGAACATGAAAGTACTGGAACAGGGGGCCCTGTGAGACATGGAAATTACCATCATTTATGCCATGGTAAACATGCATCCATTCTAGGCCCGCCGCGATGGAATAGGTGAGTAGAGCTATGTTCACCAAGGGCGGTAACATCACCAGCGCAAAGACCTTGAAGCGATTTCTGGAGTTCATGAAACCACTAACGTCCAGAATGGTGAGAAGAAAAAAAGGTCCAACCAGGGCTATGAGATAGAACTGTGTCTCGTAGAGAAATATTATGAAAGTGTAGGGATCCTTCTCCATACCCAAGTATTTTGATGCATATATCAGATTTATGACCCAAAGCAGCATCCAGGTTCCGCAGAGGCATGAGAGGATCGTGAAGTATCTGTTTGTCCAGGATCCGGGGTTATCCCTGTAAACGAGGTAAGCCTGGAGATACATCAGACCCGCGATCACGGTCACTATGGGTATCCATACGTTGGTTATGGTGTACAATTTTTTCAATCCTGTTGTCTCTATTCTCCGAAGGGGGAAGGGTCAATATGAATATTTCGAGTATAAACTGGATATGAATCATACATCTTCCCGGAATCACAACCTATGGTAGGATATCCATAAGCTAGATTACAATATCCAAGGAGATTATACTAAAATAATCCCTTTTCTTTTTCAATGGATTAAAAAGCGAACTTTTTAAATATGCTTCCCCTTTTTGGGTGTTCATGGCATTTATAGAAACTTTGAACACCATACTTCCATACATAAGCGGATTATACACACTTCCGTGGATAGTTGTCGGGCTGGTTTTAACCTACCTTTTATCCAAACCCTTCGGTCGTGAGCATATCGACAAGACCATGAAAAATATCGGTTTGATCCTACTGTATGTTTTCATACCGTTGTTACTCTTCAGGATATTCTTGAACATAACCTTCGGCAGCAGCGAGATCATATTCGCCCTCCTTGTATTCGGGGTACTTTTCTTCATGTACCTTCTGGCATATTTCCTTGGCCATATAGAAGCAAAGAAACTTGAGTTGGAAGGTATGCCGAAAAGAACGTTCATAAAGACCGTCCTGACAAACCAAGGGAGAAGCGCAGCCTTCGTAGGAGGAGCATTGCTGGCCATAGAAGGGTGGACTACACCTGCAGCGATTTACATCGCCCTGGTGGGTATAGGTCTATTCGCTATAATACCATACGTTCTTTCGGTCATGCATAAGCACGAGGTCGATCATATAACCCAGGAAACCTCTCCTTTGCCATGGTTCCTTCGATTGTATCCATGGTATCTGTTGTCCTTCGTAGTCGCCGCCATCATCATACACCGTTCAACCGGGCTAATCATGGCCGACCTTGGAGACGGAGGAACGGTATTACATTTCATCACCGCTTTAACTATACCTGCCGGTCTTTACTACGTTGGCTCCGGTATCCACGCCGAAGACTTAAAAATAGAAGAGATGAAGAAGATGTTCTTTCCGCCTAAGAAAGGCGAGAAAAGAGAGTTCTATTGGTCTGCAGGTAGAAATGCATTTCTAACTACGATGCTGTACACCCCGATAATAACCGTCCTTATATTTACTCCTGTGATGTACCTGGGTATTATACCTAGTTCTTGGTTTGCGGTGATAGTTCTTAATTCGATAATGCCTATCACCAGTACCAACATGTTCCTCATACCTTATGGTCTGGATTTCAAGGGAACCGCCCTCTCGGTCACATGGACAACGGTGGTGGCGGTGCCGTTATTGCTGCTGTTGATAACAGTGTTCGAGATGGCGGGATTTTAAACACAACCGGGTCAATGGATTATGAAATAGAACATCCAATGACATAGTCGGTGAACCGGCCTTTTGTTCCTCCTACTAACAAAATAACCTTTATAAAGCGGTAAACGGATCAACGATACGATGAGGGCCCTAGTGGTGTTCTACTCTAAAAGCGGAACGACCGAGAAAGTTGCGGAGGACGTAGCAGAAGAGCTCCGGCGTTTCGTACACGTGGATGTGGAGGAGATCCAGGTAGACCGATACGACCCCTTTTTGATCGGAACTTTCAGAGCTTTGAAAGACGGGGTTTCCAAAGATGAAATACCCTTGGTCGGACTGAGATACGACCCAAAGAAGTATGAATTCGTAGTTGTAGGTTCTCCTGTTTGGGGCGGCACATGTCCGCCGCCGATCCGGTCTTATCTATCAGGTGTGGATCTATGGAAGAAGGTTGCTTTTTACACCACCCAAGCGGGAACGCCGACGGACGATGTTGTACAAGATATGTCTGAAATATGTAATAAAGAACCGTCATCCGTGATGAAATTAAAAAAGTCCCACGTAAAAAAAGAACTGCATATACGTGATGTAGAGCATTTTGTGCGTAAACTTCTCGGGATGGAAAATTAGTGGTTCGAAAGACTTATAATCGCTGCACAGTATAATCCCCGTAAAGGTTTGGTTGTGTTAATATGTTCAACGAAAAAGCCCAGATGATGAAACTCAAAGACATAAGAGAGCTGCAGGAAAAACGATTGGTCAAGATGGTTAGGTACGCCTATGAAAACGTTCCTATGTACAAGAAACGTTTCAAGGAAAAGGACATAACCCCCTCTGACGTGACCAAGCTGGAGGATGTGAACAAGATACCATTCACGGTCAAGGACGACCTGAGGGACCATTATCCCTATGGCATCCTTGCGGTGCCCCGGCAAGATGTAGTACGGTTCCACGCTTCCTCCGGAACGACCGGTACGCCCACCGTTGTTTCCTACACCCGTAAGGACATGGAGGTATGGGGAGATCTCATGGCTAGGACCTACAACGCCGCAGGTGCGGAACCCGGCGACATAGTTCAGAATGCCTACGGGTACGGACTTTTTACGGGAGGACTCGGTTTTCACCAAGGTGCGGAGGTTTTGGGATGTGCGGTCCTTCCCACCAGCACCGGGAACACAAAAAAACAGATCAAGATGATGTACGACTTCCAGACTGACGTATTGGCATGCACCCCTTCCTATGCCATATACCTATCGGAAGCAACAAAAAAATTCGGTTATGACCCCAAAGAGGATTTCAACATAAAGGTAGGTATGTTCGGAGCGGAACCGTGGAGCGACGAAGCCCGGGCGAGTATACAGGAATCCTTTGGATTAAATGCCCAGGACGTATACGGTATGAGCGAGCTTTACGGCCCGGGTGTGGCGGTGGAATGTCCCGAGCAGAAGGGTCTGCACATATGGAGCGACCAGTTCCTTGTGGAAACTATCAATCCCGAAACCGGCGAGGTGCTGCCCGAGGGTGAGAAGGGCGAATTGGTATTCACTATGCTCACACGGGAAGCTATGCCCTTGCTTAGATACAGGACCAAGGATATCGCCGTTATCAACTACGAGGAATGTGACTGTGGTAGACAGCATCCCAGGATCATGAGGATCAAAGGCCGAAGCGACGATATGTTGATCGTAGGCGGCGTTAACGTATTCCCCAGTCAGATAGAAGCAGCTCTTCTGGAGACCGAAGGCATAGGAGAACAATATCAGATAATCGTCGATCGTGACGTACTGGATAAGCTGTTTGTAAAGGTGGAAGTTGATAAGGACCATTACGGATCAGACGAGTATGACGAAGAGAAGTTGTTGAAGGAAGCCAGCGAAAATCTTACGGCGGTACTCAACATACGTGCCAAGCTGCAGCTACTGGAACCTGGTGCACTTCCCAGAACCGTGGGAAAGGCAAAACGTGTTATCGATCTCCGGGAAGAGCACGACCGGATCGAGGAACCTTGAAAAAACAAGGGGGTTTAGATCCCCCTTATAAAACCTTTTTATTGTGGTAACCTATTACGATGACCGTGTATGAGAACAAAAACTTACCTTATCATTTGGTAGACCCCGAGGTCGTTGCCGTGTATGGTGTGGTCCCCGATCTACCCGAACGAGCTGGCACTCTTATCTACCAAAGGCTTGAACGTGAAGGTCACAAAGTTCTGGCCGTAAATCCCAAAGAAAAGAATCTTTTAAGCGGTTTAGGGGATACCTCGGAGAAGATCGACCTTGCAATATTAGCGGTATCTAACAGGCATCTTGAACCTGCATTGAACGATTGTATTACAAAGGAGGTAAAGTCGGTACTTGTTTTCTCAGACTATATAATTCCTAAAAAGATTAAAGGGGACGGACCCAGGATATTAGGACCTAACAGTTTGGGCTTTTTCAAACCGGATACACACCTTGATACCATGTTCGTTTCCCAGGACGTATTGAACCGTCCAGGTCCCGGAAATATAGGTATGATCTCTCAAAGCGGCTTTATTGCCTTGCCTCTGTTCGAAGCCCTCTCGGCGCGTTCGCTGGGAATTTCGCTGTTCATAGATGTGGGAAGCAAGTATGATATCGACGAAATTGATGCTCTGTCGTATCTTCGTGAAGATGAAGCCACGGACGTGATCGCTCTTTACCTTGAGGATATGGATAATGGTAGGGTACTTTACGAGTGTGCCAGGGAGATGAAAAAGAGCATGGTGTTATTGAAAGGGGGGAGAACAAAGCAAACATCAGAAGCGGTAAAATCTCATACAGGTACCATATCCCAAGGCTCCGACACCGTTTTGAAGGGCGCTGCAAAACAATCAGGTATTGTAATTGCCCGGGACGAGTCCGAATTCGTGGACTTTGCCGTAGCTCTTTCACGTAACAGATCTCTCATGGATAACAAGATCGCCGTTATCAGCACCAGCGGTGCAACTGGTGTGGTGGGAGCTGATGCCGTAGCCCTCTCCTCTACCCTCGCCCTTTCCGAACTCTCGGATGAAACCGTAAGGACTATAAAAAATAATATACCTTTTATAGAAAGAGAGAACAACCCGATAGATTTATCACCCAGGGTCAACAACCGTGAGTACTCGGAGATCCTTAGGATCTTAGTGGAGGCTGAGGAGGTCTCAGGTGTCATGGCCTACCTTTCGTCGTCCCCTAACATGACCAAGGAAGCGGCCGAAGGGATCCAACGTATTTATGAAAGCACCGATAAACCCATGATATTCGTGTTTTTGGGAGAAATATTTTCCGGGGGATGGAGAAAGGAGTTTTTTAGGCGGGGGATGGACACCTACCCCTCAACTCGCAGTGCCGTAAGGGTTCTAGAGGCATTGCTCAGGAGTGTGGAGCATGTCTGAGCTGCACCATATATTTCGAAGGGTGGCCCACTCTATGGCCTGGATATACCTGATTTATTATTTGGTGCCGGGAAACATAGGGGGCTACAGTAAACGAGTTCTTTTCTTAGTAGTGGTCTTGGTCATACTGTCCTTTGAACTGCTGCGAATCTGGCAGGGATGGCAGGTATTCGGACTGCGTGACTACGAACGGACCAAGATGGCCGCCTATGCCTGGGCGACCCTGGGGGCTGCCATCGCACTCTTGTTATTTCCAAAGCATCTGGTGATATTGGTCCTTGTGGGCATGGGTGCCATCGACCCTCTTTGCGGTGAGATCAGACATCACTTTCCCAGATTATATCCTTTGATCCCCCTTGCAGCTTATTTTTTATTGTCTGCTTTCATACTTTCTTCATTGACAGATCACGTTTTATCAGCCATAGTGATTTTATCTTTGACGGGTTCCGCCGCGGCTATCACTGCGGAGTACCCCAATATCTTATTGGACGATGATTTCCTTATGATCCTAGTTCCCTTAGTGGTGCTTTGGACCGTGGAATACCTTTTGATATGAACGAAAAAGTTAAAACCGTTCAATAATATACACTACTGCATGAAAAAACAAATATTGGAGTGGTTGGACGATGATGATAGAGAGTACGATTTAGATGAACATCCCCGTCTAAATTGGTTGATACAGCTTAAACATGGGGGCAGGGTCATACTGTTAGGTAATCCTAAGGACTATCCTAAAAGACTGGAGGTAGTTTACAAGCTCACCGTTAGCGGGGAACATAAGCAGATCATAAGTTCTATGAACCCTAAGACCAGGGCGGGTTTTGAAAGGGCCTTCATCATGCTGCTTTCCCAAAACAGCGTGATATACAACATACGCAGGGATGACCAGGGCTGTCCGGAGAACGTGGTGATAAAGAAACATCTGTATGACGAGGATATCAACAGGACCCTGTTCTTTGATACCATACAAAGCCTGATAAACGTTGGTATGAGGACCTCGGTGCACTTCCAATCCTTGGGCGGCGTTCCTGCACAAGACGAGGACCTGAGTTCCACCAAACCCGGTCCTTCCCTTTACCGCTGATCATAGGTAGATGTAAAGGACGATGACCGATACACCCAGCACCGCTTCCATGATCCATACTAGGGATACGAGTTGCCATTCTTTTACCCGCACTTTCTTCACTATAAAATGGGTTATACTCTCGGTCTTATCGTGGACACTTACAAGGTATCTTTTTTCATCCATATTAGCAAAGTTCTCAGCTTGGAACCCCCCTCTGAATTTCAACACGAATTCGATTATCATCGGTACGAATAGAATTATACCCGGTGTGATCAGCTCGCTGATGATGGCGGCGGAACTGATGGCTGCTCCGCTGAACAACGTGAAGGTATCTCCTGGAAAAATTCGTGATGGATAAAGGTTGAAGACGCTAAACCCCAGGGTTGCGCCCAGTAAAGGAAATAGTATGAAAAGTCCGTAGGACGGCCCGTTATTGATATAGATCAGAATTATCAAGGTTATGGATGAGATAGCGGAGAGTCCCGAGCCCAGGCCGTTGAACCCCTCCAGCATATTGGCAGCATTGGCTGCACAGGTAACTCCGAAGGGTACGGCTAATAATATAAAGTACGATGTGGATATTTCAAAGGTGAATATGGTTATCGTATGGTCCATCATATGGATCCCCAACGGTATGGCGAATATGAAAGGCAGTATGGCCTTGGTTTTTTGACGTAAAGATACCATATCATCCACCATCCCTATGAACCCCGCCCCGATGATGGCGATTATAGAGGTCAAAAATAGGGCAGAATCGAGGTCTTCTCCCGCCCTTCCTAGTACTATCGATATGCCTGCCATGAATCCTATGATCGCCGCTAAACCGCCCATCTCCGCTACGAAGTTTTTATCATGTTTGTGCATATCCTTACCGTTTATACCTGCTTTGGGAAAGGTTTTGATCTGCCACCGAGATACGATAAGGGCTACGAAGAAGGCACCGGTTATTGATAACCACATATCCTGCATATTTAGTACTCCACGTCCTCTTTAGATCCGAGTGAGATGAATTTCACTAGCTAAAACAGAAACAGCTACAATATAAACCTTTTTTAGCAGACCATCCAGGCAGACAGTGATGAGACCGATACCAATGCATACATTATGAGGGTGGTCTGTTTTTCAGTTAGGCGGAGGTGGTAGGGGAAGAACCACATCAATGTGTGCGGGTTGGGTGCGATTATAGTACCGTCGTACCGGACATCTCCGAATTTGGTTTTGAGACGCTTTTCTTTTAAAAACCAGTATGCTACCATGATGAAGTTGATGGAAAGAGGCAGCATGGCGATGAAGATAAAGACATCTAGGTTCCCCATGACCGCCACCACACCGATGATGGCGCCCATGAACAGATCACCGCTGTCGCCCGGAAAAACACCTGCCGGCTGAAGGTTGTAAGAAAGGAATGCCAGGGTAGCACCCAGGAAGGGAAATACGAGATAAAGCATGTCCGTATCTCCCGATCGATATAACTTTAAACTTGCAAAGGAAAGTATTATCACCGTGGCCCCGGCGGACTGTCCGTTGTAGTAGGAGAACATGTTTACAAGGTTGGCGGTAACCATCACATAAAATGGTACTATGATGATCAGGTAAACGATGCCCAAGTTTATCACATCCGACGTTGGTAGACCTACGGTGGTGTCCACGTACTCCAATAAAGGAAAGGCAAAGAAGAGGGGAACCAGCATCTTAACCAGCTTATTATGGCTCAGTTCGTCGCTGCCTCCCAACCCGAGAAGATCATCTAAAAGACCGAAGACAAAGTAAAAGATCAGTACGAATAGGGCCGGGTAGATCCTTAAGGGCATTTTGCCCAAGGATGTAAGAAAGATCACTCCTGTAAGGAAGGCGAAGGCGATGCCTATACCTCCCATCTCCGGGACAGGAGGGTTCCCCGGTTTGTACATATCCCGGCCTACATATCCTTTAGCCTTCAGCTTTTTTAATAGGGGTGCGAGGATCACCACACCAGCGATGTAGGTTATGGATATACTGACTGTTAAAATTATACCTGGTTCCAAGGGACTACACCTTAACCGTGTAAGTGTGTTTTAGTATTAATAGTTAAGTCAAAAATGTTTTCAGGTGTTATACTACACGTATTTGATTAATCGGGTAAACCTTTAAACCTCTCAGAAACCTAACAACACAAAACCAAAGGGGAATACCATGGTAAAACAACCGTGTGAAATAATTGTAAATTATGTTCTTCCGTCCATACGTGCACAGTTATCAAAGGAGTTGATAGACCTTGGGAACACTCAAAACCAGGTATCTTGCATGCTCGATATAACACCTGCGGCGGTATCTCAGTATGTATCGGGAAAGAGGGGTTATACGCTGGATTTCGATGACGACTCCGTGATCATCATAAGGGAGTTGGCTGAAGAGATCGATGAAGACGACGATCGGGACATGGGAAAAGATATCTGTAAACTTTGTAGGCTTCTCTGGGATACTCACACCATCAACCAGCTGGAAGAACGTTTCGAAGGGATCACCGAAGGCTGCGGCGGATGCGTTAGCAGGGGCTGATTCACTCTATCTTGTACCTCAACAACCCTCCGTAACCACCCAGAGCCTCCAATTTATCTCCCCCTTCGTGGCTGCTGCTTATTATGATCACCTTTCCCCCCAACTGTTCCACCCTCTCCATTAGTTTTTCTCCTTCTAGGTCCCTCACCTTCTCATCCAGGATCAAAAGGGTCTCAACCGCACCCATCTCCACCGCTTTTTTCACTGAATCCAAACCATAGGCTAAGGGCTCGTCCTTTTTTATACGCACAAGCAGTTCTTCAACCTTGTTGGATTCGTAGGATACCCTCTGTTCCTCCAGCATACCTCCTTCTTTACCGCTCTTCAGCACTTCGTGTATGCCTGTCATCCCTCCGCATCCGGAGTGGACCACTTGTGCGTGCTCAACCAATTCGGGACGATGTTTCTTAAGGTGCTTATACATGTCCTCCTTTGTAAAACCAGGCCCCAATATGATCAATTGACCGTCCTCTCCTAGTATCAAGTCCAATTTATGGGTCACTTCTTGGAAAAATTCATCCCGGCTCATCCTCTCTCCGTCGTACATCTTTCCCCCCATGTTAGGAGAGATCCTTGCCATCTCTTTCACACCGTACTGCCGGAGGATCGCGATGGTCGCCTCATCCTCCTCTACCGCCAGAAGGGTTACCAAGGGGGTTTTACTTTGTTCTACCGCTTCTTTCAACCGGTTCAGGTGGTGTTCCTTCCATTCATCTTTGATCATGGTGATGTTGTCTTCTTCAGTGAGGTTCAGGGTGTGATACGAACCCAGATCCTGGGGTCCTTCCACTATCACACCAAGTACCCTCAACCGGTCCGTAAATTCATGGAATTCCACCTTCTCCACCTCTATGTTCAACCGCATACCCTTTTTTTCGCCCCTACTGGCCCGGAGGGTATCCCGCTGCTCCTCTTCTCTACGATAGGTGAAGGCCGATACGATATCACCGGGCTTGATCAAATTCTTGAGGTGCCAAAGGTCGTCGGGGTTATCTATACGAACTTTGATCATCCTTCTTTTTCTATCTTGGTGTAATATCTTCATTCGCTTTCGGTAAACCCCTTGCTTGATATAAATCATGTGGCATCCGTCAAAAGACTTTTTAAGGTGCAATCTTCCTTCTGTATCTATGAACTGCATGGATGTAGTGGTGCTTGCCTCGGGAAGCGGTTCGGACTTTCAGTCCATCGTGGATGCCGTCGAAGCCGGTGAAGTTAATGCTGAGGTTGTTTTGCTGATAACTAACAACCCCGACGCTTACTGTATAATCCGTGCTCGGGAACATGATATCCCTTATAAAATCATCAACCATAGGGAACTGAGCCGGAGGGAACACGAGGAGATGGTGGAAGAGGAGATAGATAAATCGGACCCTGATCTCATAGTCCTTGCCGGATATATGCGGATCTTCACCGATGAATTTGTAGAAAAATACTATGGAAGGATGATCAACATCCATCCCGCTCTGTTACCCCTCTTCGGCGGTCCGGGGATGTACGGCGAGCACGTTCATCGTGCCGTGCTGGAGTCCGGTATGAAAGTGTCGGGCTGCAGTGTACATTTCGTTACCAACGAGGTGGACATGGGTCCCATCATCGCCCAAAGGTGCGTTCCCGTGAAGTACGACGATACCTTGGAAAGTCTTTCCTCCAGGGTATTGGAACAAGAACACGAACTCCTTCCTAGGGTAGTACACCGCTTCGCCCAGAGCCGTGTTCATTTCAAAGAAGGTAAGGCATGGATAGAATAAAACGAGTTGATGGTTTATTAACCGTGATGTGAACTTTCAGAAAGATAATATCGTCAACGTACTGCTTGTTGACGACGACAAAAGTTTTTTAGAGCTGGGAAGAACGTATCTGATGAAGGAGAATTCGCTTTTTGAGATAACCACGGCCTCGTCGGTTGAAGATGCGTTAGATGTTCTAAAGCACCGCCATTACGACGTGATAGTTTCCGATTATCAGATGCCGGAAACCGATGGTCTCGAGTTTCTACGGATCCTCCGAGTGGAGCATAGGGACAACAAACCCTTTATAATACTCACTGGAAAGGGACGTGAAGAGGTGGCCGTGAAGGCGCTGAACCTCGGTGCCGACCGCTACATACAGAAGGGGGGAAAGTCCAAAGGATTGTACGGAGTAGTTGCCAAAGCGATCGAGAAGGAAGTAGAGCACCGCAGGGCCTTGGAAAAGGTGGACGATCTGAATTCTTTATTGATGTCCATCCGCAACGTTAATCAACTGATCGTACAGGAGGACGACCTCTTGACCATGATGAAGGGTTCGTGCAAGGTACTTCTGGAGGCAAGAGATTACCTTAACATAGAGATCGCACTGCTTGATGAAAAGACCGATATCATCAGTCCCGCAGCGAGCTCCAGGGAACACGGAAAAAGCGATTGGAAGATAAATTCTGAAGGTGAGGGGGATGCGCCCGCTTGCATAAAAGAAACTTTACTCTCCGGAGAAACTATCGTGATCGAAGAGTTTAGTGAGTTCTGCGAAAACTGCCCGCAGCTTCAGAACTGCTCTCCGCATATGTCCGTTCTGATACCTATAGTACAAAAAGAGCAGGTGGTAGGTATATTGAAGGCGTGTATGGTGCCTGGACATATTCTCTCGATCGAGGAGATGGAATTGTTAAAGGAGGTAGCCGACGACCTGGGCTTTGCCAGGGATAAGATAATGACCGAGAAACGGTTAGAGCAGGAACGCTCTCAGTTTCTTTCCATATTCGACAGTATCGACGAGCCCATCTACGTTTCGGATCCTGAAACCTATGAAATACTGTATGTGAACAAAGCTTGCAGAGAGGCCTTCGACGATGAATTAGTAGGCAAGATTTGTTACGAGGAATTTCAGGACCTTGATTCTCCTTGTGATTTTTGCACCAACGATGTGATCCTAGCTCGGAAGGGCAGGGCTTATCATTGGGAGCATCATAATCCCGCCCTCAACAAGGACTTCATGTTGGTCGACCGGATAATTAGATGGCCTGATGGACGAGATGTAAGGTTCGAGATGGCCATCGATATCACGGACCGTAAGAAAGCGGAGAAAGCGTTGAAAGAGAGTGAAGAAAGATATCGTGGACTGGTGGAAACCTCCTTCGCAGGTATCAGTATCACCGATTTTGATGAGAGGTTGACCTTTGTGAACGATAGGTTCGCAGAGATGCTGGGATATGAAAAAGAAGAATTGTTGGGTAAAAATCTGGATGATGTATCACCCGAAGATCAACATGAGGTATATAGAACGGAAACAAAAAAAAGACAGCGTGGTATGGTGAGCAGTTATGAGAGCCGCTTAAAGAAAAAGGATGGGGGGATGATATATGTAAAGATATACGCCAACCCCTTGAGAGATCCCGAAGGTGAATTCATGGGGACTTTGGGAGTTGTAACGGACATAAGCGATCTAAAGGCGGCTCAGACGGCGGTGAAAAAGAGTGAAGAGACACTTAAGAAACTGTACGATGCTTCATCTGTTGTGGAAGGCATGGACGATATCGAGGAACTCTACGATAGGGCGGTTGAGATAGCCAAGATCATATTGAATTTTGATGCGTGCAGCATACTTCTGGAAGAACAGGGTCGATTGATGGTAAAGGCCAGCACGGAAAAAGAGCTACTTGAAAAAATCTTGGTTCCTTTGGATAGATGGATCGCCGGTAAAGTTTATCTTGAGAATCAATCCAAGTTGATCTATGATCTTAGGGAAGAAGACTGCGCTAAGCCTCTGGATTCCAGGTTGAAATCCGGACTTTACATACCGATAGGTGACGTGGGGGTCTTTCAGGCACATTCTTATGAAAAAAATTGTTACGATAAAAAGGACTTGGAGATCGCAGAACTGTTTGTTTCACATGTCAAAGAGGCAGTCAATCGGATCAAGACAGAAGAGAGACAGAGTACTTTACATTCCCTTTTGAGACATGACATAAAAAACAAGGCACATATAATACAGGGATACCTTGAATTAATAGGGGAATACGAACTTTCCGATGAGGCTGAACGATTCATCGACAAAGCCCTAAAGGCCAACAGGGACAGTGTGAATTTGATCGATAAAGTGGGCCTGCTAATCAAAGTTAACGAGGAAACCGTAGATCGTGTCGATATAGCGTTGGAGATACGGGAGGCGGCAGATAGTATGAGCAAGTATGCCGAGTCCAAGGACATGGATATTTTGCTCGATTGTTCCATGGATACTTGTATGGTAAAGGCTGGTCCTCTAGTGAAGGAGATATTTTACAATATGATCGAGAACGCGGTCCGTCACTCGGAAGGCGGCACGGTGAAGATATCCTTGAAGAAAGAAGATGACAAAGCTATCTGCACCATAGAGGACGACGGAAAAGGGATACCGGAGGATAAAAGGTCGTCCGTATTCGAAAGGGGATTTACAACAGGCGGCGGTACCGGCCTCGGTCTTTTCCTTGTGAAGGTATTGATCGAGGGATACGGGGGAAGTATAGAGCTTTTGGACTCCCGACGAGGGGGAGCAAAGTTCGATGTTGTTTTCATAATCGATTAACTAACTTTTTCAACTAAGGTACGAGTTCCACTACAAATTCGCGTGGAATTAACGCCTGTTAAATTTATCTACCTATGTACCATGATGCAACACTTGCATAGAGATGCATATATAAAAGTCGAAAGGTTTATTAACAACGGCCTCCAATAGTACTAATCCCGGATAGGGACAAGGTAAAAAAAAAACAACTATAAAGGAGTGAAAACATGGCAGATATGAAAGAACTAGTAGAGAAATACGTAGATGCATTCGAGAAATTCGATGACGACGCCCAAAAAAAGAAGGAGATGGTGAACTGCATGTTGAAGGACGAACTGTTGGACTTCGCCCAGGAATGCGGTGTTGAGGTGGAAAGTCGGTGGACCAAAGACGAAATAGCGGAGAAACTGATTAAACCTGAGATATACGACAGGTTCATCGGGTCTGAAGAGGAAGAACCGGAAGAGAAGGTGGAGGTAGAGGTGAAAACAGAGGAAAAGGGATCACCGTCCTTTAATTTATTCCCAACTCCAACACAATTCAGCTCTTCCCGGGAAGCTTGGGAATCTCTTTCTCGGAGCATAGAGAAAAATCTGGAAAGGTTTACCGATGGGAGCGTAAAACACTGGGAGACGTTAGAGGCTGAATGGGCATCAAGGGCCGATGAATTCCAAAACGAGATCGAAAGGATCGGGGGCGAAGGAATACCTGTTGAGGACTACAAGGAGATATCCGTGCTTTGGCGGAATTTTTTCAACAAGATGACGGCTAGATTCTTCAAAGTTTCAAAGGTCGTCAGGGATCGCAGTGAAGAACTGACTAACATCGTTGAGAAGTACGACGAAGATGCCCGGGATATATTCAGCCGAGGAGAGTTTAGCATGGAACACATGGGAGATCTTTACAGCCTATGGATGGATATGACCAGAGAGATACGTGACGAGGTAGACCGGGCGGGTAATGACATAGCGTCGGATTACTCAAATCTTACCGAAACGTGGGAAAGGTTCTCGGAGAAGACGGCGAATGCGTTGAACGAACTCAGGGAACGTCAGGGAAAACAAAGTGACGTACTGTATAAAAATTGGAACAGGATATTCGAGGATGTCAACGAAGAGATATACACAGGTATCAAGGAATCCCGGAGATGGTATGAAGAGATATGGAATACCATCGGTGATCAAAACTCAACTTTGATGGAAGCGGTTCTGGACGGATTTAAAGAGATGGAATCCAACTATGTAAAACTACTGCGTAATTCTTTGGATTTCATTCAGTCGCGTTACTATCGCCCCTTGGGGATGACGGGACAACCTGGAACTCCTACCAAAGAGATGGAGAACATACGAAAAAGAATCGAGGAACTGGAAAAGAAATTATGAAGAGGTGACGGATATGGATAAAAAGAAGTTTGGAATGGACAATGTATTCGAATCTATGGAGTACTTCACCAGCAGAGCGGTGAAGGATATGCTAAAGACCGTTGAGAACCAGCAGAAAAGTATGGAAGAATGGTTTAGCGTATCTACCGATCTCGGAGAGGATGTGAAGGAACTTCTGGAAGAGACGAACGAAGGTTACGAAAAGCTCGCAGAAGACTGGGAAAAGATAGGGGATATTGTAGGCGACGAAGGTATTTCCGAGGAGGATTTGGGTCGAAAAATGCAGCAGGAGTTCATAGAGTACAATGAAAAGGTGAGCGATCTGCTGGAAAATATGACCGATACCGGATTTGAGAGCTACAGACAACTGTACTCCTCCTGGACATCGTTATATGAGAGTTTTCTGACCGGTCTGAAGGCAGGTACGGGCCCAAATCCGGAGGAGGTAATGGACGCCTTTGCGGACTTTCATCAAACCTCCGTACACGTTGCCCTCAGAGAGCTAGAGAACAATCGGGAGGATATGGAAGAATTGAGAGAGACCCTTGAGGAGTTCGGAGAAAGGACTACAAAAAGGTTGACCGAGGCCGCGGAGACGGGTAACAAAAAGTACATGGAATACATCAAGGAGTGGCAGAAAAAGGTCAAGGACATGGAAACTAGGGTGGAAGATCAGCTCAAAACATTCGAGAAAAGATACACTTCATACATGAAGCCCTACTTTCATAGGCCCACGGTGATGCCTTTCTTCCCCTGGCTTTCCGGCAGGCGTCTCAGAGATTATGAGTACGACATCGAAAGCTTGAAAAAACGCATAAAAGAACTCGAGGAAAAACTAGAGGAAAAAGGATAAATATCCTCCCCCTCTTTTATTTATTTGGTTGATCATTATGAGCGAAGAAAATCACAGCCCGCATGCTGACGTGACCAAAAGGGTCCTCTCCATGTGGAAAGAATTCTCAAAACAGATGGAAGAATATATGGACGATATTTCTCCGGAAAATATCGATGATTACAAGGAATTATATGAACACTGGAAAGAATACCAGGAGAGATCATTGGAAAGCATAAACCAAGCCGTTGATTCTCCTGATACTTTACCTGATATGTTCAAGGAATGGATAGAGCTTTCCCAGGAATTTGGTTCCGTATTAGAGTCATACGACGGGCCGAAATTCCCCGACGAGGTTATTGAGTTGTATGAAAACTATATGGAACAGATCCGGGAACCCATATTGGAAACTTTATCCCTCTCGATACGCGAGCAGTTCAAAAAACAGCAGGAACTTTACAACAAGTGGATGGATTCATGGGCCGAGGTATCTAAAGACGACGACTTCGACGAGATCATGAATTATTTCAAGGAGAAATGGATGGGATCTGCAGGGAAGATGTCCGCTGAGTTCATGGAAGCCGTGAAAGAAGGCGACGCCGACGGATTGTACCGCCGTATGGAGCGGGAATGGATGAAGGCGACATCGGACATGGTTCAGAAGATACTCATGTCACGTCCCTACGCCATGGCCCAGGGAACCTATGTGGATAACCTACTGGACAGCAGGATCACCCAGAGAGAGTTGATGGATAATTACCTTAAATCTTTGGGGATGCCTACCAGGGATGACATGTTGAAACTCTATGAATCTGTTCATGAATTGACCTCACGTATAAGGAAGATCGAGAGGAAACTTGACAACCTTCCAGTGGATTGAAGGGGTGCCCTAGATGGAAAAAGATTACCTTTATGAAGAGATGATCCAGGGGATGCTGAATATTCAAAGTGATTTCATCAAAGAAATTCAAGAAGATATTGAATCGTGGAACAAAGCTGTCCCGGTTTTGCAAAATTCCCCTGAGGTAAAGGTTGGACAGACACCGGCGGACGTTATATTCAAAGACGATTTCGTAGAACTTCTGCATTACAAGAACCCGGGAACTGAGGAAGAAAGACCGCCGCTTCTCATGGTTTATGCGTTGATAAATCAGCCCTACATATTGGACCTGCAGTCCGGCCGTTCGGTGGTGGAATCTTTGCTCAAGAGCGGTATCGACGTTTATATGATCAACTGGGGCAATCCTGACGATAGGCATCAGTTCCTTACCCTCGATGATTATGTGAATTATTTCATAGACGTTTGTGTTGATAAAGTGAGAAAGGACTCCGATCGAGATGCCGTACATATATTGGGATACTGCATGGGAGGGACCATGTCTGTTATGTACACGGGACTGCATCCTGAGAAGGTGAAGACCCTTACGTTGATGGCCGCGGGAATAGATTTTAGCGACGATGAAGGGATGCTGAGTTTTTGGGCTAATAAGGAATATTTTGATGCCGAAAAGGTGGCAGAGGCCTTCGGCACTTGCCCCGGAAAATTTCTCGATGGTGCGTATCAGTGGCTGGATCCAATTGGCAATATGTACTCCAAGTTCCAAAATTTCTCCCGGAACGTGGATAACGAGAAGTTCGTCAAAATGTTCTTTAGGATGGAGAAATGGATACACGATGATAAAGACATACCGGGACCTACCTTTGCAAAGTTCGTCAAGGAACTGTACCAAGAAAATAAACTTGTAAACAACAAATTTCGTTTAGGCGGAAAGTTGGTAGATTTGAAAAATATTACCCTGCCCGTCCTTACACTGGTGGGTGACTATGACACCCTTGTACCACCGAAGACCTCTTTGTCTTTCAACCATAAGGTATCCAGCGAAGATACCATGGTGATGAGGGCACCCGTCGGTCATATAGGCTTGTCCGTGAGTTCAAAGACCCATAAGGGTATGTGGAATGATGTTGCGGAGTGGATAAAAGAAAGAGATCTGCCAGCTCCCATCGAAGATGTAAAAGGTATCGGAAAGAACTACGGAGCAAAGCTCAGGGATGCAGGTATTGAAACTCCCGATGATCTATTGGAGTCAGATACCGACGATATCAGTAATAATACAGGTATATCGAGGAAAAGGATCGACCAGTGGAAAAAAAATGCTGAAGAGTGTTGAAAAAATGAAAAAAAACAGCTATCTAAGGGGGAAAAAAGCACTGGTTACTGGTGCCTCTCGGGGCATAGGCAAAGCCATCGCCCTGACCTTAGCGGAGCATGGGGCCGATGTGGTAGTTAACTATCACACCAGCGCCAAGGAGGCAAGCAAGGCCGCAACTACCGTTGAGATCAGCGGTGAGGATTCCTGGGTGTATCCCGCCGATGTGAGCAGTTTCAAAGAGGTGACTGACATGAAGGCCAGTGTTGAAGAGAACTTCGGCAGGATCGATATTTTGGTAAACAACGCAGGTATGAACGTGGACACATTCTTCACCAAGATGGATTACAAACAATGGGACAAGGTCATGTCGGTGAACCTCGACGGAGTTTTCAACTGCACTCGTGCCTTTATAG
>JAWOAU010000001.1:0-6634 GCA_046498385.1 Thermoplasmata archaeon | reverse complement strand
TCGATCTTTACCGGCCGGCCGTCGATTTTTCTCACGGAGATACCGCAGGTCCCGGGACACAGATTACGGGAACTGGCCGACCTGCCTTCAGGGGCCGGATTCGATCAGGAAGAGAACACGGCAATAGAGGCACTGCGAGAACTCAAGTCGATCGTGCAGGAACATCACGATCCACGCCTCCGCAGCCGCCAGAAGTTCGCAGAATTCGTTTCGCAGGTTCTCGTCTTTGGCCTTCTTTATGCGCATCGCGTCGTTAGAACTCCCGAAGATAAGCCCAGGGAAAGATACAGCCGCATACAGGACTTCTGGTCCAGCATAGTTTACCAGCAGTACACCCAGCAGCTCCGCCCGTTCCGCGCGCTGATCGACTTGCTTGGAAACCAGCTGCAATCCATGAGCCCCCTTGGGATTTGGTATCAAGACTACCTCCTCCTTCTAGCCCACATCCGGCTGGCAGAACAGCAAAGGCAGAAACCGGATTACCACAAGCTCTTCGAAGCCTTTCTCGAGACCTTCGATCCCCAAACCCGCTTTGATTACGGCGCCTTCTACACGCCACCCGAGTTGGCCTCCTTCAGCGTTAGACTCACACAGGCGCTTGTTGAGACAGAATTGAAGGGATTCTCTTTATACGAGCCACATAACAAACTCTTCGACCCCTGCTGTGGCACCGGAAACTTTCTCGAACAGCTACTCGCGCATTCCGACCGGGCCCACCTCCCAAAGATAGTCGGTTTTGAGATTCTGCCGGCCCCCTACGCGTTGGCACACTATAGAATCACCATGCTACGTGGTGAACAACCACATCCACCACCCAACGTTTCGATCGTACTCGCAGATACCTTGAGCGATGCTCTTGAGGACCAAGTCACTGACGGCGATACTCACGATCTCTTGCAGGAAGAAAGGGCAGCCGCAAGACAGCTCTCATGGTTTCCAAACCAGGAATGTTCCGCACCTAGGTCATGAATACGTGCAAAAAACCGCTCTTACCTTTGTGGATGGTATATTTATCAATCCTATAATCGGTGAAAAGAAGTCAGGAGATTATCTAGACGAGATCATACTGGACTCTTATCAAACCCTGATAAACAATTATTATCTAAAAAATCGTGCAGTTATGAGCATACTTCAGGCGGAGATGAGGTACGCGGGTCCGAAGGAAGCCATCTTCCATGCCATCATACGTAAAAACTTTGGGTGCACCCACTTTATAGTAGGTAGGGACCACGCTGGTGTAGGGGACTACTACGGACCCTATGCGGCCCAAGATATATTTGACAAGTTCCCGGATATGGGAATTACACCGGTATTCTTTAAATCGTTCACCTATTGTAAAAAATGCGGCGGTGCGGTTGATGGATTCATATGCCCACATGAAGACAAATATCGGGAAAATTTCAGTGGTACTAAGATGCGGAAGATGCTTGTGGATGGAAAAGTTCCCCCTGCACATATGATGCGTCCAGAGGTGGCTGAGATCGTAATTAAAGCGGACCCGAAATTCGTAGAGTAAGGTGAACTCATATGGAAAATAACTCCGGTGATAACGGCCTCCTTTTTCACCATTGGGATGCAGATGGTATATCTTCAGCCGCCATTTTACTTAGACATCTCGAAGGAAATTACACAACATTCACGCCAAAAATCGGTAACTACTATATCAACGACGAAGATCAAGAAAAGATTCGCTCTTTGAACCCAGGTAATACTTTGGTTGTGGATATGGCTCTCCCAAAAGATTCTATCGATTTCCTAAAGACCTTGGGTGAGGTACATATATTCGACCACCACCTTCAGGAGAAACATGATGTTGCACTTCACCACAATCCTATCATAGCAGGTGAATCCACAAAAAAATATCCCAGTACTACATGGGTGATCACCGAGTATCTAGATTTAGACCCCGATTTGCTCACTGTCCTCGGGGCATTCGGCGACCGTGAAACGAAATTAAAGGATAATCCCCATGCCATGAGAGTGATCGAACCCCTTCTGAGATCCTTCGGTGTCAGCTTCGATGACCTGCTTAAAACAGTGTACATGATCGATACACTGCATAAACGGGGAGATAGAAAAGGTATAACAGAATTCCCCTGGTTCCTGATGGAAGTTCAACATCCCGAGGAGATATTACACCGTGAGGACTTAACAGAATACCTAAAACTTCTTGAAAAGCGTATAGAAGAAGAATCAAAAAGAAAACTCGACAAGCTCAAAGACGGCGTGTATCACCTTGAGATGGATTCACCCTATAACATTATATCCACTGTAACCCGAAGAATTGCATGGAACCGCTCCGAGGAGGATATCACCGTGGTAACAAATTCGTCATTTCAGCCCGGAGAAACCCAGATATATATTAGGGGTCCGATCCCCGACTCTAAAAGTATAATCGAATTCGCTAGGTCTCAGGGGTACTCAGCGGGAGGTAAAAGTGACGTAGTAGGTATGGTGGTGCCCACCGACGGAAAAGAAAGGATGATGGATGCTATACTTGAAAAATTGTGAGGTACAAAAACACTTTCAATAAAGCCAATATTGAGGTACGATACCATGTCCGAAAAAAATATAATAGCAAGCGCACAGCACTGGGAAAAGGAAAACATAAAGGAAGGCTATACCCTCTGGTTTACAGGATTATCCGGATCAGGTAAATCAACTATAGCCGAGTTTTTAGCAATACGTCTTGAAAGGGAATTCAACGAACAGGTTGAACGCCTCGACGGAGACATAGTAAGAAAGCATTTGACATCCGACTTGGGATTTTCCAAAGAAGATAGAGATCAGAATATCGAACGTGTAAGCTTCGTTGCAAAACTTCTGTCCCGAAACGGTGTGGCTGTACTTGCTTCATTTATATCACCCTACATAGAACGCAGGAGCAAAACAAGAGAAATGGTCACCAACTTTATCGAAGTTTATGTTAAATGCTCGGTGGCGGTCTGTGAAAAAAGGGATGTAAAAGGACTTTACAAAAAAGCTAGGAGCGGCGAAATAGCGAATTTTACAGGAATTTCCGACCCGTACGAAGAACCGGAAAATGCAGAGATAGTTTTGGATACCGATAAAGAAACGGTGGAAGAAAGTGTCCAGAATGTGATAGAATATCTTCTAGAGAATGGATACATCGTTGAACCATGACCTCAGTGGTATTAGATGCTAATGCATTGATGATGCCATTCCAATTCAACATCAATCTGGATTTTGAAATGTCCCGATTATTCGGTGACCCTGACGTGTATATACCCTCATCGGTAATGTACGAATTAAAAGGTTTAAAGCGAAAAGATGCCTTGATGCTGGCGGAAAAATATGATATTTACGAAGTTGATAGTAAGCGTGATGAAGGTGTTCTACAGGCGGCTGCGGAGCTAAAGGCGGTACTGGTAACCAACGACGGAGAGCTAAGAAAACGAGCAAGAGAACAAGATATACCCGTAGCCTATCTCAGGAAGAAAGCGTACCTTGAAGTGGATGGAGAATACTGATGGGTGTATTAAAAGGAAAGATAACTTCAGGATTGGGCAGAGGAAAATTTTTTCTGTCTCTAGAAGGTTACAAAGAACAGTTCAAGGAAAAACTGGGAATCAAACCTATAAAAGGTACATTGAACGTAGAGCTTGATGAAGAAAGTGTGGCGTTTTACCGTTGGTTGGCCGAATCTAACAACTGCATTACTTTGCAACCCTTCAAAGAAGGAGGTAAAGAGTATGGGCATGTAAAGGTGTTCCGTGCTCAAATAGAGGATTTCCCCTGCTACCTCGTTATACCTGAAAAAAGTAATCATCAGGGTGTTGCAGAACTAATATCCCAACATCACCTTAGGGATGAATTAGGTCTAGAAAACGGAGAACTGGTAAAAATCACTATAGCTCAAAATTCTTCTTCAACATAATCCAGAACGGATTTGAACAACAGTCTTCCGTCTCCTTTATTTTGTCCTCTAGTCCAAGAGGGATTAGTATAACCGTCAAATACTCTTTCAGGGTGAGGCATTAAGCCTAAAACGTTACCCTGGGGATTGCATATCCCGGCGATATTATCTATGGAACCATTTGGGTTCCAAGGGTAATCAACAGACTTTCCTTCTGGAGAGGTATATCTAAACACCACCTGTCCGTTCTCCTTCAATTTCTTGAAGGTATCATCATCCTTCACCATAAATTTCCCTTCGGCATGCGCACTGGGGAAAACAACGGTCTCTCCTCTTTCATAACTCCGGGTAAACACGCATTTAGAATTATTTTGCACTATGAGCAAGCTGGGTCTGCATTCAAACTTGCTGCTGTCATTTGTGGCCAAGACCGCCTGGGGTACGTCGGTCACCTCCCCCTCTACCGAAGGGAGTAAGCCCATCTCGACCAACACCTGGAATCCATTACAAACACCTAAAATGGGTCTGCCGGATTCCGCAAAGGCTGTAATATCCTCTTTCAAAGCACTCTTAAACCTAGCGGCAAAAATCACACCCGCTCGAATATAATCTCCTGATGAGAATCCACCAGGTATCATCAGTATATCGTAATCCTCCAGCGCTCTCTTTTCATCAGCACTAACATCATCCCCCGTGAACTGCTTTAGATGTACTTTTTCCGCATCAGCACCAAGTCTTTTGAACGCTAGATAAGACTCCTCCTCACAGTTTGTACCTTCGATCCGAACTACGGCGATTTTTATGTTTTCTCTTTTCAAGACTAATCCCTAAAAGGGGAACAAAGCTGTTCAATAAACCTTTTTCGTACTGAGCTGAGACTTTTTAATTCATTCGGAAATATTCGTTGATCACCCTCCGATAAAACCACTGGCCCGATAGCTATCCGCAGCCAAGGTCAAAAATCCCGAAAATAATAAAAAGTGTCACTGAGCTATGGAGAAAGTATATATGGGTAATTTTATTCTGATACTCATCATCCCACAGGGGCCGTGGGGTAGCTTGGTCCATCCTTCGGGCTTTGGGAGCCTGGTACCCGAATTCAAATTTCGGCGGCCCCACCATCTTTTTCTTTACCTAGAAACAACGCTCTTATTTCATCCGGTCTGAGGGGGAGCTTGTCTATCTCGTACTTTTCTCCTCGCTCCCTCATGGTAAAGTATTCCTCTTTCCTCCAATCAACATGCTCTCTAAGTTTGTTTATCCGTTTTAGTTCAACCTCCGAAACATCACCGACCACCCTGGCAGGAGACCCGGTAACAATTTTACCTTCAGGAATGACCATATCAGCGGGAACTATGCTGTCGTTAGAAATGATTGAACCTTTTCCAACTTCGGCTCCTTCCATGATCACACAATCCATCCCCAGAAATGAATTTCGGCCTACACTGCATCCTTTAAGTACTGCTCCCGGAGAGATGAACACACCTTTATGAATAACTGTTTCTTGTTTATAAGAATCTGTAATGACAACGTTGTCCAACACCGTAACCTCGTCACCTATACTCACACCTGTATTTGTCCCTTTGATCAAGCTGCCGGGCCATATGAAGGATAGTTCACCTACTTTGATCTCACCAAGCATACTTACCTCGCTGAATCCCTTTCTGTTATTCTTTCTGATGTTTTCGGCTGAATCGTCCATGTTTGGCGAATCTAGAGCTATGCTTAAAAACATTGTGGGCCTAATGATCTATTCTACTATCGCCTTAGAAAATGCCGTGGATGGTTTAGCTATAAAATTTTCCCACTAAATCCAGAGACTTGTTAATTTTTTCGGGATTCCCTTCCATTTTGGAAAAATGGTAATTTTGGAATAAGTCCTTAAGAATTCTAGCAAAAATCATCAGATAAGTAGCTAATTTTTGATGAATATCAAAAAGAGCTAGTTGATTTAGTAGTTTGAGAGAGAGTACACTCTACAGCAACCAATAGTAAGTATGTTTTACATTTTAAAAGGCAGTTAGAATCTTAACCAGGTTTCAACTGTTTAGATATCTGCAAAGGTGACAGTCCAGCAAACTTACCAGTATTGAACTCACGATTATTCCAGATGTAAAACAGGTTAGAAGCCCAGTTTTTCAACCCAGAGAATATTTTGAATGACTTTGCTAGAAAGGCAAAATCATTGATAAACGAAAACAGTTGTTCCATCACATTGTTAGTTTCTGGTGAGAAGCCTTTTTCCAGCAGTTTTCTATTTTTCTTGTATTTATCTTTAAGAAACTTCATAGCTCTTTTGGATGTATGAGTTAAACCCTTCTTCAGCATTTTTTCTAACTTTTTTAGAATTGCTGTAGATTCAACTACACTTTCAGACATAATCAACTTTTTACCAATTTCATAGAATGTCCTATCCTTTTCTGGTACTTTATCCATATATCTAAAATCATCTAGATATATTCTGGACAAATTTTTCAATTGATGGAACACACAAAAAGAATGCTGTATATCTGGCAGAACATTAGATACAGCATTTATGATTGCTGAATCTTCATCTGAAACGATCTTTTTGATATTATCAACACCTAACCTCTTTTTAACTCTTGAAAAAAGAGGTATCAATGCAAAGTAAGGTGGTCTAATATCCGTTATTTTGAAGTCTAAAATAACTTTATCAGCAGTGGCTATAACGTAGATGACCTTGTACCTAATTCTTTTCCATTCACTTTCATCGAATTCTCTTCCTCTGCTTTTTTC
>JAWOAU010000073.1:0-22414 GCA_046498385.1 Thermoplasmata archaeon | reverse complement strand
CTATAAATAATGCCTCGACCCTATATGATAAATATATCCATCAAAGAAGGAATACTCCCGTTATCTATTGGGTGCGTCATCTCATGGAGAGCGGTGGAAGTTAAACCGCGGAGGAATAAAACATGGACGAAGAAAAAAACGCAGAATTGTATGATATGCTAAAGAGGATCCAGGTGGGTGATCATCTGGATATGGACGAAGTTGAATTGTTCGAAAGTGACAAAATATTTTTGAAGGCCGCACGAACCTTCTTTTTGGAAGTAACCCTAGAAGCAAAATTCTTGTCCAAAAATCCATCACCGAGGATGGTTAAAGAAAGGCAGAATAAATGCCGATCACGTTTGTCGGAACTGCTGAAAAAGAAGGAAAAAGGGGAGGATAAAGATAAATTCCCGTCCACCAAATTCTTTGAATCACGAGAGTTAGCCCGAGAAGACGTATGTATATTGATGCTACTCCTGGCCCGAAGAGGTGTAGGTTTGAGGCTTTACAGCAAGAGAGTACCTGGTGAAGAGTTGATATTGTCCTTGAAATTACTGCTGGACGTGGACCCGGAAGATGCAAGGATGAAGTTGACTAGAGCGTCCCGGCTGATAAAGGACGGATACGTTCATGTGATCTCCCACCGAAGGCGTTCGATCAGGAGCTCTTATAGAGAAGTCATCGAGCCCCACCATTCGGTAGAAGATATGGAATACGTTATAGCGGATTGGGTTGTAGACTCCATTTACGGTGGTGAATTGGCGAAAAAAAAAGATACGGAAAAAAAGGAGAAAAGAGTGGTCAAGGAGGTAAAGAGTGAAGTTGAATTTTCCCATGTTATACTCCCACCACGGATCAAAGAACCCATAATGTCTCTCCTTGAGCAGTATAATAACAAGGAAAAGTTCATGAACGATTGGAACATGAGGTCCATATTGGGGGAAAGAAAAGGTTTAAACCTGCTTCTATCGGGTGCTCCAGGGACGGGAAAGACCATGCTGGCAAAGGCGCTGTCTAACGAACTTGATGCAGACCTTTACATACTTTCTTTCCCCGACATGGTGGACTGTTGGTACGGAAATACCGAAAAGAACGCCTCCATGGTCTTCGACTCGGTCGGTCCCGGAAGCATACTGCTGATCGACGAAGCCGATGCGGTGCTGCAAAGAAGAAGCCCTTCCAGGTATTCATGCGACAGGTCTGAGAATAGAATAGTAAATATTTTTCTGCAGGGACTGGAAAACCACGACGGTGTGATGATCTTCACCACCAACGTAGCGGTGGGATTGGACAGGGCCATGGAACGTAGGTTGGATCTGAAGCTTGAATTACCCATACCCGACGTTGGAGCCCGTGAAGATATCTGGAGATACCATATACCAGACGAACTGCCACTGGCGGAAGATGTTGACATATCGATGCTTGCGGAAAAGTACCGTTTCACCGGAGGGCAGATAAGGAACGCCGTGGTCAACGCCGCACGGCATGCAATGAGATCAAACAGTGAAGAGGTAAAGATGGAAGATTTTGTCACCGCCTGTCAACAGGAGGTCGAAGGAAGCGAGGTCATGGACTTCTATATGGGCCGTAAGGAGGAAGAAGAAGTTAGGGGTTACTATTGAATATAAACCAAAAAGGGACGAGGGTATCCGGGAGATGGGGGAATATCCCCCCTCCCTTGAATTCAATAATCTAGACTCCTAGTGTGTATTCGTGAGAGATGCGGTGTCTCAAAGGGGGAAAATCTATATTATACCTAGTCATAGCCGATTTTGCGTGTTATACCACAATATCAAAGGAAGAGGATCATCATGGCAGGCAAACTGAAATTCGCGTTTTACTGGGCCGCAAGCTGCGGCGGTTGTGAAATAGCGGTACTGGATATTAACGAAAGGATACTGGATGTAGTAGAGATTGCGGATATTCTGTTCTGGCCCGTTGCACTCGATTTCAAGTACAAAGATGTCGAGGCTATGGAGGACGGACACATAGACGTCTGTTTCTTCAACGGTGCGGTGCGTACATCGGAACAGGAGCACATCGCCAAGTTACTGCGAAAGAAATCAAAGGTACTTGTGTCCTTCGGAGCATGTGCCGTCAACGGAGGCATCCCGGGTTTAGCCAACGTTACCAATAGAGAAGAGATATTCAAAGAAGCTTACACCGACAATATCTCAACCGATAACTCCGATGGTAAGGTTCCTTGCACAGCTTTTAACGTTCCCGAAGGGGAGCTAACGCTACCGGAGGTGTATGACACCGTTAACACCCTTCATCAAGTGGTTGATGTGGACTATTTCTTACCGGGTTGCCCACCACCTCCGGAATTGATCCTCAACGCCGTTGAAGCTATCGCATCCGGTGAATTACCTCCCAAAGGCAGCGTTCTCGCCCCCATGAAGTCCGTTTGTGACGAATGCAAGTACGAGAAGAGTGAGAAGAGGATCGACTCCGTGAAAAGAATTTATGAGGTCGAAAAACTCGAAGATAAATGCCTTTTAGAACAAGGGATAATCTGCATGGGTCCAGCAACGAGGGGTGGATGTGATGCAAGATGCCTCGATGCAAATATGCCTTGCACTGGCTGTGGGGGACCAACACCCAACTCAAAAGATCAGGGTGCAAAGATGATCTCCGCCCTTTCCTCCGTTCTGGGGATAGAAGGTGAAGCAGACATGGACGATGAAGAACTTCAGGAGCTATTCGACCAGGTACGAGATATTGTGGGAACCTTTTACAAGTACACACTACCTGATTCGCTTCTAAAAAGGAAGGTGATGTAAACATGGAAAAAATAGAGATAGATCCCATAACGAGACTGGAAGGCCACGGCAAGATAACCATATTCTTGGACGATGATAAGAACGTGAAAAATGCGTACTTACAGATACCCGAACTCAGGGGTTTCGAACGATTCTGCCAGGGCAGAAGAGCGGAAGACATGCCCCAGATCACATCCCGTATATGCGGAGTATGTCCAGTTGCACATCATTTTGCTTCCACAAAGGCCTTGGATGATGCATTCAATGTGGAACCACCATCGGCGGCAAAAAAACTGAGGGAGTTGATGTACTGCGGGTACATCATCTACGACCACATACTCCATTTTTACTTCCTAGGTGGTCCGGATTTTGTCGTAGGACCCGACGCTCCCGCCGGCAAAAGGAACATCCTGGGAGTTATTGAAGAAGCGGGTATGGACGCCGCTAAAGAGGTGATCAAACACCGTGCCTACGGTCAAAATATAACCGCTATCCTGGGCGGAAAGGCTACACACCCTGTTTGCGGATTACCCGGAGGTGTGTCCAAATCTCTTTCCAAGGATGAAGTAAAAGAGATAGATGATATGGTGGATTCATGCATCGAATTTGCAAAATTTTCACTCCAACTATTCGATGATATCGTGTTGAAAAACAAGGACTATGTAGACCTGATACTCAGCGACCCGTATCAATTGGATACCTACAACATGGGTCTTGTTGACGAGAACAACAAGGTCAATTTCTATGACGGTAAGATAAGGGTTACCGACCCGGACGGCAAGGAATTCCTGAAGTTCCCAGTGAATGAATACAGGGAACATGTGGCGGAAAATGTGGAGGAATGGTCCTACATGAAATATCCGTACCTTAAGAAGGTAGGCTGGAATGGTCTCGAAAGCGGTCCCGAGAGTGGTATATACCGTGTGGGGCCCTTGGGCAGACTCAACGCTGCCAACGGGATGGCCACACCGGAAGCTCAAACGGAGTACGAGCGCATGTACGAAACATTGGGTGGAAAACCGGTGAACTCAACTCTAGCATTCCACTGGGCCAGATTGATCGAGCTTCTTTACGCAACCGAACGGGCCAAGGAGCTGATACAGGATCCGGAGATCACCTCGGAAGTCGTAAGAAACCCCGTGGGTGAACCCGGAGAGGGTTTTGGAGTGGTCGAGGCCGCCAGAGGAACGCTCATACATCACTATAACGTGGACGAGAACGGCCTTATCGAGGGGGCCAACCTCATCGTCGCAACCACCAACAACGCAGGTGCCATTACGATGTCAGTAAGGGATGCCGCTATGGGAGTCGTCAAGGGCGGAGAGATCGACCAAGGCATGCTTAACAAGGTGGAGATGGCATTCAGAGCCTACGATCCGTGTTTCGCCTGCGCAACCCACAGTTTGCCGGGAGAGATGCCCCTCAAGGTGGAGATACTGGACAGCAACGGAAAACTTTACAAGTGCATCGAAAGGTAAACTTGGCATGAGGACCATTCTTATAGGTCTGGGAAATCCCCTGCTTACAGATGATGCAATAGGGATCCGTGCTGCAGAGTCATTGGCCGGGGAGGGTTTAGATGTAGATGTAGAGGAGGCTTCCGTCGGTGGAATGGAACTTGTGGAGATGATGTTGGGTTATCAGAGAGCGATTATAGTGGATTCGATTTTAACTGGGAATAATGAGATTGGCACTGTAAATCGGATAACCCCCGATGATTTCAAGGAATCACGGAATGTGAGCAACCTGCACAGCGTGGATTTCATGCAGGCTTTGAAGCTGTGGTCAACCGCCGGTGATGTAATCCCCAAGGATATCGTTATCTATGTCGTAGAAGTGGACGACGTATACACTTTCTCGGAATCCATGACACCTGCGGTAGAGGAAGCCCTTTCGGAGGTAGTACGGCGAGTCCGTAAGGAGCTTTATTCTCCGTAACCTATCTTCTTAACAGCCTCTTCTATCTCTCCCAACACTTCCGGATCCTCGATGGTGGAGGGCATGTTGTACTCCTTCCCATCTGCGATATATCTTATGGTACCACGGAGTATCTTTCCGGAGCGTGTTTTCGGCAGACGATCGACAACTACGGCCTTCTTGAAGGACGCTATGGGTCCGACATCGTTTCTGACCATACCGATAACATCGGATACGATCTCTTCGTGGGGATGATCCACACCTGATTTAAGTACCAGGAAGCCGATGGGAACCTCTCCTTTTAACTGATCTTCCACGCCCAAGACTGCACATTCTGCAACATCGGGGTGCTTAGCAACCGCTTCTTCCATACTTCCCGTTGACAAGCGGTGTCCGGCTACGTTGATTATATCGTCAACCCGGCCCATAACGAATATGTATCCATCCTCATCGATATATCCTCCGTCTCCTGTGAAGTAATAACCTGGATATTCAGTCATATACTCCTTTTCAAAACCTTCTTCGTTCTTCCAGAGGGTTATAAAGGTCCCCGGGGGCAGCGGTAATTTAACAGCGATGACTCCGTGTTCCCCTGTAGGTAATTCCTCCCCACTATAGGGATCAAGTATTCTAACGTCCCATCCCGGAACTGCTTTGGTAGCTGAACCGGGTTTAACAGGGTACTGTGTAAGCCCGCGGAAGTTGGCCACTATAGCCCAGCCTGTCTCGGTCTGCCACCAGTGGTCTATTACGGGAACGCCTAGTAATTCCTTAGCCCAATGATAAGTATCAGGGTCCGTCCTTTCCCCTGCCAGGAACAGTGTATCGAAGTGAGAAAGGTCGTACTTTTCCAAAAATTTACCCTCGGGATCTACTCTTTTAACCGCACGTATCGCCGTAGGAGCTGTGAACAGTGCCTTGACCTTGTGCTCATGGATAACTCGCCAGAATTGACCTGCATCAGGGGTGCCGACGGGCTTTCCCTCGTACATGATCGTGGTAGCGCCGGTCAAAAGGGGTGCGTAAACTATGTATGAATGGCCGACCACCCAACCGACATCAGATGCGGCCCAGTAAACGTCCCCAGGTTCTATACCGTATATGTATTTCATGCTCCATCTCAAAGCTACCGCATGACCACCGTTGTCTCGTACGACTCCCTTGGGCTTACCGGTTGTGCCGGAAGTGTAAAGGATGTACAGCGGGTCATTGGCGTCCAGTTCAACGCACTCAGCGGGCTGGGCACCTTTTTCTAATTCGTCCCAATCGAGCTCCTCTTCCAGCTGGGCTTGGAACTCCGGCCTCTGCTTCATAACCACGTTTTCCGGCGAATGTTCCGCTATATCGACAGCCTTATCCAGCAGGGGTTTGTATTCGATCACCTTCGTACGCTCGATGCCGCATGAGGCCATCAGTATTGCCTTGGGTTTTGCATCGTCTATGCGGATGGCGAGCTCTTTGGCCGCAAATCCGCCGAATACTACGGAATGTACGGCCCCTATTCGGGCGCATGCCATCATACCTATCAGGGCCTCTGGTATCATGGGCATGTAGATGATCACCGTATCTCCCTTTTTTACTCCTAGTTCCAGGAGGAATCCTGCGGTCTTTGAAACCCTTTCCTTCAATTCCGAGTAAGTGAATTTTTTTATGGTATCCGTAACGGGACTGTCGTATATCAGTGCATCCTGATCACCCCTACCCTCTTCTACGTGCCTATCTATGGCATTATAGCATGTATTTATTTTGCCGCCTTTGAACCAGCGGTAGAAGGGTTTGTTCGAGGTATCCAGTACCTTATCCCATTTCTTGTACCATTTAATGTTCTCCGCTGCATCGCCCCAAAATTCCTCAGGCTTCTCTATCGATTCCTTGAATGCCTTTTCATATTCGTCCATTTACTATACACCTCTTATGTTCTTGTTGGTGTTATGTACTGTCAGTTATTCATTCTCCAATGGATTGGGTCCTAACTCCTTCAACGTGCTTACGAAATCAGTCACAACCTCGGCGAATTTTTGTCCTTCCGATGCTGAAATATATTCAAAGCGTACTCTGTTGGGATCTATGTTCAAATCCGAAAGTAAGCGTTTAAGCATCAACATCTTTCTGTTGGTCTTGTAGTTACCGGATTGATAATGACAGTCCCCGGGGTGACAGCCGGCAATGAGTACACCGTCTAACCCTTCCTTGAAGGCTTCTAGTACGAAAACAGGGTCTACCCTGCCCGAACACATCACTCTGATTGATCTTATGTTATCGGGGTAATTTATTCTTGATGTACCTGCAAGATCCGCCCCTGCATAGGAGCACCAGTTGCACAGGAAAGCAACTATGGATGGCTCGTATTCAGTCATTGGATTGCCTCCTTGGAGCAAGCCCCGAGGGCTTTTATCATCGCAGCTATCTGTCCATCCTTAAATCCCTTTTGTTCCATGGCACCGGAGGGACAGGCTGAAGCACAGGCACCACAACCCTTGCAAAGTGCTACATCCACCTCTGCAACCTTCTTACGCTCTTCGCCTTCTACCTTCATTATCTCGATGGCTTCGTAGTCGCATATGGATGCGCATATGCCACAACCGCTGCATAGATCTTCATCCACCACGGACAAGGTACTTATGGATTCAAGAGTATCCTTCGCTAGTATGGTATTTGCACGAGATGCAGCACCGGAGGCCTGGGCAACAGCATCTGGAATATCCTTGGGTCCTTGACAGCATCCAGCGATGAAGATACCATCAGTGGATGTGTCAACTGGTTTTAATTTTGGATGGGATTCGAGGAAAAAGTCGTCCGCTCCTCGAGATATTTTCAACATACGGCCGATATCGTCGGAACCTACTCGCGGTATCAGAGCGGGTACGAGCACTACGATGTCCGAAGTAACTTGAAATAGTTTCTGTGTAGCAGTGTCGAAGACATCATAGATTAGTTTACCGTCTTTCATTGTTCTTATCTCCGAAGGACGTCCACGAATGAAGTTTGTACCAGTATCCCTAATCCTACGGTAGAATTCCTCGTACCCCTTCCCGAAGGATCTGATATCAGTATAACAAATGTTTATTTCCGAATCGTCTCCTAAGTGCTCCTTCAGTAAATAAGCGTGTTTAAGGGCGCTCATACACCCGATACGGCAGCAATAATCTTTGAGATCTTTATCTCGTGAACCCACGCATAGTATGAATGAAACACTCTTAACCTCTTCGTCATCTGACAAACGTTTTATCTCGCCACCGGTTGGACCTGAAGAGCAGACAAGTCTTTCGAATTCCAAATTAGTTATAATATCAGGTGAACGGCCGTACCCGTATTCATACATTTCATTGCCATCCAGTAAATCGTATCCTGTGGCGACGATGATCGCACCAACGTCGAGTTCTATGATCTCTTCTTTCTGATCGTAATCTATGGCATCTAAAGTACATGCTTCTTTACAAGGCGGACTATCACCGCACTTACCGTAACGCAGCATCAAACATGTGTCAGGGTCAATGGTATATCTCAAAGGAACAGCCTGTTGGAATGGTACGTATATGGATGAGCGTTTTCCCAACCCTTCATTGAATTCGTCAGTGACCTTGTCTTTCATACGGCATACCTGTGCGCATTCCCCACATCCATTGCATTTATCCCAATCTACGTAAGTGGGTTTTCGCTTAACCTTGACTTTGTAATCTCCTACGCTACCTTCTACCCCAACAACTTCCGAGTATGTATAAAGCTCGATGTTTGGGTTCCGAGAAACATCCATCATCTTCGGTGTGAGTATACAGGATGAACAGTCCAGTGTGGGATATGTCTTGTCTAGTTGTGCCATGTGTCCCCCGATACTAGGTTCACGCTCAACCAGATAAACTGTTTTTCCTGATTCCGCCAGATCCAGGGATGCCTGAATTCCAGCTATACCTCCGCCTATCACTAGGGCATCGTGGTTCACATCCTTACTGTAGCTCTCAAGAGGTTCCAACCTACTTGCTTTGGCAACCGCCATCGATACCAGGTCCTTTGCCTTAAGTGTAGCTTCTTCCTTTTCGTCTTTATGTACCCAGGAACAGTGCTCACGTATGTTTGCCATTTCAAGGCAGTAGGGATTCACTCCCTCATCGGTGATCACCGCTTGGAACGTTGGTTCATGCATACGAGGACTACAGGCTGCTACCACAACCCTGTCTAGATCGTACTCTTTGATTGCATCCTTGATAACTCTTCCACCGGGATCGGAACACATGTACTTGTAATCTGTCGCAAAAATCACATCATCAAGTGCTGAGGCATGTCGGACCACATCCTCTACGTCCACAACACCACCTATATTCGTTCCACAGTGGCAGATGAATACACCTATTCTGGCCATGTTCATACCTCCTCTTTATAAACGAGTTTATCAACCGGACTCTTGTTCAGGTTTAAGCCTAGGGCGTTTGGTTCCTTACCCATAGCCAAACCGAGTAACTGTATATAGTATATAACGGGCACACTCAATGAGGCTCCGACTGTTTGACCGGCGTTATCCTGTTTGGCATCGAACATCCTTTGCCCCCATGGGCACATGGTGGTCATTCCGTCGAATCCGTGTGCTTGAATTGCTTCAAGCTTCTGTCCCGTCTTGGTAAGTGCGGATTCTGATTCGTTCTGTAATATGTGTGCACCGCAGCAATTCAACTTTTCATTGTAGTAATCACTCTGGGTACCTATTGCTTTCAGTAAAGTTTCCAGCTTCTGCGGATCCTCCGAATCGTCCGGTCTCGGAATATCGTTTGGCCTGATAAGATGACAGCCGTAGTGTGCGGCTATGTTGAGCCCTTCTAATGGCTCTTTGATATGTTGTTTGATCTCATCTATACCTATCTCATCATGTAGTAAGTCTAGAAGATGGTAATGCTTTATCGTTCCTTTGTATTCAAGTCCTTCTTCTTTGAGCTGGGAATTCACTTTTTTCTTTAGATCGGGATTCTTCATCATTATATCCTTAGCCTCTGAGATCGCTTGATGACAGTATGGACACGGCGCCAATACATCCAGTCCTTCCTTTTCGAAGAGTGCCATGTTCCTAGCCGAGAGGTACATGGTCAAAGACAAGTTGAGGTGTCTCAAGGGTGCACCGCAGCACGCCGGACCTTCGATATCAACCAATTCAACACCTAGTTCCGGTAAAACTTCTCTAATAGCTAGTTCGTATGCATACTGTTCCGTGGGTATTAAACATCCCAAATATAATCCTATTTCATCCATCTGATCTCACCTCAGTGTCTCCGTAGCGGCTTTCATCAGCACTTGCTGCATCTTGGACAGGTCCTTTAGTTCGGGCATTGAAGGTAGGCCAAGGCTGTCCCTTGTGAAGGCTTCGTTATCCCTGTCAACAACCTCCTTTGGTTTCTGTATGTAACCGGTACCCAAAACAGCTTGAAGCATGTTCGAGTACCCCGTGTGTATCTGCTTTCCCGATGCAACCGCGATATTCTTTACAGCAAAGATAACATCCACGGGAGCAAGGTCCTGGGGACATCTTTCTTTACACTTCAGACAGGTAACGCATGTCCATATCTCCTCGGAGTTCAACAGTTCATCTATGAAGCCGGCTTTTGATAAGGCCATCACCTTGTGAGGCTCCAGTTCGGTCAATATGAAGGCCTCGCAGCCAGATGTGCATTTACCACACTGGTAGCAGTCCTGGGAGAGATCCTCCCTTAAACCCTTTATTATCTCATCTACTTTAGCCTTCTGTTTGCCTTCTGGCTCCGCCATGGATGTTAAATCTACTATGCTCATTTTATGTCCACCTCTATATCATTTACCCGTAAATTCGGGCTTTCTCTTTTCTATGAAGGCCTCCATGCCTTCCGTGCGGTCCTTGGTCTCGAAGAGCTCCGAAAACAGTTCTCCTTCGAGTTCAAGGCCGTCGTAAATCATAAGTTCCATCCCCTCCGCCATAGCTGTTTTGGCGAAGTTTATTGCTATGGGACCTTTGCTGGCGATCTTCGCTGCCATATCCATTGCGGCCTCGAAGACCGGTCCGTTGTCCTGAACCGGGCGCCCCTTCTCATTCTTTACCGTCTCACCGTTCTCGTCAACCTTGTAACCCGGCAAAACGTGCTGAACAAGTCCTATTTCAAGGGCCTCTTTGGCATCGATTATATCTCCCGTGTAGATCAATTCCTTCGCCTTACCGGGCCCGATGGCTCGTGGTAATCTTTGGGTACCGCCGAAACCCGGTATGACTCCCAGGTTCACCTCGGGCTGTCCGAACTTGGCAGCTTCCGATGCGATCCGAATATCGCAGGCAAGCGCCAGTTCCGTCCCCCCGCCCAGGGCAAAGCCGTTTACTGCGGCTATGACGGGAACCGGTAGCTCTTCCAAACGGGTGAGTGCTCCCTGGCCGAGCTCCGCAAAGTCGAGGGCGTCCTCCTGGGACATCTCCATCATCTCCTTGATATCCGCTCCGGCGACGAACGCCCTGCCTTTACCTGTTACAACCACCGCCCTTGTTTCTTCGTCACCTTCAAGTGTTTCAAGAGCCTCGTGCATCTCATGCAACAGTTCGCTGCAGAGTACGTTCATGGGGGGATTGTCGATGTATATAACGGTGATATCGTTCTTTTTCTCCAGCTCTATCATGTTATCACCTATTTCGAATAGTCGTAGAATCCTTTGCCGGTCTTTCTACCGAGGTATCCTGCCCGCACCATGGTTTTGAGTAGGGGACAGGGTCTGTATTTTGAATCGTTGAATTCCTCGTACAGTACTTCCATGATGTGAAGTACGGTATCCAGGCCTATTAGATCCCCCAGGGCTAGTGGTCCCATGGGATGGTTCATGCCCAGCTTCATCACCTGATCCACGTTTTCAGGCTCGGCAACATTGTTCTGTACACAGTAGATCGCCTCGTTTATCATGGGTATGAGAACACGGTTGGACACGAAACCGGGGGAATCGTTGACTTCCACCGGTATCTTCCCCATCTCTTCCGAGAGCTCAACTATTATCTTTGTAGTTTCATCTGAAGTAGCCAGGCCTCTGATCACTTCGACCAGTTTCATCAAGGGCACCGGATTCATGAAGTGCATACCGATGAACTTTTCCGGCCTTTCGGTGTAAGAAGCCATCTTTGTTATAGGGATTGTCGACGTATTGGAAGCAAGTATGGTTTCAGGACCACAGAGTTCGTCCAATTCCTTGAACACCTCTTCCTTGATACTTGCCTCTTCGATGACCGCTTCGATCACAAGGTCACAGTCTTTAAGGTCCTCCATCTCAACCGTGCCGGTTATCCTGGAGAGGACCTCGTCCTTTTCTTCCTGAGATACCTTGCCCTTATCTACACCCTTTGAAAGGAATCTATCTATGTTTTTCATGCCGTTGTCCACGAACTCTTGTTTGATATCCCTCATGACAATTTCATATCCCGTTTGGGCGGATACCAGGGCTATACCGTGGCCCATTGTTCCCGCGCCTACGACTCCGATTTTCTCTATTTTCATTTTATCACATCTCTACTATCATGGCCACTGCATTTCCTCCGCCCAGACACAGGGTAGCCAAACCTCTGTGGGCATCTCTGTTTTTCATGGCATAGAGTAGTGTGGTTAACACCCTTGTACCGCTACAACCGATGGGGTGACCTAGTGCAACCGCACCTCCGTGTACGTTGAATTTATCGTCAGGTATGTTGAACTCCTTCTGCACGGCTACAGATGCCGAAGCGAAGGCCTCGTTGTGCTCTATGATATCTATATCATCTATGGTAAAGTCGTTGCGTGCCATCAACTCCTTCATGGCCGGTACGGGTGCCTTCATAACATCCTCTGGAGCAACCCCGGAGGTGTTGTAATCCACGATACGGGCCAATGCATCCAGTCCTTTCTCCTCTGCCCGGCTAGCATCCATGACCACAACGGCGGCACCGCCGTCGGAGATCTGTGATGCGTTTCCCGGTGTTATCAACCCGTCTTTTTTGAAGGCAGGTCGTAGTTTGGCGAGCTTTTCCAGCGTACTGTTCGGCCGGACCCCTTCGTCAGTGGTGAACATGATGGGGTCAGCTTTTCTTTGAGGTACCTCTACAGGGAATATCTCATCGTCGAACTTTCCCTCTTCGATGGCTTTGGCCGCAAGTAGATGACTCCTCAGCGCGAATTTGTCAATTTCCTCCCGGGAAAGGTCGTAAAGCTCCGCGATCCTCTCTCCGGTCAAACCCATGTGGAAATCGTTGTAGACATCCCATAGGCCATCGTTAACCATGGCATCCACTAACTTTCCGTCACCGAGCCTGTAGCCGTTTCGGGCTTTATTTAAAACATATGGTGCCCTGGTCATGTTCTCCATCCCGCCGGCCACTATGGTGTGATACTCTCCCAGTCTTATGCTGTTGGCTGCGAACATCACACTCTTTAGACCGGAACCGCACACCTTGTTGATGGTGGTTGCACCGACTTCCACAGGTACCTCCGCAGCGATGGCTGCCTGCCTGGCTGGATTTTGGCCCAGACCGGCGGAGACCACATTCCCCATGAGAACTTCCTGTACATCTTCCTTGCTAATACCCGCTCTTTTAACTGCTTCCTTTATCGCAAAACTTCCGAGTTCAGGGGCAGAAAAACCTGAGAGCGTTCCATTGAACTTACCAATTGCCGTTCTTGCGGCAGAAATTATAACTGCTTCTTTCATATTTATATCTCCTTTAAACTTCGGATGAACCTTAGATACCTGAATAGTGTGACGTTTTTAAACGTATCGGTTTCCTACTTTAGGTTGTTTTTTCCTTGATAGCATCCACTAGCTTGGGCAGTACTTGATACAGATCTCCAACTATGCCGTAATCAGCGGATTTGAATATCAATGCTTCAGGGTCCTTGTTTATGGCCACTATCATGTCAGAGTCCCGCATGCCGGCTATGTGCTGTATCTGTCCTGATATGCCGATGGCAACGTAAAGCTTGGGCTTTACCTTGTGGCCCGAAAGGCCGATCCAGTGGTCCTCGGAGAGCCATTTCAGATCGGCGGATATGGGTCTGGAACAACCGATTGCCTCGCCGGGAAGTAATTTGGCGAGTTCCTCGGCCAAATCGATGTCTTCCTTGTTCTTGAATCCCCTGCCGCAGGATACGATGGTTGTTGCATCCTCCACATTAACTCCTTCGCTCTCCATGCGCTGTACGTTGAGGATGTTGGAAGGTGAAGGTTCGTATGTCATGGCTTCTGTGATAACCTCGCCTGTCCTTGAATCGTCCTTTTCAGGTATATCGAAAAGCTTACCCGGGATGGTCGCCACTCTGGGTGTCTCGTTGAATCGCTCGACCGCCACGGCATTGCCGCTGTAGACCACACGTTCCGTGGTGAGCTTACCGTCCTCGACGTAAAGTGAAATGCAGTCCGTTACACAGTCGGCATCAAGCATGGATGCCAGTCTGGGCGCCAGCTCCTTTCCGTCCTTGTTGGAGCCGATCAAGATGGTTTCGGCTCCGGTGCTCTTGATTATACCTTGGAGTATCTGTGTATATTCCTCGGGCTTGAACACATCGAGGTCCGTTTCGGCAACGAACACCTTATCGGCCCCGTAACCGATGTACTCCTCGGGCTCCACGTTTTTCGAACCCATTACCACAACGGTAAGGCTCCTGCCCAGTTCATCCGCCAATTCACGTCCCTTGGATAGCATCTCAAGGGTCAGATCATGTTCGTTAGAATATATCAATACCATTTAAATCACCCCAGGACTCCGTCTTTTGCAAGTCTGTCAACGAGCTCATTGACGGATTCGTCCAGGTCATCCTTGAATATAACGTTCTTTCTCTCCATTGACACTCCTTTCACATCAACGGTTTCAATAGTAGGTGTCAATTCTCCTTCCGCTACCACGGCTGCATCCAGCATCTCCACGGGCTTGTTTGCCGCACCCAATATCTGCATCAAACTGGGGAGTCTAGGTTCGTTGATCTCCTTGGTCACGGAGACAACCACCGGATAGGGTGATTCCACGGTCACCTTCTTTTCTCCCAGGTCCTTGTCCGCCGTTATCTTGTCCTCCTGGGCATCGACGCTCTTGGCATAGGTTATCTGGGGTATTTTCAGCAGCTGGGCTAGACGGGGCGCCACCTGTCCCGAGAACATGTCTATTGACGCCTCTCCGCAGAGAACCATATCGTAATCACCCATGCCTTTGATTGTTCCGGCCAGTATCTTGGATACCAATCGGTAGTTCTGGGTATCCTCGAAGGGGATTATTTTAGCCTCGTCGGCACCCATGGCGAGTAATTCCTTGATACGCTCACTGGACTCCGAGGGGCCCACGGATATAACGGTTACCTTACCACCCTGTTTATCCTTTATCCGTATGGCCTCCTCCACGGCGTTCTTGTCTATGTCGCTTATCTTCTT
The DNA here is from genome assembly GCA_046498385.1 of Thermoplasmata archaeon. GTDB lineage: Archaea > Thermoplasmatota > Thermoplasmata > Halarchaeoplasmatales > Halarchaeoplasmataceae > Halarchaeoplasma. The sequence goes on along the minus strand of JAWOAU010000073.1, from coordinate 7,379 downwards.
GTCGATACCCTTCAGTATCGGTTTGTTGCTCTTAGGGTCTGTTTTTATCTGGGAAACGTCCAAGACCTCTTTGACACATACTATTATATTCATTATTACACACCTCATCCGAGAAGGCTCTTCGCGATGACCATCTTCTGTGCCTCTGAGGTTCCCTCGTAAATCTCGGTTATCTTTGCATCCCTGAACAGCCTTTCAATGGTGTACTCCTTTGTGTAGCCGTAGCCACCGTGTATCTGCACACCGTCAAGGGCCGCCTTCATAGCGGTATCCGATGCGAAAAGCTTGGCCATGGCCGCTTCCTTGGAGAACCTTCCCCCCTGGTCCTTGGCAAAGGCCGCCTTGTAAAGCAGTAACCGTGCGGCGTTCACGTTGGTGGCCATATCCGCTATCTTCCACTGTATGGCCTGGAACTTGCTGATGGGTCTTCCGAATTGCTGCCTTTGCTGAGAGTACTCTACGCTTTCATCCAGTGCTCTCTGTGCTATACCCAAGGCTTGGGCGGCGATTCCTATCCTGCCACCGTCCAGCGTTCCCAAAGCGATCTTGAATCCCTGGCCCTCTTCCCCCAGGAGATTTTCCTTTGGAACTCGCATGTCTTCGAAAATCAGTTCCACTGTGAGAGATCCGTGTATGCCCATTTTTTCAAAGGTGCTGCCCACCTGAAATCCCTCGGTGTCCGATTCCACTATGAAGGCACTGATACCTCTGTAGCCTGCGGACTTGTCGGTCACAGCGAATAGGATGTGTATCCCCGCCTCACCGCCGCTGGTGATGAACATCTTGGATCCGTTTATAACGTATTCATCACCATCAAGTACTGCGGTGGTCTCCATTGCCCCGAGATCCGTTCCGGCGTTGGCCTCCGTACCTGAGAATGCACCGATCTTTTGACCGCTCGCCAGTATGGGAAGGTACTTCTTCTTCTGTTCTTCGGTACCGTACTTGATTATGGGGTCGCATACCAGTGAATTATGTACCGAGGTTATCACACCCGTAGAGGCGCATCTCCTGGATATCTCCTCGATAACTATGGCGTAGCTGATGGCATCCAGATCAGCCCCCCCGTATTCAGTGGGGACCATTATACCTAGTAAGCCCAGTTGTGCCATCTTCTTCAAGGTTTCATGAGGATATATTTCTTCTTCGTCAAGCTTGGCCGCCAAAGGTTCAATCTCTTTTTCAGCGAAATCGCTGACCATGTTCCTAATCATTTTCTGGTTATCATTTAGTTCGAAATCCATGTTTACCCTGATAAAGTCACTTTAGATAAAACTTTCGCCGGGTTTTTACTGTTTAGTAACCCAAGTTTGACAGTAAGAGATAATAGGTGCTCTTAGTTCCGTTCTTTTTATGCAAACAAAAATAACATCCCTAAGAGCAAGACATATTTAGCGGAAAAGAAAAACATACAATTCTTTTCCACAGCTAACTCATCACAAAACTAAGCTTCTCATACTTTGTGAATCGTTATAGAACCGAACAACAATATATCTTTTCCGATTGGAACAATCGTAACCGTGCAGAAGTATATCTGATATTACCCCAAATCAACAGATAAACGATAGTTTCGGTTGACTTTAGGAAATAATTTCCTGGTGGAAAGATTTCTGTCAAATCCATTTTCATGATAATGGTAAAAGACACAAGATTTTTACGGAAATAGTGTCTTTTACTAGTTGAGAAGACCGAAATACTGTTTTCAAGTATTCGTTTTCCTCTTAAATTAGCGAGGGCTAAGTGTCAAACTTGGGTTAGTAAAAGAAAGGTTATTTATTTTAATTTTTTAAACAGTTTCGCAGGCGTGCCGCACCAGTATTCATTCTTTTTCACGACTTTATGAGGTCGGAGATAGGAAACCGCTCCGAGAACTCCATGAACCGTGCTGCAGTACTCTAGGATGCATTCACCACCGACGAAGCCGTATATGTGAACCGGTCCTCGTCTTATGGTCCAGGATAGACCTTTCACAGGGGATGTAACGTTCTCCTCAAAGAAAAAATCTTTGCCTTTTTTGATCCCTCCCGACGGTTCTAGTCCTATTCGGTGAGCGTATATCTTGGTACCCCAACCGACGAACGCGTTTTTTCCGATATGTATCATCTCCGGATACACAGGATCGATTAAGACATCCGGGGAGATGAAGGCAGTAGGATGTATCTTTGCCCCGGTACGGCGGAGGAACCAATTCTTGGTAGGTCCCGGTGGGAATTTATTGGCAATCATCCAAATTAAGTAATTAAAAAGCATCTTCGGTCGGTTACGAGCGTATTTTACTTTCAACGATTCCCAAAAGGTTGTTGTCTTATTTACAAGTTTTCCTTTTTAAAGTAAAATAGGCATGATATCGGGAAAATCATATGTTGTGCCCGAAATTTCACCTACCTTTTGCCAACAATTATAAATAGGCAAGATAAACCTCCATTATAGGTGTTCACCGAGTTTAGGTTTAGGTAACAAATAAACCTTTCAATAATATCCATAAAATGTAGAGATGTGTTCGAAATGAATGAAAGAAAAACATTATGTCTTTTTGTGACAACTTTGTTGATCATATCCCTTATCTTCGGTGGTTCAGTATCGGAAGGAGGACACTGCTCTCCGGGAACTACAACCCAAAGAAGCATTTCACCCACAGAAAAATCTCAATGGGAGGCAGGTAACCATTGGAATTACTCCTTCGAGAGCGAAGGTTACAACGCCCAACTCGATAAAATAAATCAGGACGGATGGTTGAACCTCTCGGTCAAGGGTGAAGAGTACATAAAGATAAACGACGAATGGGTCAACGTTTACAACGTATCATTCGACAGTGAAGGGGACATGACGGGCTACACTGTTAGATGGGGGCGGGAATTCGAATACGACTTCTACGGGATAACTAGGGGAAGTCTGTATTATCACACGGATACCCTTGAGATGGCCTCTGGTGATTACAATCACCACATTTTCGGTACCGCGAGTGTACCTCTTTTCAAGGATCTTATCGTGGATACCAGTATAGATGTAACTTTTCATAACACACAGGTTACAAATGATGATTATTCCGATTTTTACTCGTTCCCGATATCGGACTCCGACAATTGGCAGGCGGTATCTGTTCTTGATATGTATTCCTACACCTTTACCGAGTACGACGGTCCGGTATTCGCACCGGATTTCGATATAATCGAAGAGGAATACATGCTTGAGCACACCTATGCCCTTGAGGCAAAAGCAATCGATGAGGACCTGACAGAGGTTACCGGGGGTATTGAATGGTCCCGTGAAGGGACGATCATAGAAAACGGTGAAGAAGGTACAATATCCGACAGTGGTTCCGGTAATATACAGCATGACTTCAACAGAGCGGTCGGTAACGCGGATTTCATATTCATCGAAGGCACGTTCCACAAAACACTGAACTACAATGTGGATGAAATTACTTATACACTGGATTCCCACAACTATGATCCTCCAGCGGACTACGGCCTAGAAGTCAGCGTTGAAAATCCAACTTCACAATCCCGGGCAGGAGAATCGGCAGAATATCAGTTCACGCTTTCAAGCACGGGATACAAGAGCGATACCATCCTATGGGATCTATCGGACGATCATGGTCTGGATTCAGTTGACGGACCTGAAAGTGTTACACTCCCCTGGGGAGAGAGTGAAACAGCCTTGCTGACACTAACATTCTCTGCTGACGCCGAGCCGGGCATCGCCTACGAACATGAAATACGGTTTTACTCGGAAAACGATCCTTCCATACAGGAAACTGTCACCGTAACAACCCACCTACTCGACGAGCGTGGCTTTGAGGTCAACGTCGCTGAAGAACAGAAACAAACCAACCCCGGGTACTCCGTGGGATACGAGTTCGGGATCACGAACACGGGAACGGATCAGGACACCATCCTTTGGCAGCTCCTGGATGAAGAACATCTGGAGGATGTTGAGGGCCCGGCATCCATAACACTTGGAAGTGAAGAGAGTACGACGGTTTGGATACATCTCACCTTTTCCTCCGATGCGGAGACGGATATCATATATGAACACAGTATCGAATTCTATCTGGAGAGCGATAACACCATAAGGAAAACCGTTAACGTAAGAACGGAAGTTCTCGACAGGTACGGCCTGGAGGCCTACACGGTTGACGAACATAGGCAGATAAGGCGGGGTATGTCGGCAAATTACAGGTTCACGGTAACGGCCACGGGAACCCATGTGGATGTGATATATTGGGAGCTTCTGGATTTTGAGGATGTGGATGAAGTACAAGGACCCGACAGTATCAACCTGGAAAGCAAAGAGAGTAAAACCGTGTGGATCAACCTGACGTACTCACAGGATGCCAACCAGGGTGAGATCTATACAAAGCAAATAAGGTTCTACTCCGAGAACGACGATTCCGTTCAAGAAACTGTCACCATCTACACGGAGATACTGGAGGAATCCCAGCCCATGATAACGGGCAAACATCCGGATGAGGATGTTTTGGAGCTGTGGCCGGATGAAATCATACAATTCTATCTGGAAGTGGACAACCCCGGTGATCATGTGATCACTATCAACTGGTACATTGATGATGTGAAAACACTGGAAGACGAGACATTAACCATCGCATACACGGACCTAGATATAGGTCAATACAGGATCAAGGGTGAGATGTCATATGACGGCGGTTCCCCGGCGGTTTACTGGGATGTTTATGTGATGGAGGAAGAGGACGATGAAATCAATATAACGGCTTTTATCGAAGGTAAAAATCCTGATGTGGATGAGATGACGTTGTATCCCAGTCAGACCATGGATTTCAGCGTGATCGTCGGTAATCCTGACGGGGATGACGTGTATATGAAATGGACCATGAACGGTGATGAGATATCTCAGGGTTTGGAAGTTTCGCTAGGATACGATGATATTGTCGGGCAAAGCTGTGCCGTTGTTGCCAGCTTGATGTTCGATGATAGGGTAGTAGACTCGGTGAATTGGACCCTGAACAAAATAGACAAATCCTCGCCTTCCATAAGCGATAAAAGGCCACGTATAAACAGTATCCCGGGGCATTCTTCCGATAGCGATATCACGTTCTCCGTCGAGATAGATAATCCCGAATCCGTGGACATATCATTGAGATGGTATGTGAATGGTGAATTACATCGCGAGGATAGCGAGAACTTCACCATCAACGCAAAGGACCTATCCCATGGTAATTATACTATAAAAGTGGAACTGCTGGATGAGAACCTTGATGTGCTGGAATCCAATACGTGGACGCTTGAAGTATTGGAGCCCGAGGGTTCAAGTTTTATGTTATACATCATTCTCGCTTTGGTGGGGGCGTGCTGTGGGGTGATAGCACTTGTGTTGTTCAGGCGTAAGAGGAAAAAGGATGTCGTTGAGGAAGACAAGGCAGAAGAAAAAGTGGAATGAAAGACATGTCTTAACTGCGCCAGTAAAGATTATCTACATTTGATCTCAGCTTCCGGAAATTCAATAGAAAATGGATCAACTTTTATGATAAGGACGGGCTTGAACAGCGATACATCTGGGAATAATTGCTCATTTACAACTATCCCTTCCATCTTTGAAAGTTGAGCAGTGCCTTTCCCCTTGAAATCCGTATAATAGTACTTGCCTTCGTGATACTGCACCAGATGAAATGGTATCAACGTGGTATTCAAAGGAAAGGGAAGACCGTAAGAAGAGAACAGGAATTTCGCGATTATCTCATCTTCGCGGCTCACTATGATTTGATCTTTGTTTTCTCCAACCTCTTTGAAATTAAAAGCCGCCAACTCTTTGGGAATGCCCCAATTTTCCTTACCGTTAACTACGCTTTCCATGGTGGAAACGTATATCTTTGTAATGGTGTTGAACTTCCCATCATCGTGATGAAACTTGCCTGGCATGAACAGCAGTTCTCCGTAGGGTCCTGCGTCCGATGATTCGTAATCCACCACCATCACACTTCCAAATCCGCCTGCGAAACTACCTCTCAAAAATTCCGGGACATAGCAGTACTTATCTACAAATACCTTGTTGAATTTGTAAATGATGATATAGCCCTTTCCTTCCAGTTCCCACGGTGCAGGATAAAGTTCTACCATATTTTTACCTCTCTTTTTGCCACTGATGGAATTTTTTGTTCTCCTTATTTACATATATTTTATTTAGAAACGGAAAAAACGTATTCATAATGTAAAATGCTTTAGACGGGAATATCCTGTTTTTGTCCTTTCTTATGCCTTTGAGTATACTTTTTGTAACCGTTTCCACATCTTGGACCGGTGGGGGAGGAGAAACATCCCAGGAACTTTTAAAAAAACTTGTTTTTGTGGAGATTGGATAAACCACTTGAAATTTTTGTTGGTTTTCCAGTTCATATCTGTATGCATCGGCAAAACCGGATAAAGCCGCCTTTGTACCGCTGTATATAGCGAACCCCGGTATGGATAAGAGGCCTATTGCACTGGCCACACAAACGAAATTATAGGGTTTTTTAGGATAGAGTTCCTTCATTTTTCCAGCACTGTAGATAACGCTGATGGTGTTCGTGTCAAATATTTTTTGTATATGTCCCCAGTCCGGTTTCTCTATCTTTTCATAGTAAGCAAAGCCGGCATTGGCTACGAATATATCTATGCCGCTCAGCTTTTCCACCGCAAACTTGAACAGCTGATCCAGCTCTTCTTTTTTGGAAACGTCACAGTTTTTCTTAAATAATCTATCGTGGTTGATATCAGAACTTTCTATGGTGCGCGAGCCTGCTACAACTTTACACCCTTCTTCCAAAAAGGTCTCAACAAGTTTCAATCCTATCCCAGACGACCCGCCAGTGACGACTACATTTTTATTTTGGATCTTCAAATTAGTTCAACTCCTTGGTGCACTTACGCCTACATTTCGACATCGTCTATAAAAGCTTTTATCTCTTCCCAGCCAAAACAAAATCCCGAGTAATAATCCTCAAGTTCGTTATGAGATTCGGGCATTTACTCGAGGTCTTCAGAAAAAGAAGAAACATCCCATTCTTCCTCTTCCTCCTCAACATCATCCTCTGATTGCTCTTCTGTTGGCCCAGTTTTTCCACTCTGCTTCACCAGTATAAATATCAACACGATTACGAGGACCACCAATAACCCCATTAACCCTCGGCGTAAATATAGGTCATGGGTTCCACTACTCCCCTCTTCATCGTCTGTATCATCATCTCCGTTAACCGTAACCATAACCGAATCGTCCCTATCGTCGCTCTCGACTTTGAGTGTGTAGTTCCCTTCGTTAGTCGCCGTCCATGTGAACTCCCCGATATGTTCCTGTTCAGGCTCCAGCATTAGGTCGGCATGTACGTCTTCTTGTATATCGTCTATACTGAACACTATACTCTGGGT
>JAWOAU010000091.1:0-6250 GCA_046498385.1 Thermoplasmata archaeon | reverse complement strand
CTCACGGGAGAGCATGAAAGCGTCATTTACTTCCAGCGCAATCCCGTCTCATCCGCCGTTATGGGCAACTTGCTGCTCAAGCCTTTTATCGATAACAGCACTTATACCACCGAATTGCGCAGCCGCAACATCGATGACTGGGGGTTCCTCAACTTTCTGGATCTCTTGAAAATCCTCTTCTATTTCATCTTCAAAAAGGGTTTCAGACATATTCGTTTCATCAAGACCGAATTCATGGAAAAACTCCGCTATATAGTCCATTTTTAAGCGCTTCACCACTTTGTGAAGCATCTTGCTGGCTACTTGAAAAGCCTCAGATACCGGCTTTTTTCCAGCGACTATCAGCGCTTTATCGTTCTCAAATACTGTGGTTGTGTTGCTCAGTAGGGAAATATCTTCTAAGTGCCCCTTTGCGGCATCATGTCGTTCTCCCTCGATGGAGAAAGGCATTATCATGTATGATACCACGAGCTTTCCGTTTCTCCTTGCAAGGTCTGCTACAACCTTAGAGGCACCTGAACCGGTTCCTCCTCCGAGGCCGGCTACGATTATGACCATCTGTGCTCCATCTAGGGCCTTAAGTATATGCTCCTCGTTGAGCCTTGCTGCCCTTTCTCCGAGGTTTGGGTCGCCTCCGGTTCCATTTCCATCCATCAGATCCTTGCCTATCAGCATCTGACGGTCCACATCGAGATATTCCAACACGTTTTTATCGGTGTTTATACCGATGGTTTTAACGTTGGTCATTTCCTTCTTGGAGATATACTCGACGGTGTTGCATCCACATCCACCAACTCCAACGACATATATGTTCGTATCGTATAGTAACGAACTTACTATGTCCTGAGCGGCTCCTTCCAGGTTTTCTTCGTGTCCGTTTGTTCCTTCAATAGATTTCATTTGGTTCCTCCGATTCTGTTCGGATTATTTTTTGACACCCTAATGTCAGTCCTACATCCATGAAGTCACTTTGTCATGTATTTTCGATCTTGCTGTTTTTGAACTTCGATAATACTCTCGACATGCCCACTAAGACCACCGAGGACCTCGTATTTCTGCTTTAACTCGTTAATATCTTCACTGAGTACCGCCTTTTTGACCAGGTCTTTGATGGCACTTTCCCAGTTTTCGTAGTGACCTATCGCTATGAGATAGTGGATCGTGTTTTTGATCCTTTTAGGCAGGGATATCCTTGTAGGAATCTCCGTATGGTCCTCGAGTACAGTCTGGCGTTTTATGTAATCCAAAGCTGCTTCTCTTATGAAGGCCGACCTGTTGGGGAAATCACGTCCGCTGATAAAAGAGTCGATGACGTCCAGGTCTTCTTCAGACACCCTTAGAGATATTTTCTTTTCCATAGCCAGTGCACCTTTTTTGGGGGCTTGTATTACAGCGTACTACTATTTACCGGCTCTTTCACGGTAGATGTAGGACATATTAGTAATACGTAATACACTATTTAATACTTTCTCTCCTTTTTGAACTATTTTTTATTCCTAGGCTCACAAAATCGTATTACTTAAAAAAAGTTAGTATTACATCAATAATAAAGATTTTGGGGTTAATTTTTTATGGGTGAAGCTTCTACTACGGGCCGGTGTTAAATGTATGTTAAAAGTGTATAGATGCTGGATTTGCGGTGAAACCTATCTCGGTGAAGAACCCCCTACAGACTGTCCTTACTGTGGCGCTGACAAAAAATTCTTGAAACCCGGGGAGGAATACGAAACTCCGGACGTAGAGCTCACATCAAAATCCCGAGAGAACCTGGAAAAAGCTTTGGAGCTAGAAGTATCAAATGCGACCTTCTATTACTGCGCTTACAGGAACGCAGACGGACCCCGAAGAGAAGGCATGTTCAAAAGATTGGCCAAGGTAGAATCCGAACACGCTGAAGCCATATGTTTGTTCCTAAAGATAGATGAACCCGATATCCCCAAGGATTCTACGGGGTGCTCGGATCAAGTGATGGAGAACATAAAGGATGCCCACGCGCGTGAATCCCAGGCCATAAAGCATTACCGACAGTTTGCCGAAGAAGCTGAAGAACCCCGTGTAAAGGAGCTATTCGAGGCATTGTCGGAAATAGAGTCGGATCATTTGGAACTTCACAAAGGTGAGATGTAAAATAAAGGTAACATTTATTTTTAACTCTTTTATCCCTTAAGGAGATAGCTCACTCGGAAAGGAATTTCCAAGAAGCGACTATGCCTCACTCCACTCGCCATCGTAGCTTAGCTGGAAGAGCGGCTGGTTTGTAACCAGCAGGTCGGGGGTTCAAATCCCTCCGATGGCTTCGTCAAAAGCTAGTTTCTGGGTATTTAGGCTAGCGGGAGCATTTGTTTTCGACAAACGGCACAAGTGTTAAATAAGAATAAGATACTTACTATAATAGGTGTAGATTGATGCCGGAGAATGAGCAAAGTATTCGCCAGAAAATGGAGAGTTACAAAGGTGCCCTAGATAAACTTAGGGCTGAAAGGAAACGGCTGCTTGAGGTGAATCTAAAGGTCAAAAAAGAGGCTAGGAATATACTAGATGAGAAGACGAGACTTCTGGAGGATAAGGAAAATATAATAGAGGAGCTCAAGGCAGAACTCGAGGGTAAAGGTGGAAAAGAGGATCTCACACAAGATAAGAAAGAACTGCTGGAAGCCTTTGAAACTGAGAATAAAGAAATGTATGAAGAGATTCAGGAATTGAACAACGAGAACAAATCACTCAGTGAGGAGCTGAAGAATTACGAGAATAAACTTGACTCACCCGCTGTCACGTCAAAGGAGGATCTAGTCATGCCCTCCGGTGTTAGTGTGAACGGCGATATAACCGTGGAAGGAAACGTTACATTGGAGAAAAACTCGAACATAGATGGGTCTATCGAAACCGAGGGTGATATTAATATTGGAGAAAATAATACTGTTTGCGGCGATGTGATATCGAACGGCGGAACGGTGACCATCGGTGACGGATGTTCGATATATGGTTTAGTCAAGGGTGCCCAGTTGGTATTGGCAAAAAAAGTTGAAACAAAAGACCTGGAATCCGATGGAGATCTAGTAGTTGGCGAGGAATCCACGGTAGGAAATATATCTGCACTGGGGAATGTAGATCTTGAATCCAAAGTCAAGGTCGAAGGCAGCGTCGAGTACGCCGGGACTCTGCATGTGGATAAGTGGGTAACCGTAACAGGATCTCTACAACCCAAGGAGAAGGATGAGATAGTTCATGGTAGCGAGAGTGAACCCTTGCAGGAAGAGGATGTAGAAGAAGAGTCGGGTGATGAGTTAGAAGAGGATGTAGAGGAAGAGTCGGGTGATGAGATAGAAGAGGATGTAGAGGAAGAGTCGGGTGATGAGATAGAAGAGGATGTAGAGGAAGAGTCGGGTGATAGGATAGAAGAGGATGTAGAGGAAGAGTCGGGTGATAGGATAGAAGAGGCGGTTGATGAGTTAGAGTCAGATGACGAGATAAAAAACATCGTTGAAGAGTTAGAGCCCAACGATGAGCTGGAAGAAGTTGTTGAGGAGAACGACACGGGCTAGTTGTTATCCAAAGAGGAGAGAATATTCGGTTAGAACGGTACTACGAAGACCGGCGATGATCTCAATATAGAACAATAGGGCGCGGTGAGGGTGTACGAATTTTTTTAGATTGAATGATGGGAAAATGTTATAATATTTTAATCATATCCCCACCTAGGATTTTACATAAAGGAGTGAACGAAAAATGACAAAAAAAATACCTACAGTTGTCATCAGCCTCCTGCTGATTATCAGTGTAACGCTGGTAGTAGTTGGAAATGCTGATGCAAGCGAAGGAGTAAATAGTGCACCGAAACCGACCGAACTGGCGGATTCTCCCTGGCCGAGCTTTGGACGGGACGAAAAGAACACTGGTCAAAGCCCTTATGACACTAGTCACATACACGGCATGCTAAAATGGAGATTCGGTACCGGACAAAACGTACGTTCTTCACCGGCCATAGGGGAAGACGGCACCATATATGTGGGAAGCTGGAACAATCGATTATATGCTTTAAACCCCAACGGCACGGAGAAATGGAGTTTTAATACAGGCGGTATTGTTGATAGCTCCCCTGCCATAGATTCTTCCGGGATCATATATATCGGCTCCCAGAGCAATCGAGTTTATGCCGTAAACCCCGATGGTACAGAGCTGTGGAACTTTACCACCGGAGGAAGTGTCGACAGCGCCCCTGTTATATGCGCCGACGGGACCATATACGTCGGGTCCAACGACAATGACCTCTATGCCATAAACCCGGACGGTACTCAAAAATGGAACTTTACCACCGGGGATAATGTACGTTCCTCACCGGCTATAGCAGATGACGGGACCATATACGTAGGATCCGCTGATAATAACCTCTATGCAGTAGATCCCTCTGGTGTGGAATTATGGAATTTCACTACGAACGGGACCGTTCGTTCTCCGGCTGTAGGAGATGACGGTACGGTCTATGTAGGATCTACGGATAACAACCTGTATGCAATAAATCCTGATGGAAGTGAGAAGTGGAACTTTACCACCGGAGATGATGTTTATGCTTCACCGTCCATCGCTGACGACGGCACAATTTACGTAGGGTCGGTGGATAACAACCTGTATGCAATAGATTCAGATGGTACCGAAATATGGAACTTCACCACGGATAGGGGTATACGTTCTTCAGCGGCGATCAGTAACGATGGCATAATATATGTTGGATCTGGTGACAGGAACCTTTATGCCGTTAACGCAGATGGCACCGAAAGGTGGAGTTACCTCACCGGTGTCGGGCCTCTTCATGCGGTATATTCCTCACCGGCCATAGGTGCGGATGATACAATTTACGTAGGATCCAATGATAACGGTCTTTATGCGATCGCAAGCATGCCCTACTTCGATGTGAATATAACTTCATACGACTCTCCAGTATACATAGATGAAGAGGCATCTTTAAATTTCACCGTTACAAACACCGGCGCCATAGAAGGTACACAGGATATTGAATTCAGGGCCGGGGGTGAACTGCAGGATGTGCATCCAGACGTAACTCTCAATCCTGATGAAGATTATTCCGGCACCTTCACGTGGTCATCCAATGAATCAGGTTTCTTCACACTCCGTGTTGACACGGACGATTCATCCCAAGGCGTGTTAGTAAACGTTGAGCCACGTCCGTCTTTCTTCCAGGTTACCATCACCTCCTACGATGAAAACGTCATCGTTGGTGAAGAAGTAGCTCTGGATTACAACGTGATGAATATCGGCGACTTTGAAGCGACTCAGAATATAGTGTTTACCGTAGACGGTACTCAAGAACACGTTCTGATTAACCTCTATCTAGATGCTAAGGCAGAGTTCAACGGTACGTTTTCATGGACCCCCGATGCCGCGGGTACCTACGAGCTTGAGGTATTCAGCGATGACGATAGTGAATCGATAAATGTAACCGTCACTGAAGATCCGGTGGAAACCTATACTCTTACGGTGAACGTCGACGGAGACGGTACCGTGGACGTGGATCCAGACCAAACAGAATACGCGGAAGGAACCGTTGTAACTCTTACAGCTACAGCAGCCGATGGCTGGGAGTTCGTGGAATGGACCGGCGACACTTCGGGAACCAACACCGAGACCACCGTGACCATGGACGACGATAAAACCGTCACCGCAGTTTTCGAAGAGGATGTGGAAACCTACACCCTTACGGTGAACATCGACGGAGACGGTACCGTGGAAAGAGACCCGGACCAAGATGAGTACGAAGTAGGGACCACTGTGACACTAACGGCAGTTCCAGCCGATGGTTGGGAATTCGTAGAATGGACCGGCGATGTTGGAACTATAGATGACACATCTGCTGCTGAGACCACGATAACCATGAACGACGATTACTCTATCACGGCGGTATTCGAAGAGATGCCTGTAGAAACTTATACTCTAACGGTAAATATCAACGGAGACGGTTCTGTAGAAAGAGACCCGGATCAAGATGAGTATGAAGATGGAACTACCGTAACGCTTACAGCAGTTCCAGCCGATGACTGGGAATTCGTGGAATGGACCGGCGATGCCTCTGGGACCAGCACGGAAACCACCATTACCATGGATGGCGATACCGCCGGCCAAAGCGAAAACCATCCAGAAGTACCTCGGTAAAGATTTCGCCGTTAAGTCGAGTTTCGGCCATATTCGCGACCTGGAAAAGAGCAGCGATGCGGTGGATGTCGAGCACGGTTTTGAA
>JAWOAU010000035.1:0-3671 GCA_046498385.1 Thermoplasmata archaeon | reverse complement strand
GGAGCATCTATACCAATGAGAATGGTTCAACAAACACAAATTGGGTTTGTCGGACCTTCCGACACACCTGAAGGTAGTAATTGTGGTCGTATTAGAGCTAAGGCTGTTACATGTTAAGTCACGGTCAACGATGATAATATTATTATAAAGAGAAATGAAAATGTTTGGGACATAGTCCATGTATCGAACATACCCATTACATTCAAAGGTAAAGCAACCTATAATGTCAGTAACTCTCTTGCTGCAGTTGCATCTTGTTTTGCCCTTGATTTGGATATCGAATCCATCAGAACCGGTCTTTTAACCTTCCATCCGTCGGTCAGTCAAAATCCCGGAAGGATGAACATAATGGACGTAGGAGAGATAAAACTGATGATAGACTACGGTCACAACAGACCTGCTGTCGAGGCGATTTCGGAGATACTCGACGATCTTACCGAAGGAGAAAAGATAGTGGTATGTCAAGGTACGGGGAATCGTTCGGTGGAAGATATAATCGACTTTGGAAGGGGAATAGGAAGCACCTACGACCGGGTTATGATCAACGATTCGGATCCACGATATCGTAAAAAAGGTGAAACCGCAGAACTGGTAAAACAAGGTGTCTTGGAAGCTGGTTTACCGGAGGACCGTATAACGGTGATACTTGAAGAAATAGATTCCATCGATGCAGGTTTGAAGATGGCAAAAAAAGGCGATCTATTGGTGGTTCAACCATGTGAGATACAGAAGGTTATCGCCCATATACAATCTAAAACGAAAGAATAAAATTTTCCATCGACTGATAATGCTATCAGATCTCCACATCGGTCTCATCGATAACGACGGGTGGTAAAGTTGCCTTTCTGGATTCCAGATCATAGCTAGACCCTTTGTTGAGTATATGGATTGTGATGTTCTCGACACAGAGGGGTTCACCCGGTTTTAGATCTGCTTTGTTACTTGCAGTGATGGTTACTCCATCCACCACCACCAGATTTCTACTGCCTATCACATCGAATTTTTTCTTATTTAAGTCCCATATCGCACCCGTGCACTCTCCTATACCGATACCCAGTACACCCGGATTCTCAGCAACCACATGGATCAATCTGGGGAATCTGCCTCTGGTCGTGAAGTGCGTATCTATAACTGCGTTTTCGATGAAGTTTAAACCGTGTGAAAGTTCCAATTCACCCGTGATCAAAGCGTTTTCACTTTCTCCGCCGGCGATCATTGTTCCTGTGAGACAGGCCGCGCCTGCGCTGGTACCTGCGATGAGTGCACCCTCCTCGTGTTTTTTGCGAATCGTTTTCAGAAGGTTAGTTCCACCTAGCATAGTTGTTATCCGAAGCTGATTACCACCTGTAAAGAAGAAAGCGTGGGATTTTTCTACAATCTCAATCAGATCATGGTGATTTGCACTATCTCTAAACTCCGGATTCAAGATAACCGGCTTTCCACCAAGCTCTTTGAATAGTTTTGAATACGCCTCTCCGGTTTCATGGGTGGTTTGACTTGCGGTTGGAATGATCGCTATGGTAGGTTTGCCCTTAGCTATGTCATTTGCCAATTGAACAATTTCAAGCAAAATCGCGTCTTCCGGACTAAGAGGTACATTACCACCGATGGTGACGATTGGACCTTTTTTCATTTTGGTTTACACCAGTAGATGATATCTTCCATTGAGGTATTTAAAGCTATGCTTCCTTTTCGAAACTTTTTATTATGTCGTACTCAGAAATTATACATGGTGTCCTAATTAGTTGCGCATCGCTTTCTCAGGTTTTCAATTCCATATCCCCATAGATCAAATTGAGGTTCCACCGCATTGTTGATGAAGTCTAGATCGGGGAAGTAGTGGTTATGTGTGGAAGACCTTCTTGTCAATACCGAACTATATGCTGGAAGTTGATCAAGCATGAATCGATTATTACATGCATCACGCTACAGCTTATGCAGTGTGACATGATGATATCTTGCATTATCCAGTATCAAAACCACTTTACGATTGGTTTATGCGGTGGTTTTCTGAAGATATTTCAAAAACCGAGGGCAGAATAGAATAGACACCAATGTCCAGTGAACGCGAAATAATTACGGAACGATACACTCAAAGATCGAACAGTTCGAGGTACTCTTCATAACCCTCCTCTTTCAGTTTGTCCTTGGGTATGAATCTGAGGGCTGCCGAATTCATGCAGTATCTTGTTCCCGTGGGCGCGGGGCCGTCGTTGAAAAGGTGTCCCAGGTGGGAATCGGCGTGTCTGCTCCTAACCTCCGTCCGTCGGTCGATCAATCCCTTTTTGGTAACTATGTTGTCCGGTTCTAGAGTCCTGGTGAAGCTGGGCCAGCCGCACCCCGAGTCGTACTTATCCTTGGAGCTGAACAGCACCTCGCCCGAAACCACGTCCACGTAGATCCCTTCCTCTTCATTATCCCAGTATCGATTTTCGAAGGGGGGTTCGGTACCTTCCTGCTGGGTTACCTTGTACTGTTCAGCTGTTAACTTTTTCCTAAGCTCCGGATCGGATGGTTTCTCGTAGTCCATGGATTTTACAATACTGTGTGAAAACGATTTAAAACTTTGCTAGTGTTCACAAAAGGATATAGCTTTACTCGGGATTACTCGTCTTCAGATATTTGTCGAACCATTCCAGAGTAAACTCCAGCCGCTTCATCCTCTGTTTGGGTTTTCCCTCTCTTGAAAGGCCGTGATTTTCGCCCTCGAACAGAACTAGTTTCGAGTCGATGCCATGATATTTCAGGGAGGTGAACATCTGTATAGCTTCTGCTTCCCAGCACCTATAGTCCTTCCTCGATTGTATGAACAGTGTCGGGGTCGTCGCCTTATCGGCGTACTTCATCGGTGATCTGTCCCAAAGCTGTTCAAAGTCAGACCAGGGATCAGCCTGATTCTGGTCTTTAACAAAATAATAACCGATGTCCGTGGTGCCGAATTTGGAGATCCAGTTGGCGATGCTTCTGAAAGACACGGCGGCGGCGAACCGGTCCGTGTGTCCTATGACCCAGTTGGTCATGAAGCCTCCGTAGGAACCTCCAGCCACCCCCAATCTGCTTTTATCTATGAAGTCATACTTTTCAACGGCAGTATCCATGACGTTCATAAGATCCTCATAATCAGGCCCACCGTAAACCCCTCTGATATCCGCGAACTCATCACCGTTACCGGAGCTGCCAGAGGGGTTGCTGAACACCACCGCATACCCATTATTCGCCAGGAGCTGCATCTCGTTGAAATGCACGGTACCGTAAACGCACTTCGGGCACCCGTGTATCTCCAGAATCGTGGGATACTTCTTTCCCTTCTCATGACCCACGGGTTTCATGACCCAGGCATCTATCATCCTGCCTTCGGAGTCCACCTGGAAGTACTCCGGTTCGGATAATTTCAAGTCCAAGTCGTTGAAGTCGGTTATCCTTCCGTCAAGACCGTAAAGCTCCTGCGGACGGAGTCCTCTTAGACCAACATATATCACATTTCCATCATGAACATCGAAACAGTCTATGGAGCCTTCCTCCTCAAGTACTGGCACTATCGAGATCGCCGGGTTCGACTTCGATCCCCGTGATCTCGCCACTGTAGGGCGAGGGGATCTCAACGGAGGCCTTATCGGTCTCCACCACCAAGATGTCGTCACCCTCCTCGACCTCATCACCCACGGAGACCA
>JAWOAU010000100.1:0-7029 GCA_046498385.1 Thermoplasmata archaeon | reverse complement strand
ACCAGGGGTTGAGGTCAGCACGCCGGCAGGTCACGTTGGTGCTCTTGGTATCGAGGAGAGCATGGGCGAACAGCCCGACGTCAGGACCGCCATAAGGCGAATCCTGGAACTAAACGGACTACCGGTGGCGATGCACCCTTACCGGTTCTGGTCGGGTATAGGTGAAACCGAGGTGCGCAAAAATGAATGGGGGGCTATAGAGGGATTGAATGCAAGGACGCCTCTCAAAAGTAATCTAAAGGCCCAGAAGTTAGCCGTGGACCTCAACCTTCCGGTCATCGGCGGCAGCGATGCACACAAAGTGGAATACGTGGGAGCAGGTTACACGATTGTCAAAAAAGTTAGTTCGTGGCAGGAACTTATAAATGAGATCAAAAATGGAAGAACCAACGTAGACGGGTCCCACCGTTCTTCAGCGGATTCAATACACTACATAACCAAATCCATAGTAAAATGGATTGGCCGTGGTTTTAATCGTATGTGACTCTGCTGCCGTAGTACTCCATTATCAGTAGGAGAACGGCACCCAGGGCTGCGGGTATTACAATAAAGGGAATGTAGATATCACCTTCCGCAGCCTTTTCCAAAGGTATCCTCAGCCCTCCGAATACCAGTCCGAAGAGAAAGGCCATGGTAATCGATGTTGAACGTCTCAGTAGGTATTCCAAGATTTTTGATAGGCCAAATAAACCTACTAGACCACCGAAGATGAATATCGTGATGGTTACGAGCTCCAATGAATTCAACGCATGTAACATAAAATGATATTCACCCACGAGGACCAGTACCATGGAGCCCGATATCCCTGGCAATATCATGGATGCTATGGAAAATATCCCTGCCAGAAATATCGAAAGAGGTGTATGTGCACCGTCAATCCCGTTTCCCCCCATCATAAAGAATACGAAGAGAAAACCCATCACTCCTGCACATATCTCCGTAATGCCCAGGGGCTCTATGTGTTTGTAAACAACGATCAAGGATGCTAGTATCAGACCGATGAAGAAAGAGTAAGCTGGAGTTGAATATTGA
Organism: Thermoplasmata archaeon; assembly: GCA_046498385.1. Lineage (GTDB taxonomy): Archaea > Thermoplasmatota > Thermoplasmata > Halarchaeoplasmatales > Halarchaeoplasmataceae > Halarchaeoplasma. Next base: position 5,997 of record JAWOAU010000100.1, on the reverse strand, counting down.
TCCAAGAAATATTCCATGACCCTGGCTAGTAACAGCGTAGATATCATAACCCCCAGGGCCACGGGTATCAAGAAACGGAAGTCTATTTGTTTCCAATCCTCCTTCACATTCTCACCCTTCAGGAGTTTAATGGGTAAAGTCAAAGGTAGGGTGTTGATCGAGTGTATGAGTCTTTTGTAGATATCCATGATCAATGCCATGGTACCCCCGGAAATACCTGGTACCACGTTGGCCAGACCCATCGCGATACCTTGGAAAACCTTCTTAGTAAAACTTGTCTCATCCATCATATCACCCCACGAACTTCAGGAGCAAGGGCAGGACTATTCCTATTCCCATCCATGTAAAAATGTTGGAAAATATTCCAACGGTGAATACCCTGATGATGTTGTTTGACAGAAACTCATTGGTTGATTCACTGGAGGTGAGAGATTTAAGGTCTGCGATGGAGGGGTTTCTCACCTTCAACTCCACGTAACCCGCTATCCAACCCGGTCCAATCAGCGTAAGGGCCATTACAGGGGCGAGCAAAAAGGAGGTTAGCACCGAAATAGGGTGCCCCCTGCCCAAAAGAGCTCCTAGTGCAGCCATACCTCCTATGGCCAGGAACCAGTACTGTAGCGCTCTCCAGAAGTTAAGAGTGTCTGAGAATATGAAGAGATATATTGCCAGAGAGATGAAAAATGCCGGCGATATGAATTTTAGGCCCTTGGTATAAAACTTTTTACTTATCCTCTCCAGATGTTCAAAACCGCTGTGCTCCCCTTTGGACTTTTCTTCCACGACCGCGTCATCTATTTCTTTCATGACCGGTTCCATCTTGCTCATAGGGACTAGAGCGAGTACCCGTCCTTCTTTAGATGATTCGTATATTTTTTTACCCATGTATTCCTCACGTTCCTTACTCGCCACCCGGGCGACACCCGGTGCGAAGTTAGACACCCTTTCGATCACACCCCCTACAAGGTCGTCGTGTTTCTCCATCTTATCCACACTTTTCTTCCTTTTTTCATCGGAAAAGGTGAGCATGGTGGATTTAAGGTACCAGAACATCTTTAATTTCTCCCCGGGCTTCATCACCTTGAAGGCCCTCCCCAAGGTAAGGGAGATATCCCGATCGATCAGCTCTACATCCACATCCAACTCGTCGGCGAAGGGAACCAGGCGGGCTACGTTGGTCTCGGCACTGATATCCTTAAATCTCCGCAAGTTTTCCCTCAGTGCCTCGGTGAACGCCTGATATATAAGGACCCCTGTTTTTCCTTCCTTGTAGGAAGGGAGTAGAGGCTGTTCATCCCAATCTCTGCCACCCAGAGCTTCGAATCGTTTGTCACAGAGAGCGAAGGCCACCGTCTTAGGGCGGTACTCACTTACCCACTCTAAAAGCTCCTCCTCTAGAATATCATCTCCCAGATAGTCCAATCCTGCTAGGATTATATCGTCGCTATATTCCTTTATCTCAGGGGAGCTCATTAGGGTGTCACCGGACAACGGGGTAATAAATGTTTTTTTAAGGAAAGATTTATCCTCGGTTATACCTTAACCGGCATAGTGATAGAACATGCCTCTTGACTCAGACAGATGCCACTTTTGCGGCAATTGGATCAAAGAATATACCAAGATCGGCGACCGTGCCATATGCGAAGACTGTTTCAAGGATTTGGTAACGAAGATACGGGAAGCTTTATAAGGTAAAGATAAAATTTCCTCCAATCCCAAGGTGGTATCATATGGAACCCGTGATCGAGATAAGGAAGCTCCGAAAAAAATACGGCGGGCTGGTTGCAGTCAACAACATATCAATTACCATACACAGGGGAGAGATATTCGCCTTTGTGGGACCCAACGGTGCCGGAAAAACAACAACGGTGGAGATTTGCGAGGGTATCAGAAGCCCTACCTCTGGAACCGTCCGACTATTCGGAGAGAAATTCTCCCGAAGTTCAAAGAACATCAGGGAGCGGATAGGAGTTCTGCCCCAGGAGTACCGTTCCCTGGAGCGCCTCACCGTTAAAGAGACGTTGAAGTACTATGCGTCCTTCTATAAGCGCAATCGGGACATAGACGACATAATCTCTCTCATGGAGCTGGAGGATAAGAGAGATGAGCTTTACATGAACCTTTCCGGTGGCCTGAAGCAGCGCGTCGGGGTGGCCATGGCCCTGGTCAACGACCCGGACCTGATCTTCCTTGACGAGCCCACCACCGGATTGGACCCCCGGGCCAGGAGGGGCGTGTGGAAGGCCATAAAGAGCCTGAAAAAGGAGGGTAAGACCATATTCCTGACCACACACTACATGGAAGAGGCGGAATATCTCGCCGATCGGGTTGCCATAATACACCACGGGAACATAGTAGCCAAGGGCAGCACCCACGGCCTGATATCCAGGTACGGTGATGGTTATACGGTAAAACTACACGGGAGCGATACCTCCGGGATGAAAATCAACGGAAAGAGCAGTTCAAACGGTACGCTCTCATTCAAAGTTGAACATATCCAAGAGATATCCCGTATTCTAGAGGAAGCCACCAGGGCGGGTACCAAGCTCGAGAGCATGGAGGTAAGACGGGCAAACCTGGAGGAGGTTTTCCTGAACCTCACCGGCACCACCCTAGAAGGGGGTGACGAGGCTTGAACCCAAAGGCCATCCTCACGGATTTTATGGCGAATCTGAGGATGTGGTATCGTTCCAAGGGTACTGTGTTCTGGGCCATCGCCTTCCCGGTGCTGTTGATGCTCATATTCGGTGCGATCTACCAGGGCCAGGGTGATGTTACCGTGACCCTTTACGTGCAGGATCTCGACGGAACACCAATGTCGGAAGATTTCGTCTTATCACTGGAAGAACGGCTGAATGTGGAAACCATACCCGGCGACGTCGATGCCCAGGATTACATATCCGACAACAACATACGGGCGGCCCTCATCGTTCCCCAGGGATTCCAAAACACCGTTCAAGAAGCTTACCAGGGATCCAACGAGTCCCTGCCCGTTGTCCTTTCCCTCGATCCCACCCGGGAATCGGTGAACGGTATAATACGGGGGGTGGTGGCAGGTACTTTGCAGGGATGGAACATGGAAATAACCGGTGGAAGGGACGTACTGATCTACCAGGAAGACACCATCACTACAAAGGAATTCAAGTTCATCGACTTCTTCATGCCAGGTGTCATCGGTATCACAGTGATGACGTCCTCTATATACGGCACCATATTCAGGAACACGAAATACAGGAAGTGGGGTATACTCAGGAAGCTTTCCACCACTCCCTTCTCGCGCTGGGAATACCTGGTTTCAAAGATGTTATTCATGACCTTCATCTCCTTCGTTTCGACCTTCCTCATAATACTGGTCGGTGTGACGGTCTGGAGCATAAGCGTGAACATCAACATCTACCTGTTCGTCATAGTTATCTCGGCGGCCTTCGCCTTTTCAGGCATGGGCATGCTCATATCCCGGTTCGTGAACGAGGAGGAGACCGCGGATTCCGCCGCAGGTGCCATAACGTTTCCACAGATGTTCCTGGCAGGTACGTTCTTTCCCCTTGAAGTGATGCCGGGATATCTCAGGGAGATAGCAAGGGTTCTTCCCCTTTACTACGTGAACGAAGGTCTCAGGGATGCGATGATATACGAAAACTGGTCCGGGGCGATAACCAACACCGCTGTAATTTTCATCATCGCAGCGGTCCTTTTCGTCCTCGGTGCGTTCCTTACAAGGTGGACGGAATGATGATTTTTGAGACCAAAGAATATATAGACGACTTACATTTAACGACTCAACTACTCGTTGTTCCCTGAAAGAACAATCGAGGAGGTAAAATATATGGTACAACTCCATGACCAAACGTTGAGGGACGCACACCAGTCCGTCCTGGCCACCAGGCTCAGGACGGAGGACATGATCCCGATATGCTCGAAGATGGACGAGATCGGCTTTCATTCCCTGGAGGTATGGGGCGGGGCCACCTTCGATGCATGCATACGATATTTGAACGAGGATCCGTGGGAGAGATTGAGAACACTCAGTGAACATTTACCAAACACACCTTTGCAGATGCTGGAGAGGGCCATGAACATAGTGGCATACCGTAATTTTCCCGATGACATAGTGAAGAAATTCATTTATTACGCCCACAAGAACGGCTGTGACAACTTCAGAATATTCGACGCACTCAACGACCTACGGAACATGAGGGTCCCCATCGAAACCGCCAGGAAGGCGGGAGGGTACGTTCAGGGCTCCCTTTGTTACACCATATCCCCCGTGCACACCGTCGAGAGGTACGTGGACGACTTTAAAAAACTGGAAAAGATGGGCTGTGATTCACTGTGCATCAAGGACATGGCGGGTATGATATCGCCCACCAGGGCCTACGATATAATCAAAGGTTGCAAGGATGCGGGAATCAAGATCCCCATCGATCTGCACAGTCATAACACATCCGGCATGAGCGGACTGTCTTATATGAGGGCATGCGACGCCGGCGTCGATATTCTCGATACCTCTTTTTCGCCACTCACCGGCAGTACCGGGCAGCCGCCTACCGAGTCCGTCGTCGCCGCACTTGAGGACACGGAGTTCGACACGGGCTATGACATCGATCTTTTGATGGATATAAGAGATTATTTCAAAGAGGTTTGGAAAAAATACAGCCACCTTCACAGGGAGACCACCATGAGGATAGATCCGTCCGTAACCGTTCACCAGATACCCGGCGGTATGCTCTCGAACCTGGTGTTTCAACTGGAGGAGCAGGGGGCTGGAAACAAGTATGATGAAGTACTTAAAGAAGTCCCTCGGGTGAGAGAGGACTTCGGATATCCTCCCCTGGTAACACCATCTTCTCAGATAGTGGGTGTTCAGTCCGTAATGAATGTTCTCTTCGGTAGATATAAAAGGATAACTAACGATACAAAACAATACTTCAGGGGCATGTACGGCAGACCCCCCGGCGAGATATCCGAGGAGATGTACGAGAAGATACTGGGTTCGAACTGGAAAGACGAGGTGATAGATGAAAGGCCCGCCAGCCTACTGGAACCTCTCTTCAAGAAGAGAAAGGATGAACTGGAAGAGATGGGATTTATGCGTAAGCCTGAAGACGTACTCACCTATGCCATCTATCCCGATATCGGTTTGAAATTCCTTAAAGGCGACGTTGAGGCTGAGTTCACATCTGACCAGCTGCCTCTGAAAAAACCAAAGGAAAAGGAAGAAGTGGTGAGGAAGGTCGAGTATCCCTACGAAGGTAAAGTAAGGGTGGATGGTAAGAACTACGACGTTAAGATGCATCGCGAGGATACCGTTGTAGTGGATGGTAAGAGGTACAGCATATCCGTACTGTTCCCGGACGAAGGTGGTTCCGAGGAGATAGGTACAAAGAAAAAAGAGGCGTCTCCCTCTGGTCAAGAGATCAAGATAGAATCGCCCATGCTCGGCACCATATTGGATATAAAAGTCAGCCCAGGGGAGAAGGTGAAGGCCGGAGACCCTATAGTTATTCTGGAGGCCATGAAGATGGAGAACGATGTCCCTGCACCGAAGAACGGCATCATAAAAGACATCTTTGTTCAAAAAGGACAGGATGTGGAGGAATCGGACCCCATAGCAACGATGGTAGAATAATATGAACTCTATAGAAGTTGTCATAATAGGTCTAGGCGTGGTTTTCGTGACCCTTGGTATACTCACGGCATCCACATACCTGTTCACCTGGATAATCAATAAATACATTTTAAAGGAAAATGAGGAAAAGGAAAAGGTGGCCGCCATAGTAGCCGCCATTCGATCCAGGGGTGGCTCTACGTGATAGATATAGCCCTATTTGCCTTAACATGGCAGAACGTGGCTATGATCGGCGTGGGCCTATTACTGATTTACTTGGGTATAGCCAAGGAGATGGAACCCCTTTTACTGGCCCCCATCGGCTTTGCTGTCATCCTCGCTAACATCCCTCTAACAGGTATAACTTCCACCCCTGGTGTGGATGTGGG
>JAWOAU010000064.1:0-12852 GCA_046498385.1 Thermoplasmata archaeon | reverse complement strand
AAGAGTACCTCTATCCTTCACACGCTCCCTGACCTCTCCCAGTACCTTCATGTGTTCCCTGGCCCACTGCAGTCTTTTTACGCCTTTCTTTATGATATCCAACATGCTACCGGGGCCCTATGAAACAGGTTATTATTGTGTTTTTCCGTCGAGAATGGAAAAAATCACATGTCAAGCAGTGCTTCCGACATGTATTTCAGTATGCCCGATAGATTCTTCTCGTTGTGGAAATCTGCATCCGAGGGTTCCAGCTCCAGTATGTTGGGGAAGGCCCTTGTAATATTGTCCACGATGGTGATATCCGCTGTCCGGGCCGTTCGTGATAACGGGTTCAGATCCACCGTGATCACCTTCTTTCCCATGCGGGAGAGCGCCTGGGCGCGGTCACCGTCCTCCAGGGGTACCAGGACCACGTCTGCGGTGTATATCCCTTGCTCGGTGCACAGCCCCCGGGCATGATCCAAGCCCGGTATGCTGGCATCCGGTTCGAGACCGAGTACATCCCGGGCACCGTGCTCTGCTAATGTGGAAGAGATGCGCCGCATCCGCTGTTCGGTACGGTGAAACAGGTTCACCTCTATTTTGGCATCCACTCTTTCCGCGAGCCGCACCGTTTCCCCGGGAACCAGGGCCGCCACGTTCCCGTTGACCGATATCACCGGGTTCCGGGCGGAGAAAAGCACTGCAAGTGCCGCCTGCTCCGCCTTTTCGGATAGCTCTATGGTTTTCTCTCCGAGAATGTAATCGAATGCCTCGCCCCTGCCGTGGGCTATTAGCCCGGCCTTAGAGGCGATACCGGATTCAACTCCCTTCACAAGGAGTTCTCTCACCCGCAGGGACTCGTATCGTGGATGTGTTTTCGGTATATCTGTCATCTCAAAGCACCGTTTAAGGAATTTATTTACCGGTATATAACAACCATGCAAGAAAAAAAGATATAAGCGGCAAGGGCATTAAAGTAGTAGTGAAAAGATGAACGGTGAAAAAGCGAGGGACAGAAAAAAAATGGTAAAACGTCTTAAAAGAACAGGGTACGTGAAAACTAAAAAAGTGGCTGAGGCCATGGAGACCGTGCCTAGACACCTTTTTTTGCCTGAGCAGTTGTCCCACAGAGCATACGTTGATTCGCCCCTCCCGATAGGCGGAGGGCAAACTATCTCGGCACCACACATGGTTGCAATGATGGTGGAGGGTTTGGATCTAAAAGCGGGTATGAAGGTCCTCGAGGTAGGGGGAGGAAGAGGTTATCATGCGGCGGTGATCTCTCGGATAGTGGGTGAGGAAGGTGACGTTGTTTCTATGGAAATCCTTCCCGAACTCGCTGAAAGGGGGAAACGGGTACTGGATGAGCTCGATTACAACAACGTAAAAATTGTAATCGGGGACGGCTCAGAGGGTTATGAAGAAGGGGGACCCTATCATAGAATATCTGTTGCCTGCGGTGCACCGTCCATACCTGAACCATTGATCAAGCAGCTAAATCGCGGTGGTAAGATGCTGATACCCATCGGTGGGGAGTATTATCAAAATCTGATAAGGATAACAAAGAAAGAAAATAAATTAAAAAAGGAGAACCTGGGTGGTGTCCTCTTTGTTCCCTTAAAAGGAAAACACGGTCACTGATGTTCAGCGTATAGGTATAAGGGAGATGTATGGTATTCCCTTGACCGGGTCGGTTATTATGGCATATAGTCCTGTTTTTGGTTTTATACCATAGATACAGGGTGTGTTGTTTATGCTGGTGATCACAAAGTAATTGTCGGACATGTTTTTTATCTCGCTGGTAAGCTTCAAACCGTGTTTGATTATACCTATGCCTAAGTTATGGGACACCTTGGTATTCGCCACCGCTTCCAGGAGGTCCTTGATAGCTATCTCGTTACCCATGAGATATTCCAGGGTATCGAAACCTGTGTAATCAAGTATGGGTGACCTGCCTTCGTCGCTGATATCGCTGATGTGCCTGTTGTATATCTTACCAACTTCGTCTCTCTTTCTACCGCCCAACGCCATCATGTAGGGTTTGTTGGTATGGGGTGAAAAATAGTCGACTATGCGGAATTTGCTATCGAACTTTTTCGAAGGCACGAACCGGATCAAATCCCTTCTTAAATTATCGGGATGAGTGCCCCCGGATAATATAGCGAGCACGCCCATGCCCTCGGAAAGTGTGTTGAGGAAAATGGGGCGCAGTACTGAAAAGTACTCCTCGGTGCTTACATTCTCCTGAACCTCGAATACGTTGTAACTACCCTTTGCAAATCCACCGTCCAGTAAAATATCAAGATCCTTACTACCCGTACTGTACTTGTCTTCGGTGCCTTGTATGGGCATCCATTCCGTATGTTTATCCACTAGTGAGCGGAAGGGTTCGAAGCAAGTGAACCGTCCGCCGTCCAGGGTCATGAGGTACCCGGGCTGCTGGATACCGACCCCTCTGAGTTTTAAAAGTCTGATCTCCCTGACATCTCTATTTTCAAGATGGAAGCGGTTCAATTTGACTACACCGTCGACAAGGTATTCGAGCTCTCTAGCTTCCTCCTTTTCAAGTACAAGGATGAGGTTTGTGTTAGAATTCTCTACCAAGTCCTTTTGAAGGGTCATTATGAACGTCTCAGGGCCCAAGCCGTATTTGTGTGTTAAACCCTCCACGCTGTCGATGATCAACATGGTCCTTTCGGGAAGGATGCTGTTGATTCTATCGTATACCCTTTCCAAATCAGGAATCTTTCGATCAATTTGCCTTAAAAGGGTGCGGTCCACCTCTGTAGGGATCGTATCATCATCGATACTTCCAAGGAATTTTTTTGCGGATTCCAATTTTTTCTTCTCTGCCTCGGGGAGCTCCGTTTCCTCTTCTTCTTCCTCCTCATAAATAGCCTCTAGGAACAGCTTGCTGGAATCGACTATGCGATTTTTCATCTCCTTTTCTTCAAGCCATGGAAATTGATTGTAGAGACTCTGATCAGATACTCTTGTGGAAAGGTAAAAACTTCTATCGGGATCTCCTACCTCCTCTATAAACTGTAAAGAAAGGGTCGTTTTACCGGTACCTGCAGTTCCTTTAACAAGAAGGGAAGAACCGTCTTTGCGGCTTATGAAGTCTATAACCTCCGGAGGTATGGCCATACCGCCCTTGGATTTTAGTGATTGTTTACCTTTTTTTTCCGTTTTTGATTCTTTAGATGCTTCCATGTATCACACCTCTTATTTACCTTTAAAGCTACTTGAATTCTCAATGTCTTTCGTTACCCCATCCATTATAGCTTTCAACGATGATTTTTTTGATGACGGACCTATTACGGCAAACACCGTGCTCTTGCCGACGCCCTTTATAAATAAAATATCGTCGTTGGAGTCCACCTCGATCATGGTCGGGCTGCTTTTATCAAAGCTGGTAAAAACTACGTCCGACGCTCCGAAGATAGTGGCGGTAAGGGCACTAAAACTTTCGTTTTTACCGCTTTCTTTCGAAATCGTGGTCAACGGTATACCATTTTTTGACACCAATACCATGGCTTCCACTATATCATCATAATGTTTCTCAAATATCCCCTGAATTTCTGGTTTTATATTGATAGTTACACGCTCCTGCCTATTTTTTGATATCTTTGTTTACTGTTAAATAGGTCTTGTATATTTAAGCTTTGACCAGGAAATTCAAAGAAATTCAAAGATATCGATGCTTCCGCGGCCCTGCATATGCCTTTTCATATCTGAAACCAATGAACCGTAATAAACTACATAATTCCTAACCCGCTCCAGTTCGTTGGAAAGGCGTTCTTCTTCATCTTCGAGTTCGTCCACCCGCTTTTGAAGTATCTCTATCCTGCTCCTTATCTCACGTTTCCTTTCCTTTAAACCCTGCACGACCCGTTCATCCAAAAATTATCACCTTATGATATCATCGACCCTTTTTGTATCGTGAGGTATATCCCGGGTCGCCTTTGACATGGCAAAGATGCTCGAATCACATTCCTTCATCTCTTCTTTGAGTACCTTTATCCGCTCAATATATCTCTTTTTTTCATTGTTTACCGCTTCTATGCGCTTGAGCAGCTCCTTTTCACGCATCTTCCATTTCCTCTTTTCTTCGATGGCAACCAGGGTTTTGTTGCTTTTTGACAATTTGTGTTCACCTTTATTTGCTCTTGAGGGTTATACGTCCATACAGCTTAGATAACTTTCTGGTTTCTCTTCGGTCACAATGAGGACAGTAAAGGGTATCTCCCGTTCGTTCCATACCCCTTCTGCAGTTGTAGCAATATCCTCTAACGACGCCTAGATCCGATCCCATGGTGGTCAGCTGTATGGAGGGAGACGTCTGAGTAACTTTGGCACGCACCACGTCGCCTTTAAGATATTTGTCCTTTATATTTTCCGTATAATCGTCAGATATTTTAGAGATGTGGAGTGTGCCTTCCATATCCATGGCAATACCCCGTGTGCTGCCCTCGACCATTGCAATATCTAACGTGGTTATGGACTTTCTCCGGTCACGTATAGTGCCGTATATTATATCACCCTCTTTCACCTCTGTCACCGGGTTAAAGGGCTTGACCCTTGCTTCCAACTTGTCTTCGTCGTACTCTACCCTGCCGAAACTCTTTGCATATATGATACCTTTTTCTTCGTAGGTTCCTTTTCCGGGCATCCATTCCTCGTGGGTGCCCACTTCATCGCCTGGAATGACCAGTTCGTCCTTTGATTTTTTCATTTTAATTCCTCTCGCATATTAACAATACTGTTTCAAATTCCTTTCTCTTTTTCCTATGGAAACTGAATGTCCTATTCACTGGAAACATATATCTTTTTTCCCCGAGTATGCGGTATCCGCTTCCTTGGATATGTCCGCGGACGTACTCTTCACCTTTTGCATTATGCAGGGTGTAAACCCTCGGTGCCACTTGAAACGCATTTTCTAAAAAGGGAATATCCGCACCTTTACTCTGGGATCCAAAGGGTGGATTCATTATGACCGTATCCGCCTTTTGGTTGAACGTTTCAATAGGGGAAACTGTAAATTGACACCTTTCCGACAGACCTAATTTATCAGCGGTCTTTTTGGCAGAGGATATGGAGTCATCGTCTATATCGACCCCGTATGCTTTTTCTGCGCCTATGTAAGCTGCGCCTATCGCGAATATGCCTGTACCGCAACCTAGGTCTGCGATTTTTTTTTGATAGATATCATCAAAGGTATAGGCTGTAAAAAGGATATCCGCGGCTACGGTGGCCGGAGTTGAATACTGCTCGAGGCGTGGATCCGGGTTTTTATGCGGCGGTATATGCTCCAACCATATCTCTAGATCCTTTTTCCTCAGAGATAAGATCGTATCACCCGGCCCTTTTCCAAACACTTTCAGAGAGTTTGTCGTATACGTCCTGCTCTTCCTCTTTTTCAGTTTCTTCCGCCTCCCTTTCTTCTAAGATACTCCGTATCTTGTTTTCCTTGAGCCGCCAGTAATGTATCCTCCATCTTTTGCCGCTGGGTAAAATAGCGGCCTCCTCCTCGGCAGTTACTATATCAAATTCTTCTAGCAGGTAAAAAAGATCACGCTCATCTTTACAGAGTAAATTATCAGTTATAGTAGTATCATAGCCAAATAAGGACATCACCTTCACCGCTATCTCGCCGGCCCTTTCCTCACTGATGTCCTTTTGTGCTAGCACCTTTCTTAGCACAGTTTTCATCTCATCCAGCCTTATTCGTACCACATTGACCTCCTGCTAAAACCCTATCGATTAGGCCATAATAAATCTATCGAAGGTTCAGGGATTGACCTCTATCCCTGTTTTTTCCGCTATCTCCTTGTAGCGGTTCCGGATGGTTACCTCCGTGACCCCTGCCACCTCGGATATCGCCCGCTGGGTCCTCGGTGTGCCCTCGACTATGGATGCGATGTAGATGGCCGCTGCGGCCACGCCTGTAGGGCCCTTGCCCGAGGTAAGACCTAGATCATTTGCCTGAGAGATCACATCCTCGCCCCGAGCCACCACGTTCCTACCTAGTTCCAACTTGCTACAGAACCTATTTATATATTCCTCGGGCCGGGTGGGCATCAGCTTCAACTCGAGTTCCCTGGAGAGGAACCGGTAAGCCCGACCGATCTGTTTTTCGTCTATCTCCGATGCTTTAGCCACCTCAGTTAATGTACGGGGAACGTCACACTTCCTGCACCCTGCATAAAGGGAAGAGGCTATTACCGTTTCTATGCTCCTCCCCCTTATAAGGTTCTTTTCTACCGCCTGACGATATATCATGGCGGCGGTCTCACGTATACTTCTAGGTAATCCCATGTTAGAAGATAATCTGTCAAGCTCCCGGAGGGCTGAAGCAAGGTTGCGCTCCGAAGCGTTTGATATCCTTATACGGCGGTGCCATTTTCTTACCCGGTATACCTGGCCTCGGTTTTTATGAGGGATGGTCCTGCCGTACGCATCCTTATTTTTCCATGAAATGTGTGTAGAGAGTCCTTTGTCGTGGGTCATGTAGTTCATAGGTGCGCCGGTCCTGGCCCTGTTTTGCCTTTGAGCACTGTCAAAGGCCCTCCATTCGGGACCCTCGTCTATATAATAATCATCTAGCACCAGTCCGCACTTCTCACATATGATTTCACCCCGACCGTAATCTTTGGATATATGCTCGCTATTACATTCTGGGCACTCTGTCATCTTTTCTAGCTGTACTTTAGACTCCCCTTGCATATTGATCTCCATCACCTGAGTTTCTTTACAATTTTAAGCCTTGTATTTAAAGGTATCCCGAAAACGGGATGGTGAGAATAACAGTGAAGGGGTCGAAGGAGATGGTTGTCAACACGTATTCCATCGTATACACCACCATCGACAGCCTAGATAGAGCGGATAGTATCGCCAAAGGATTGATAGAAAAAAGGTTGGCCGCCTGCGCCGATGCGTTCGAGATGTGTTCTACCTATCGCTGAGAAAACGAGGTGAATAGAGAAAAAGAGATCGCGGTGCTACTGAAGACTAAAAAGGAACTTGTCGACGACATGATCGAAACTTTGAGGGATATACACCCCTACGAAATACCCTGTGCCGTTGAAGTACCTATCGAAAAAGGACTTTCGCCGTGCCTAGGGTGGACCGACTCCGAAAATCGTTAATCAACACATGTTACAGGGGCATCAACCAGCTTTACCAACCTCTTCGCCCACCTTAATTTAGCCTGTTTGACCGGGCCTACCTTTTCCACGGAAGGTTCAAAGTCCCAACCGTTCAGCAGTATCTCACCCGCGCCGAAGTGGTCCGCTATGAAGACCGCCCGGTCGCCGTCGGTGAATCCCCCAAAGTTGTATACTCCTTTTATGGGTCGGCATTGACATGTAGATACAACGTGTCCTGTGAATTCCTGGGCCCATCTCTTCACAAGGTCCATGTTGTCACCGTGGGCATGTATAACCGCGGGCACACCCTCAAGATTGGTTTCAAGCTGTTTGTGTGTATCCCCGTCTAGGTCCGTCACCATCAGATCGGGGGATGCTCCTTTTTTTAAAGCCGCAGATAATGCGGAACCGGCCGAGATACATACGTCTGAGTATGTTTTTTCTATCAACGGTCCTTGAATTTCAACTCGCTTGCCTTTCAACGACTTTAAAGGAGCTAAGCCATCGCTGCCCCTTAGTTCACCCAGCAGGTGTGCGGACTTGATATCTTCGCCGTGTGAAAAACCGAACCGCCGCAGTATCTTCATGTAAATAGGGTGCCATTCATGATAATCCAATTCCATCACTCACCGTCATCTTCTTTAACCGCTTTGTGGGTAAGACCGCCTAAAATAGCGATGGAAAGGCCCAATGCTATATTTATGGCAACCATGGGGAGTACACTTGTTACCTCTTCTCCGTACACCACCCTTTGGAGGTAACCGAAGGTGCCCCATAGTATGAAGGTGATCGCCACTAGTGAACTCACCACGGCCCAAAAAGACCGTTTGATCTTACCCTGAGTCAGATACATATGGAGCGCCTGACCCAGTTCGTGGAACAAAATGCCTCCGATCCACCACCAGATCACAGATTGGAAGAAGGTCAAGAGTATTATTATCGGTGCCTCCACTTCAACCTTCATGATGGCATTCCATCCATTGACCACTCCTGCGATTACGATGATGACACCGACGATCGTGAAAGGGAGCCATACCGCGGCGGTGCTGACTGCCCTTCTAAAACTGCTGTAGTATTGGTAGAGTCTCCTGTCCAAATCGTGTATCCTGCCGAATATGTACAGACCTAGTATGAAAGATATCATCACTAGCCCGAAGCCGGGAAGGCGGGTTAGCGCCTCTCCGCCGTGTATGGCTAGATCAGATATTAGGCCGATCAGTCCGAAAAGACCATACACCATCAACGCCAATGATATAGGCAGCAGGATCTTCTTCTTGGCCTTGTCTTCCTGAAAGATCTTTACCAGCATATAATAAACGTTCTCCACACTTTTATTCTGCTTTATGTACACTGTTTTTATGTGGGAGATATTTACCTTGGATGAAATGATAGGGGTTACGTACTCGTCCTCTGCACCGTCGGATACTAAAATAACACTGTCCGGACGGACCTCCGCTAAAACCTTATCCAATTCCATACTCAGCTCTCGGTCGGACTTGTAACCTATGCTTTGGGAGCCGCATACCGTAGCCACCTCAACGTCCTCGCCGTCGCTTTTCAGCTCATCATAGGTGGATATTGCGGAAAAAATGGAGTTGGTGTCCGAATCCTCCGGGTCCTTGAGTCCCAGAGCAACGGCTGCTTTAAGATTGGCTTTTCTACCGATTATGGGCGTTTTCAATCCGGTTTTCAAACCTATGTCATCGTCCCGATCAATGCAAAGGATGAGGGTTTTCATCTAGCTTCTCCTATCGTCAGGTACCCATCGTCGATGGATTATATATTATTTGCTAATAGCCTTCCGTTAAACTAATATCATCTGTGTACTTTATCCACGGTATCATGGCAAGAATGATAAGAGAGGCCGGGGAAGAAGACATACCCGAGATATCAGAGTTGGAATTGATGTCTCTGGAACCTGTTTGGGAAAGGGAGGACATAGTACCGGACCGTGGATCGCTGAAGAAGTTCCTCGTGAACGGTATGGAGCAGGGGCACCGGCTGGTGGTCATGGAGGACGGCGGATACATATCGGGCTTTCTTCACTCGGTGGGATACCGGGACGTCATCACCAACGACGATATACGGGAGATCATCAGCCTGGTTGTGCATCCCGAACACTTCGGCGAGGGCATCGGCGGTGAGTTGATAGAGAACGAGAGGCTATTCTGCAGATCCCAAGGGGTCGCCCTCCTGAAACTCGAGGTGCTCTCGTCGAACCAGCGGGGAATCTCCTTCTACCGCAAGCACGGCTTCAGGGAGATCAAGAAGGTGATGATCAGGGACGTGGAGAAAAAAGAAGGATAGTTCGGTATCAATGGAATTCATTTAGGTAGAACACTTCCGTTTTTAATTGCACGATGGTGCAAAGCAACCGAAATATATATATATATAAGGATATCCCATCTCAGGGACGGACGTGATGAACTCCCTGATAGGTAAAAACTACCGGAGATATGAAAATGGGAATAAGAAAGATAAAAATTGGATTTGTGATATGTATAATCGTAGTGAGTATATTCAGCGTATCGATAACCGCTGCAACTCCTCCTCCACCCTTCGGAGGAGGGAGTGGAACGATCAACGACCCTTATCTGATAGAGGATGTAGATGATCTTCAGGCGATGGAAGGGAACTTGAGTGCTCATTATGCCCTGGCAAATGATATAGACGCATCTGCGACGGTTAGCTGGAACGGAGGTGACGGATTCGAACCCATTGGAACCTATTCCTGGAGTTACCCTGAATTGAGTTTTACAGGAAGTTTCGACGGTAAGAACTACAACATATCCGGACTGTATATCGATCGTTCCAGTAGTGAATATGTCGGTCTTTTCGGAGCCACCGGTTCCGGATCGAAAGTGGCCAATTTAAGCCTTGATAACACCTGTATAACCGGTGATACTTATGTGGGAGGTTTGGTAGGATTTAACAATCAAGGATCGGTGAATAACTCTCATTCCGCCGGAAACGTTTCCGGTGACGATCGGATAGGGGGATTGGTCGGCCAAAACAATGGCGGTACCGTGGAATATTCGTCCTCCACTGCCTCGGTAAGCGGTGTGTATCGTGTGGGGGGACTGGTCGGAAAGAACAATGTTGATAGTTTGATATCAAAATGCAGTGCTGCGGGATCCGTAACTGGAACCCAAAGCTATCAAGGGGGTCTGGTTGGTCGATCCATAGGGGGAAATACGGTGATAGAGGATAGTTATGCATCCGGTGAAGTGGATGGATATCGTTATGTGGGAGGTCTGGTGGGAAGCCATTATTCCGGTAGTATTTTGAGAGCCTACTCGACAGGGAACGTGAGCGGCTACTATACCACAGGAGGAGCGATAGGCTGGAACGGAGGTTCAGTGTCGAACGCGTCCTCCGCGGGAGATGTCGTCTGTTCAACGGATCATGTAGGTGGTTTGATCGGAGATAACCGGGACGCGGTACTCTCTTCACAGGCCACCGGAAATGTGAGTGGCAGGTATTACGTCGGCGGATTGATAGGATATAACTATGACGGAAGTTCGGTAGACACCTCACTTGCCATCGGAGATGTAAATGGTTTGAGTTGCGTAGGAGGATCGGTGGGTTATATGGGAAGCGGTAGCACAGTCACGGACTCCTATTCCAGAGGAAAGGTAAACCGTACTTCGGGTTCAAGCGTTCATATAGGTGGTTTCGTTGGAAGAAACTACAGGGGAAAGGTCATTAGATGTTACTCTACCGGTAGCGTTCACGGTCCCACCGATCGTGGGTTCGCCGGAACGGTGGACACATGGGGTTCATACCAGATGACCGGTAACTTCTGGGATGTTGAAACCAGCGGTCATACCGGCACCGCCGGAGGGGCTGTGGGTAAGACGACGGAAGAGATGATGAACATAACCACCTTTGATGATGCGAATTGGGATATGACCCTTGTTGAAACCAAATATCATCGGGATACTGAATATACATGGAACATCGTGGACAACGTGACATACCCTGCGTTGAGCTGGGAAGAACCTCCCGACTATCCACCCTTGGAGTTCGCAGTGGATAACGAATTCTTGGTGTTCGAGGAACCTGATATAATCGTCGAGGAATCAGTGGGAGAGAACATAGAGGTCCTCGTGGCTGTTCATTTCGAAGGGGAGGACCACAACAGTCCCATGGTGAGCGAGGCAGAAGGGTTTTTCCAGTTATTCCCTCAGTCAATAGGAGAGTACATCGACGTAGGGCTGGAAACCGAGGACAATTACACCGCACTCATAATGTTCCGTGACAAGCGAGCTAAACCCTACAACCCGTACCTCCGTATGTACCGTGAATCCAACGACGAGTGGCAAGTGATCACCGATTGGGAGGAGGACGAATACACCGGTGTAAATGTGGAATTGGGCTATACATGGGCCACGGTCGATCACTTCAGTTTGTTCACACTGGCACTTGCCAACGAGATCGACGGAGACGACGACGGTCTTTCCGATCTGACCGAGGGTACCGAGCCAGTGGAACCTGATATTATGGTGTATACCCATGAAGATTTTGGTAGGACGTCCCTGGAAGGTACCGAAGATACCGTACATCTCAACCTTAGCCTGTCGGAATACGATATTTACACCACTGTGAGAGGATACATCGAGCTGAGCCCGATGGACGAACCCGTGGAGGGCCTGGAACTCGACATAGGCGGTGACGGCTCTGTTAACTGGCGCGGTTCCATGCCCCTCAACGAGACCGTAAGGATAGGGCAGATATGGAATCCCATCAATCGATATCTCTTTGAACACCACATAAATACGGCGAAGGATTCCCTGGAAGTGCCCTTCGTGTTCAGCTCGAGTAACGGAAATGCTTTCAACATATCCTACGCGAGCATCGAGTTGGAACGGGTCATAACGCATAATTATGCCACGGATACCAGCGGAGACGGTCTCTTCGATGGCTGGCAGGATGTTACAGGAGATATGGTTTATGTCCGCGAAGGACAAGACGGCATACTGGGTACGGCGGATGATAATACTCCCGGGTCCCTGGTCTTTGGATTAGATCCGGTCATCGAAAATGCCGTTGGCGGCACTGGACGTATAGAGCACAACGTGTACCACGAGGGTATGAGTGCTGTGAACGCCGTTTGCGGGAATCTTCTATTGGAGGAAAGTGACCTGGGATTCAATTCCTATTCATTCGGTATTTATGCTAGAAGGGCCTACAACAGCCAGAGCGACCGTACGGGAGTTCTGGGTCCCGGATGGCAGCTCAATTACGAGCAGAGGCTGGAATTCGACGGTTTTGATATCACCTATGTGGACGAGACCGGAGCCGAGCACAGGTTCGAGAACAACGAGGACGGGACCTATTCTCCTGGGGCGGGTAATAGGTACTCCTTGGTAGCCAATTTTCTGCCAGATCCTCCGGCGAAGCCCGAGCTCACATTACATTCCGCACTTCCTACTTCAGTCTATGTGAACCTTACCCAGGTGGAAGGTGCGCAGAGTTACGAAGTGCGTTTCCCATTACAACCTACGATCATACTGGATCACGATCCCTCCGTTCCTACCTTGGATCTGGAGTTTACCGATCTTGAACCCGCCACGGAATACAAGATCTCTGCAAAATCGGTGGATCCCTATGGTCAGGCGAGTCACTGGACCGAGTTAACGGTACAGACTACTTCATATCCTCATTTTTTCAACAGTGAAGAAGAATTATCCGGTGAACCGATCCCTCTGCCTGAACCAGT
>JAWOAU010000048.1:0-14005 GCA_046498385.1 Thermoplasmata archaeon | reverse complement strand
GAAATGGCGCTTGCCGGTCGTTTTCTGGTGGGGCTCGGGGTGTCTGTGGTGTTCATTTCCATCATGAAAAACAACGCAGTGTGGTTCCATGAAAAGGTGTTCGGCATCATAAGAACATCGCTGTGTTGGCATACTGACCACTGCGGACATGCTTAAATATGTTGAAAATAAGAAGATAAAAACACCTGTTGGGGAAGCTGCATCACGGCCCTGTGTTCCTTTATATGAAGGAACTCCCATCAAGGTAGCCCTGCAGACCATGAAGCTGACCAAGATATACGCTTTCCCGGTAGTGGATAAGAATGCCGCATTGATCGGTATCATAACCGACAGAGATCTTTTTAGTCTATCGGAGATCAACGGAGAAATAGTGATATCCGAACTCGGACTCGGTGAGGATGAAGATACCTGGTCCTGGGAGGGAGTTCGAAACATAATGAAACTCTATTACGAGGAATCAAAAATAGATGTGCCGGAATTGTTTGTTCACGATGCTATGGTTTCGGACCCAATATCAGTTTTCTCCAAAATGGAGGTGTACAAAGCCGCACGGATTATGCGCCGTAATGATTTTGGACAACTGCCCATAGTGGACGAGATGGATATCCTTAATACCATGGTTTACGAATTGGATCTCATCTCCACTCTTGTATGAGGTGTTTCCGTGGCAGAAAAGGACGACCTCGAATCGTTATGTAAACGCCGGGGATTCGTATGGCCCAGCTCTGACATATATGGCGGGGAAGCAGGGTTCTATGACTACGGTCATCTAGGTGCTCGGTTAAAGGACAATTGGGAACGTGCCTGGAAGGATTATTTCCTAGGACTTGGTGACAATTATCATATGATTTACACCCCCAACATACTTCCGTATCGGGTACTTGAGTCATCCGGGCATGTGGACCATTTCTCTGATGTACTCATAAGATGCACTAAATGCGGAAACAGCCATAGAGGCGATCATCTCTTAGAGGATATTACAGGTGAATCGGCGGAGTGGATGGATAAAGAGGAGATCGAATCCTTTATCCGAGATGAGAACGTAACTTGCCCCGATTGCGGCGGAGAGCTGGATGAGCCCATGGATTTTAATATGATGTTCGGTTTAAACATAGGACCGACAGGTGAGCGCAAGGGATTTCTACGCCCCGAAACCGCCCAGGGTACCTACATGAATTTTCATCGAGAACATATTGCACTTCGAAGAAAGCTGCCCTTCGGTCTGGCGACCATAGGCAGTGCCTTTAGAAACGAGATATCACCTCGACAGGGTGTTTATAGGCTGCGGGAATTTCAGCAGGCGGAGCTGCAGATATTCTTTATTCCGGATAGTAAAGATTTTGACCATAGATATGACGCCCTCGGCGGCAGAAAGATACCGTTGTTGAGGGCCGACTGGAACAAGGCTAGGAATATTCCTCTGAAAGAATTGGAAGACCTTCCAAAATTCTACAAGTACCATATGGCAAAGATGTTCGAATTCTATAAGGATAAGATGGAGCTCAACGTTAGATTACGTGAACTCTCCGAGGAGGAGAGGGCCTTCTATAACCGCATACATTTTGACGTGGAGGCGAAAATAGATTCCATCGGAGGTTGGAAGGAGGTCGCCGGGCTGCATTATCGGGGGGACTACGACCTCGCACAACATCAACAGGCATCAGGTCAAAGGATGAGCGTATCCATAGACGGAGAAAAAAAGATACCCCACGTTATGGAACTCAGCTTCGGCGTGGATAGGAACGTATGGTCACTACTTGACCAAGGTTACAAAACCGGCGATAGAGACTGGATCTCTTTTCCTAGGTATATTGCCCCATATCAGGTAGCGGTCTTTCCGCTGGTAAGAAAAGACGGTCTCCTTGAGCGGTCCAGGGAGATATATGAATTTTTAAACTCCGACTTTTATGCATTTTGGGATAAGAGCGGATCCATAGGCAAACGATATGCTCGCCAGGATGAAATAGGAACTCCTTTCTGTATAACCGTAGATTACGATACTCCTGAAGATGATACAGTAACTCTCCGTGAGATATCCTCCACCGACCAGATACGTTTAAAAGTATCAAATCTAAAGACGGAGCTTAAAAGTTATATAAATAAGGAAAAAAAGTTTGAGACGTAGAGTGCCTAATTGTTGCTTTGTTTTAAGGATTCAAGGCGGCTGATTATGTTCCATATCATGGTTCGCCCGTGTAGAGGAATGTTCGGGTCGTCGGCCATTTCTTCTAGTTTAAAAATTGACGAGGCGATCCTTACATCAATATCGTCGTCTGATTCTAGTAGAAGTTTTTCACACTGTTCCGCTGCATTTCGGATATTCCGAGGAATAGAAGTATCCCCTGTTATTTGGTCTAGCATATCGCAAATTTGCCGTATATCTTTAGTAGTGGTCATGTTTTCACCTCATAAGAATTAGGAGGGATATCGTTATAGAGGCATTGTCACCTCATAATAAGGATTCCCAGGACCATTTAGCTTCTTACTATTAAAGGTTATGGTCACCTAGATATTCTGTAGATTAGTAACGATTATATAATAAGACCTTGCTTAGGTATATTGTGTTAGAGAAACTTAGGGCTTTTGCGGACATGGGTCGGACTCAAGGGATTACTACTTCAGGCACAATTCTATTGGCCGGCGCCCTTACATCAACAGCTTCATTGCAGTGGTATCATATAGTGTATTTTACCATACTCATAGGCTTTTCTCATATGGCACTCAATGTACATATCGCTTTAGGGGACACGGTGTTAGATTCCAACACATATGTACCCTCCAGAAACCCGGTGACAGAGGGGACCTTATCCCTCAAAGAAGCGAAGTATTTTGTTTATATATCTACGCTGATCGCGATCCTCATGACCTTTTTGCTGTATTTTTTTATAGACCTAAACTACTTTTTGCTGACAGTGGCGTGCTTTCCTCCTTCATATTTGTCCTTGGTATGGTACGGCAGCGGAGGAAAGAGGTATCTTTTATCATACGATTATTCTTTCTCTATATCTTACACGTTTACAGTACTATTCGGCGCCTTCGCCATAGGCGGTCTTCCTACCTATTACACCTGGGTTTTCATCGGTATAGTCATATTTGCACCCACGGCGTTCGCTCAGTGGGAGAACGGCTTTAAAGACGTGGATGCGGATAGGAGCGTAGGGGTAAGGAGTTTAGCGGTGGCTACCGGCGTGAGAAATAACCAGAAGATCAGTCCTACACACCTCTATTTTATTTATGGTGTAGCTTTGAAAATATTTTTCCTACTTTTCTGTTTCCTGGCCTACCTTGATTTCAGAAATATATACTTCTTGCTTTTCCTTTTAATATACGGAATACCCTCACAGGTCTTTATCATGTATCGCTTTGCAACGAAGGAAAAAGCCATCGATCACAGAAGAACTATTTTACTGGACGTGACACTTGCAGCTATATTGGGATTCACCGCGTTAGTTGGAGATATAGGTGTGCTATGGCTCTTGTTCTTAGTCGTCTATCTTATTGGAGGATATCTCGTAGGCTCTGCCATGCAGTCTAAATGTGAGTTTAAATTTGGAAGGTTCACAAAGCCCGATGCGGATATTTAATCTATCAAGTTCAGCACTTCTTCCACCACTTCGCCCCTTCCGTCCCCGGTGTACCTTTTCGGAGCGCTTTGATAGTTGTTTTTGCATTCTGCGATAAAATCTCCAAGGTCTATATCCATATATCCCTCGATAAACGCTTCTTTCCGTATCCTCCTTGCAACACCATATTTTTCTAACTTTGCAACGGCCTTCTTATCCTCTATGATGTCCCTGGTAGTCAACATCATAGGGACCTTACACCGCAGTGCTTCGGAGGCGGCGCCGTATCCGAACTTAGATAATATCAGGTCCGCCGCTTTCAGATAATCCTGCCCCTCGGTTTCCTCTTCAGGTATGGTTATATCATTGAAATCAACACCGTAACCTGAAAAAGTCATGAATTTTACATCGGAGTATTTGAAAGGCATCTTTACCTTCACGTCTTTTTCGTCTTTTATGGACCTACCGAGGCCGAAAAATATCAGAATATCATTTTTTCTAACTTTCAGAACCCTCCGCAGCTCGGCATATTCGGTTTTTGGTTCCCTTGAGATCAGGCTTATCTTCTTTTTCTTTTTAAAGGGACTCATGCCCGTTTCAAGGGGCAGTATTAAGCCTACATCTGCTTTTTTGTAAGCTTTTTTCAATCTGTCTAACCCCCTCAGATCCTGGTAGAGCTCTCTGTAAATCTCATACCACGTAAAATTTGAAATCGCCATACTAGGGACGCTGGCCTCGTGGGCGGAGATTATGGGCTGAGGTGCGATATCACTGATGACTAAATCTACATCGTTTTCGATCAAATATCTACTTTCTTTTTCGATATACTCATGCCATGAGTATATCCATTCATTATATCTCCTCTTTGTAGCACTATGAGATATCCTTAGATCGCTGTCGGTAACATATCCGAAATCGTTCACGACCTCTCGAAAAGAGGTACAATTTTCTTTCTTCAAGGACCTTTTAATAAAGGATAACGGGCCTGAACAGCATATATGGACCTCTACATCCTCCAGACTGGAAATCAATCTTCTGATGATAGCTATGGACCTTGTAGCATGACCGTATCCGTGGTCGGATACATAGTAGGCAATCTTTACCATGTGCGCTATCGATCGCCGTATTTTTCTTTATAATATTCCTTAAACTCTCCTGATTTGATAGGTCTCCACCATTCCTCGTTTTCCATATACCATCGGATGGTCTTTTCCATAGCCTCCTCAAAATCGTGCTTAGGTTTCCAGCCGAGTTTATTTATCTTGGAATTATCCAATGCATATCGTTTGTCGTGACCGGGTCGGTCTTCAACATAAGTTATCAAAGATTCGTCCTTGCCGGTAACTTCGAGGATCTTTTTAGTGATCTCCATATTGGTTTTTTCGTTCCCTCCTCCTATGTTGTAAGCCTCGCCGGCCTTTCCTCTTCTAAGCAGCATCTCGATGCCTTCACAGTTATCTTCGACGAATAACCAATCTCTGATTTGACTTCCGTCACCATAAATTGGAAGCTCCTTATCATCTATGGCGTTGGTTGTGAACAGAGGTATCAGCTTTTCAGGATACTGATAAGGGCCGTAATTATTCGACGGTCGGGCGATAACAGTGTACAGTCCATATGTATTGTGGTATGAAGAAGCCAATCTATCAGCTCCGGTTTTAGACGCGCTGTAGGGATTTCTAGGATTCAGCTGGTCGGTTTCCGTGAACTTACCTACCTCGATCTCTCCGTATACCTCATCTGTAGATATCTGTACAAATCGTTCTATATCGTATTTTTTAGCCGCTTCCAACAGTACAAAGGACCCGTAAACATCGGTCTGTATAAAGTCGCCGGCGTACATTATACTTCTATCTACATGGGTTTCCGCTGCAAAGTTGATGACCGCATCTACTCCTTTCTCCATACACTCCTCAACCACTTTTTCATCACAGATGTCACCCTGTACGAACTCGTAGTTGGGGTGGTCTTCGATATCTTTCAGGTTTGCGGGATTTCCAGCATAGGTCAATTTATCCAGATTGACTATCTCATATTTTTCGATATACTTTCTGATGAAATTGCTTCCTATGAATCCCATTCCGCCGGTTACTAACAGTTTATTCATTCTTTTACCTCCGTGAAAAATCTTTCAAATACTTCGTGAACATAATCCAGATGCGCTTCTTCCAAGCTGGGATGTATGCCGATGAAAAATGAATCATGCATCACTTTTTTGCTGTTTTTTAGATCAAATGGTATTTTGAAGTCAACAGATTTATAAGCCGGTTGTTTGGTGATGTTTCCGGCGAATATAAGCCGTGTTTGTATATTTTTATCCTCCAGATACGTGGTGATCTCTCTCCGTGAGAAACCGGCTTCGTCCCGTATGGTCATGGGGAAAGCGAACCAGGATGGGTTGGATTTTTCATAAGCCGTATGTATCATCAAAAGGTCGTCATATTCCTTTAATTTGTCATACAGATATTGGTAATTTTTTCTTCTCTTTGATACCATGTATTCTATCCTGTCCATTTGAGCCGGTCCCATGGCCGCCATGATCTCGGTGGGCTTTAGGTTGTAACCTATATGGCTGTAGATGTAACGATGATCATATGCCTCCCCGTCTATTTCCCAGTCAAACCTTTTACCACACGCACCCAGCTTTGATTGTTCGTCGCCCTGGCACCAGCAGTCTCTACCCCAATCTCTTATGGACCTTATGGCCCGTTCCAGTTTAAGATCGTTTTCTTTTATGGAGATGGCACCGCCTTCGCCCATGGTTATATGGTGGGCGGGATAAAAGGAAAGTGTGGACATGGTTCCAAAACTTCCAGTCTTTTTTCCGTCGTACTCCGAGCCAAAGGCATCGCAGTTATCCTCTATGAGATATAGGTCGTAATCCTCAACCAAATCCATGATCAAGTCCATTTCGTTGGGATTGCCTAATGTATGGGGTAAGAACATTAGGGATGTATCTTTGGAACAGTTTTCCTTTAGCTGTTCCGGGTCCGCATTCAATGTATTGAAATCCACGTCTACCAAAACCGGTTTTAGCCCGTTTTGTATTATAGGGTTCAAGGTAGTTGGGAATGTTACAGCCGGTGTTAGAACTTCCGACTTCTTTTTTATAGGATCCTCTAGCTTGTGAGATAGGAGGGAAGAAACCGCAACTAAATTTGCAGATGATCCTGAATTCGCAAGGAATGTTTTATGCACGTTTAAGTACTCGGAGATCCTGTTTTGAAACTCCCTTGCTTTATCGGACATCCCGAACCACCCCTTCAACAAGGCGTCTATAACCGAGTTGATCTCCCGGTGGTCGAATATGGGCTGTGCGTAGTTTATCTTGTCTCCCTTCTTGTACTCCTTTCCCTTCTTTTTGTCGTAGTACTCTTTTACCAAAGAAAAGATATTTTCCTTTATTTCTTGTTCATCCATCATAACCCCTCCAGCCAGCTGATGGTCTTCTTGAGACCGGTTTTCAGGTCTACCTTAGGTTCCCATCCCATCATTTTTTTGGCCTTTTCACCACTGCCGACTTGATTGATTATGTTTCCAAAGTTTTCCGGATAATCAACAAAATTGATGTTGGAATCGCTGTCGGTATATTTTATCACCATTTCAGCTACTTCTTTATTGGTTGTAGACACACCGGTCGCTAGATTTATTATCTCTCCGGGTTCCAATTTTCTTGCGTCCCAAAGACCTCTGACTATATCATCTACGAACACATAATCCCTGGTATCCGAACCATCGCCGTAGACAGTAATATCTTTGTCCCGGACCGCCTGTTTGTAGAATACTGGTATGATCTTGTTCATCTGCTGGTTCGGACCATAGGGGTTGA
Organism: Thermoplasmata archaeon; assembly: GCA_046498385.1. GTDB lineage: Archaea > Thermoplasmatota > Thermoplasmata > Halarchaeoplasmatales > Halarchaeoplasmataceae > Halarchaeoplasma. Next base: position 6,613 of record JAWOAU010000048.1, on the reverse strand, counting down.
ACAATCTTACGGATTTTACACCTAATCCGTAGCTTTTATAGTATGCATGGCAAAGCTGATCCGCCGCGGCTTTTGAGGCAGAGTATGGATTCGGGGCTTTCAAGGGAAAATCTTCCGTGATCGGCTTTAACGAATCACCGTATATCTCGCAACTGCTGGGATAAACTATGGGTGTATCGTGTTTTCTGCATGCCTCAAGCACACTCATACATCCGTCGACATTTAGTTTAACCGCCTTTTCCGGCTCCTTTATACTCAGCCCGGGCTTGGCGTAGGCAGCGAAGTGAATAACTAGGTCCACCTTTTCAACCTCATTTTTCAAGGTGTTTTTATCGAATATATCTTTACCATTACTGCGCGAATAAGGTATGATCTCGACATCGCTTTTCTTTGCCAGAAAATTTTCCATGTTTGAACCGATGAACCCTGTATTCCCAGTTATCATCACTTTCATGTTCATTCCTCTTTACAATAACAGATCGGATTGGTCGCCTATCACAAGTTTGTGCCCTGAGGGGTAAGATATATTTTCTTTGATCATAACATTCTTACCTATCAAACTTTCAACGATTCTACCTGTGTTTTTTATCTTACAACCCTGAAGTATCACAGATTCGTATATCTCCGTGTTTTCAAGTTCACAGGATTTGCCCAGGGCGGTATAAGGTCCGATGAAAGTGTTTGTGAGTTTAACGTTATCTCCTATGACAGCGGGACCTTTGATGATCGAATTTTTCAATTCCACGTCTTTACCTATCTTCACTCTTCCTTCAATCTTGACATCCGAGGGTGTATCTGAAGGCACGTCCAGTTCTATATCATCCAATATAAGCCGGTTGGCGTGAATTATATCCTCGGGCATCCCGGTGTCTTTCCACCATCCTTTCACCTCTTGATATCCGATCTCATAGTCGTTTTCCAACAGCCATTTGATGGCATCCACTATCTCCAGTTGATTTCTCCAGGATGGTGTTATATCCCTCACCGCCTGATGGATGATCGGTTTAAAGAAATATATGCCGATGACGGCTAGATTTGTCGGAGGTTCAACCGGCTTTTCTACCAGGTCTATCAACTTACCTTTGTCATCCACATTGGCAATACCGAACTGCTGTGGATTGGACACCTCTGTAAGCATTATGCTGCAATCATGGTCCTTTTCCACGAACTCTTCATAATGTCTCAGTATCCCCTCTCTCAAAATATTGTCTCCAAGGTACATAACGAAGGGTTCATCGCCCAAGAAGCCCTGCTCTTCGGCAACAATGATCGTGTGAGCTAGACCCTTCGGGCTTTCTTGATGTATGAACTCAAAGGTTACGTCACCCCAATCTCCAGAGTTCACGGTTTCTATAACCTGATCTCTATTAGGTCCCGTGATGATGCCGATTTCCTTTATCCCACATTCGATTATGTCTTCTATGGCGTAGTATATTACTGGTTTGTTGGCAACCGGGATCAATTGCTTTTGCTGAGAATATGTTAGTGGTCGTAGTCTAGTCCCATAGCCTCCAGAAAGTATCAGTCCTTTCATTTTTCCTCACCGATTTTAATTTATTTTGTTTTTCTAACTTGTCTGCGTTCCTTAACTGAGAATCCGGCTCCTTATCTTTTTTACACCTATTAATAATTTCTTATCGGTATTGAAAGATATCATAATCGATCTGACAGATATTTTTAAGAGTGGCCTGCAGTTAATTTCCCGATAGAGGCGACCATTCTCCCTCTTTATATTCGTATAATGCGGTTTTACGGAATCTAGTATCCTCCATATCGTCATCAGTCGGAGGTGATCTGTTGATGTTCAAGTCAACTATCCCGATGACCTCCCCTTCCAGCTGAAATATTTTGTATCTAACTTCATCTTTCTTTGATTTATCCATGGTAGAATCGTGTTCTCTACCAATGACACACGAATTTCCGTAATTTTCACCGTCTCTATTTACCTGAATAATGTCTATACCGTAATCCTCACAATCTGAATCAAAACGGGGTTGATATTTAGAACTCCTTTGATCGTAACATGTTATGATTACAAAATTCACCCCTTCGAATCCGTTCTTTTTATACTTGTGGATCAGGTCACCGTGGGTTGCGTAGTCGGCGCATGTTAAAAAAGAAAATCTTCCGCATTCGGTTTCGAAGGCATATATGATCTCACCGGATTTAAAAATCCCCCCTCTCACCTCTGGATTTTCAAAAGGCGATGGGCATATCTTTTTGTAAGGTGGCTCTATGTTGGAACCTCTTATAACGATTGGAGATATATTGTATCCCTGGTTGCGATAACTACCGCCCAAAATAATAATATCTTTGTATTTATCCTTAACCATCTCTTCGGTCCACCCTTGATCAAAACTTAATTCAGGAAAACAGACTAGATCCACATCGTTTTCTACGGCGGTGTCCAAGGCTTGGAACACTTTGTTTTTGATATGTTCTTTTTCCTTTAGAGCATAAGATCGGCCGTTGTTGTCAACGGAGAAATTCAACTGTACCAAACAAAATCGTACCCAGTCCTTTCTAGGCTCTTCTAAGTACTCATGGATGATTTTCGGCTTTTTTTCAGTCCTTTTACTAAACAGTACAGAATCAAAGAATTTCGCCTTTATCAACTCTTCAGTTAACTCTCCGTTCAATGCCTGTGAAATTTTTAAATCCTGTAATAATATTTTTTCCTCAAAATCAGGTATCTCTTCAACATCTTCGTATTTTTTTAAAGTGTGTACAAAGTTTTCCAGAGAGTTCACAGCTCTGATAAAGTTCACATGTCCCGATTCCCTAAAAACACTTCTAGCATCATCTAGTTCCTCAAAGCTTGTTTTTCTAAAGTTTAAAGATTCCCATAGAACGGTCAGGCAATTTTTTTTACAATTCAATAGTTTGTTTGCATCTTTAGTCAACTCTATCTTTTCATAATCTTTGAAGATATCTTCTATGTCTTTGTGGACCTTCTCCGTACCCTCTTTTAATTCGGTTAAACTTGAACAGTCCAGGCTGTCTTTTATATGTTGATCTAGTGGTTTGAAATCAGAAATCAAGTTTGATGCATTTTCCGCCAACAGCTCATATCTGCGGGCCCGTTTCCCTTCGATTTTATTCCCGTTTTTAAAAAATAGTTTTTTTGCCCTTTTAAAATCCTTCTTCGCTTCGTTGTATTTACACAAGTTTAAAAGAGCGACACCCTTGTTTCCATATGTCTCTGGGATATCCGGTTTTATTTTGGCGGCTTCGTCATAACATTCCACAGCATCTTTATTTTGACCCGCTTTGGCAAATGCGGTTCCTCTATTAAACCAAGCCTCGCATAGGTCCGGATTTATCTTTATGGCCCTTTCGAAGCATTCCACAGCATCCCCGTATCTTTCCATCGAAGTCAATGCTGTTCCTTTGTTAGAAAGCGCCTCTGGAAAATCTTGTTCTATATCTAAAGCATTATCATAACTTCTCAACGCATCTTCGTATTTACCCATGCATGTCTGAGTTACGCCTTTATCACAGTAAGCATTTGCAAAATCAGGCATGATCTCCAATGCCTTATCATAGCGTTCCAAGGCTTCCTCATATCTGCCGAGGGCGTGTAACGTTCGGCCGTTATCATAGAGGGCCTTTGCAAAATCAGGTTTTATTTTAACGGCCCTATCGTAGTATTTTACAGCTTCTCTTTTTTTTCCTTTTTTTCTCAATGCCGTCCCTTTGTCATACCAAATTTCAGCCGTTTTTGGTTTTATTTTGATAGCCTTGTCATAGCATTCGATCGCTTCCTCGTAATTACCCGTGTTACTCAGTGCTTTACCTTTATTGTGCCATGCTTCCACCAGTTTTGGATCAATCCTGATCGCCTCGTCGTAGCATCTAACTGCGCCTTCGTAATCTCCAATATCTTCCAGTGCTTTCCCTTTATTATACCATGCTTCGTCAAGCATTGGTTTTATTTTGATAGCCTCGTCATAACATTCGATCGCTTCCTTGTATTTTCCAAGGTCTCGTAACGCGGTTCCCTTGTTTGACCACACCTCGGCCAGTTTAGGATTGATCTTCAAGGCTTTTTCATAACATTCGATAGCCTTTTCGTATTTACCAAGGTATCCTAGTGCCGTACCCTTATTCGACCATGCCTCGGCCAGTTTGGGATTTATCTTTAATGCTTTTTCGTAACTTATCACCGCAACTTCGTGTTTTTTTAGTTTTGCTAGTGCCGTACCCTTATTCGACCATGCTTCGGCAAACCAGGGCTTGATCTTGACCGCGTTGTTGTAACATCTTACCGCATCTTCATATCTTCCCAATTTTGCCAATGCGGCACCTTTGTAATGCCATGCTTCTGCAAATTTTGGCTTGATTTTGATAACCTCGTCATAGCATTTGATCTCTTTCTTATACTTGCCGAGGTTTCCAAAGGCCGTCCCTTTGTAGTACCATATCTCCGCGAAGTTGGGATTTAAATCCAGAGCTTTATCGTAACATTCTATTTCTTTATCATATTCCTTAAGATATCCCAGGGCGATTCCCTTGTTAAACCACGCCTCTACAAGATTCGGCTTTATCTCAAGTGCCAAGTCGTAACACTCGATAGCTTCACGATATTTTTCAATATGTCTCAAAGCGATCCCTTTGTTTGACCACGTTTCCGGGATATATGGATTTATGTTCAATGCTTTATCATAACACTGGATCGCTTCAAGATATCTTCCGAGGAATCTTAAAGCGATACCCCGATTGGACCATGCTCTTGCAAGGTTTGGTTTTAATTTCGTCACCAGGTCAAATATTTTCTCAGCGATATCGTGGGCCCTGTTCTGCCCGAAATATATGCCTAAATTAAGCCAATCATCAGTATCCCTGATACTGGCTAGGTCTACGTCCTTATCAAAATTTTTATCCTTGATAAGCTCGATAATTTCGTTGATATCCTTTTCAAATCTATTCGTTTTTTGCATCAAATCGTCCTCCACCTGCAGTACTCCGACCACCAACAGAGTTTTGGCAGTGCATAATCTTGCAGATGTGATCGAGGTCATGCCACAGTGTCATACATAGTCCTATTATCATTCAAGTGTTGTTGTCTATCTCATCATCCAACTTGGATATATTTCACTTTTGGTTCGAGGTCAATATCTAGATATACAAAAGGTTTCGTTAAGAATTAAATGTTTCCCCATGGTTATTTGGTAGGTATATCTCGTCATTTTTACTATGGTTTGAATTTCGAAATATTTTTTTTTGCATCCCGCGCGTTTTGTACATCAAAATAAACAAGCGTGTAGATTGCTGCAAAAAGTGCGTACCCAAAGAATGAAAGCCCCTGTGTTAAAAAATGAGACGTATGCAGCCTTTCGGCGATCAAAACGAATTCGTCTCCAAGATATATTGAAAGGAATGAACCGAAGCCCCCCATCACAGACAGTATGTTTGCTCCGCCGGCGAACCATAATAATTTAGTCCATCTTCTAGAAACGATATCAATAATGAGGTAGATCGCCCCGATCGAGAAAAATACGGTGGACAGTATTGACGAAATCTGTAATACGAAAAGTATGGCCTTTATCTCGGCTATCGTCTCCTGGGGTGTGTTTTGTCCTACTACCGGGCTGCTCCCGTACAGTAGAAGGAATATCGTAAATATTATGAACATGATTATCCCCGCTATCATAAATCCGGACCCTTTGCTAACGCTCTCACCGTGTTCTTCGGTCATATCATCCTGTCCTTTTTTCATATGGATAACACCCTTTATCATAAGGGCAAAGGTCAGGAACGTAAGCAGTAATCCAGCGCCGGCGAAGGTTATCAGCATACCTCCCAACGGTTCCTCGCTTTTCTGTACACTATAAGCAAAACCTAGCAAAAAAAATCCAAGCATGCCTATGGTGATCAAGAACAGGGTGGCGGTCATAAATTTAAGACCTTTTTTGGTATCCTTCATGATATGTTTCTCCTTTTTAGTATCTTTTCGTGCTAGGGCGGAAAAGGTATTTATGCCTTTTTAAGGTGCGTGAGGAATACACAATCTCCGATGCACAGGCCGCCGCGTATGAAGTGCTCAGCTACATGTCCAAGGGGACCCGGGTGGGTGAATGGCCCCTTTCTCTGGAATCGAAGAACAACGATGTCGAGGAAAGGGGTGTGATCTACTACGCGGGCAAGCATGTGCAGGACATATGCAGCCAACACCCCAATGTAACACTCACCCGGCTCAGCCATGTGCTGGAAGAGTAAAAGGCATCTAACACGAAGCTGAAACGTCTGAGTAGCGACAAAGTCCAGCAGTTCTAGTGCTTTGATAAGGGCAAGCTCGGTGAGCTGGAGCGCTCTGGATGAGTGACCGCGGCCCATGAGTCAGGTATGATATACCGCATACTGGGGAAGGGGATAGTGCGAGAATTATGGCCCGATCGACCCGTCTAATTTTGCTTATCTAGGAGGGGTCCAGACATCGTTGGAGAGGGTGTGTAGAACACTTGCACCTCTGTGCATATATACAAAGAAACATTTAAATAGGGGGGGGGATATTAACCTTTTCATGGTGATAAAGAACCATAAGAAAAACGGAAGGAAGAGGCCAATGTACACGGCTTTTGTCTTGATGTTACTACTCAGCGTAACGCTAGTA
>JAWOAU010000006.1:0-33369 GCA_046498385.1 Thermoplasmata archaeon | reverse complement strand
GCTCAAGGCCCAGGCCCTCGACGGTGGCGATCTGGAAGGCTCCCAAGTCAACGTAGTCTGCCCCGCCACGCTCACGACGCCCAGGATTTCCTCACCATCTGCGTCTGTGGCGTCTGGAGCAGAATTGATCGTGCCCATTGTCTCTCTCCTGAAGTAGTTTTGCATAGAGTTTACCGATTTCTTTGATATCTTCCTCCCGCAGACCGTGGGCCATCAATTCTATCTCGGCTAGGTATAGATCCAAGGCAGGTACTCCCTCCAGGGCCTGGAAGGCGTCGTCCTCGGTGATCACCTCGAAGTGATACCCTTTCAGTATACCTATGATATCGTCTATATCCATGGTTCACTCCACAAAGTGAACTACCACCTTTTCGACATCCCACATGGGTTCAATTTTCTCCGTGATATCCTCCTTGATCGCCTTGGCGAACTGATGGTCTTCCGTAAGGTCGACGTAAATCTCAACCACACCGTCCTTCACCGAGATATCGTGTATCAGATCGGTCTTGACGACATCCAATCCGGTCATGGGGTTCATCACCCGTTTTAGCCTCTTCTCCACGGTCTCGGAGGTGGTGGGCTCTTGGTCCTCGATGAGACCGTGCCTTTCCTCGTAATCCCTGATTGCACTCCTTAGGCCGTCTATGGCCAGAACCGAGCAGTGCATCTTCACAGGGGGTAATCCACCCAGTTCGTCGGCGGCATCCTTCCACGTGATCTTCTTTGCATCCTCCACGGTCATGCCCTCGGCCATCTCCGTGATTATGGAGCCGGTGGCTATGTTGGAGGCGCACCCGTACGATTCGAACTTCACATCGGTTATGACCTGGCTCTCGGGATCCACCTTTATGTAAACCTTGACCATGTCTCCACAGGCGGGGCTTCCCTCCTGGGCCTTTCCGTCGGGATCATCTATCTTTCCCACGTTCTTGGGATTCTTGAAGTATTCTATCAGCTTATCCGTGTATGGCAAACCCATTTCGATCACTCCTTTCCGAGGGGGCTTATCTCCCTCAATCTTTCCACTACCTCTTTAATATTATCCACAACGTAATCAACTCCTTCCCGGGTGCTGTACCGCCCTAGTGAAAATCTCACAGAGCCGTGAGCGCGTTCGTGGTCGCCGCCTATACCCAGTATAACATGGCTGGCTTCAAGGGATCGGCTGAAACATGCCGAGCCGGTACTCAAGGCAACACCCCGCATGTCCATATGCAGTGTTATTGACTCGCCTTCCACATAATGGAACGTGATATTGGCGTTCTGGGGCACTCGTTTCTTTCGCGGGCCGTTCAGGGTGGTATCCGATATCTCCTCAAGCACCCTATCTATTATACGGTCTCTCAACTCTTCCAGCCTACGGTTCTCTTCCTCAGTAACGAGCTCCACCGCCTTGGCAAAGCCCACCGCACCGGGTATGTTCTCCAGTCCTCCCCGTTTGTCGAATTCCTGGAAACCGCCTTCCATCTGCTTCTTGATAGGCGTCCCGTCACGTATGTACAGGGCACCTATGCCCTTGGGGCCGTGGATGGTATGGGGTGATAACGTTATAAGGTCCACCGGGATATCCTTGACGTCCAGGGGTATCCTTGTAAAGGTATGGGTGGCATCGGTGTGGAAGAGCACTCCTGCGTCCCGGCATACATCGGCCAGCTCCTTTATGTTCTGAAGTGTACCGATCTCCTGATTGGCGTGCTGCACGGATACCAACACGGTATCCCCCCTTATCTCATTCTTTAACGATTCCGGGTCAACCAAACCTTCCCCGTCAACCGGTAAATAGGAAACATCGCAACCCGCCCGTTCCAGCTTTTTTGCGGTGTGGAGTACGGAAAAATCCTCTATCTTGGAGACTATCAGGTGTCCCCTCTTAGCGGACATCACTCCTTTAAGAGCAAGATTGCTCGATTCCGTGGAACCCGATGTGAAAACTATCTCCTGAAAGTCCGCTCCAAGCCTATCAGCTATGACTCCCCGGGCAGCATCAAGCCCCTCCTTTGCCTCCACACCCATGGAATGTCCGAACTCCGAGGTGGCCACGGCATACTTGTTGAAAAGATACGGCTCCATGGCCTCCATGACCCTTTCGTCAAGTCTGGTACTGGAAGCGTTATCCATATACACATTCTTTCCTGATTCCATGCTAAACACCTTCATAGGAACAGTGTGATATCCGACTCCCTAGCCTCCTTTATATAAGTTCCGACAGCGCAGTATTCCCCTATCAAATTATGGTCCAGGTCTTCACTGTCAACTCCCATTATATCCATGGTCATATCACATGCCAGCACCTTACCCCCCAGTTCCGTAAAATCATCCATCAGTTCCTTCAGGGAGCGAACCTTTGCCTTCTTCATCTTACGGTTGATCATCCACTTTCCAATCCCCAGCATGTTCATACGGGATAGCGGACCCTTTTCAAGTCCGCCCTTTTTCAACCTGTCCAGACCCCAGAATGTAAAGTAGATGGATGCGTCCATACCCATGGAAAGGGCACCGGTTCCCACTATGAGTGCACTGTACAATCTGTCGTGGTAGCCGCTCTGCATGATTATGGTCGCCTTATCAGCCATCCTCACCACCCTGTATTCTGATTATTATCTTCCATTCGCCTTCCTTCTCCTCTATATCAACAAGCTCCAAACCCAAGGACTCTACCGCCATGGGTATCTCTTGTTTTGACGACGGATGGTCTCCGATCACCTGGATGGTATCGCCTTTCACCGCCTTTTTTATAGCCTTTCTTGTTTCAACCAGAGGCACGGGACACGTTTCACCGCGGACATCGATCTTGATACGTTTTTTTTCTTCCATATTTATTACCCCTTACCGGATTGCACCGCTTAATTATTAGTTTTTGCCGCATTATAAACACTATACGGTGATTATAGTATTTATAGATTCCCCCCGCAAAAACGTTAAATCACGTAACCTCTTTTGTTAATACGGCCGAATAAGATGAAAATTCTTTTGGTTAACGAGGAAGTCAAATTTCTAAAGGAAGCAAAAACCTTTCTTGAAAAAAGTATAAAAGAGGTAACCGTAGACACCGCCTGTAATCCCAAAGAGGCGTTTGAACGTCTATCTGAAGAATACGATTTCCTAGTCGCTGAAGATTCATTTGCTGCAGAGAGGGATCTTTTGGAGTTTATTTTAAACGTAAAAAGAATCTCTCCTGATATCACCACCATCATGTTGACCCAAAATAACGATGCCGATGAGGACTATCTAGATATCGGAATAGATCAAAACATCGTATGCAAGAAGCCCTACAAAGAACATCTGAAAGAATTGTTGATGTCCGTTCGATATGAAATAAATCTTGATGAGGTCAGGGGAGATTTAAAAAAATCCGAGAGACTCTACAAGGGCATGTACGAGACCATGTTAGCCTTGTCAAAACATGACGACTTGGACTATCTCTTGGCGACCATCGCTCACGAGGCAAAGTCACTGCTAGGCGTTACGGACTGCAACATATACTTTTACAACGAGCAGTCAAACAAATTAGAACCCATATATACCAATCATCCAAAATATTCAAAGGAGATCATGAGCCATTCCATAGCATTGGGAGAAGGCCTCACCGGCGTAGTGGCTGAAACAAACAAGGGAGAATATATAAATTACAATGATGCGGACCACATCTCCATTCACGTACCTGAAACGGAAATGTCGGAGGATGAACTGGAATCCATAATGGCGGTGCCACTTTTGGATAACGGTGAATTGCTGGGGGTCATTTTGGTGGGTAAGCTCAAGGATCTATTCCATGAAGACGATTTGAAAAAGCTAAAACTCTTCGCTAGACAGGTAGAGATCGCACTAAAAAATGCCAGGTACTTAAAAGAAGTACAGGGATCCCGACAAAATCTTTCTAAAGAAAAGGTACGCATAAAGAAGATACATGAGATAGCTGTGAAAATGAAAGGAATTTGGTCGGAAGAAAAGCTATATCCAATGGTCATAGACGCAGTGCAAAACCTGATTGACATCCACGGCTGCAGCATAGATATATTAGAGGGTGATGAATTCAAGGTAAAGGGGTCCTTTGGTGGTATGAAAAGGAAAAGAGATGTGTATCCTATCAAAGGTATGTCCGGTAAGACACTGAAGGCAAACCGAACCCACGTAATAACCGATACACAAAGCTCGGAACTATCAACTCCGGAGCTAGAAAGATATGCATCGATCATCAGCGTGCCCATAGGTGATTTCGGTGTTTTTCAGGCGGTGTCAGAGCGTGAAAACAACTTCGATCAAGAGGATACAGTCATGCTTGAATTGCTCATGTCCCATGTTAACCAGAGCATCGAGCGACTCCGGTACTACCGGAAAATAAAGGAGAACGAAGAAAAGTTCAAGGCCCTTTCGGAGAACAGCCCCTTTGCAATATTCGTTTACCGTGAAAAATTCCTTTACGTTAACAGGGCCGGAGAGGAAATGGTGGGATACACAAAGGAAGAGCTGTTGAACAAACAATTCTGGGAAATGATACATCCGGACCATAGGGAGATGGTAAAGGAAAGGGGGCTTGCCAGACTAAGGGGTGAAGATATGCCCCGGAGCTACGAGTTCAAGATAACAAAAAAGGATGGTACATCCATATGGATTCATTTCACAGGAACCCGGATCAACTTCCAGGGAGAAAGTGCGGGGTTCGGTACCGCAATGGATATAACCCGAAGAAAGCAAATGGAGGGTGAATTAAGGGAGAGGGAAGAAAAGTATCGGACCATATTCGAGTCCGCTAGTGATGCGATCTTCGTGATGAAGGGCGAGAGGTTCATAGACTGCAATGAAAGAACTCTTGATGTCTTCGGTTGTATTAAAGAAGATATCGTGGGAGAACCGCCCTATAAATTCTCGCCGGATACACAACCCGACGGTAGAGATTCCAGGGAAAAGGCACTGGAAAAGATAAACGCGGCATTGGAAGGGAAACCCCAGTTTTTCTATTGGATCCATACCCGGGCTGACGGAACACCCTTTGACGCCGAGGTGAGCCTTAATAGATTCGACGTGGGCGGCGATAGTTATGTCATGGCCCTGGTGAGGGATATCACGGAACGAATGGAGGCGGAAGAGGCCCTTCGAAGGAGCGAAGAACGGTTCAGGAGGATCTCGGAAAACGTGCCTGTGGGATTATATCAGTTCAAGATTAGTCCGTCCGGTGAGTTTTCCTTCCCCTATATGAGCGAAAAATTTACGGAGATAACCGGTGTGCCCGTCGAAGAGATATACAAAAACTCCGCGGCTTTATTCGATAGGATCCACCCAGATTTTAAGGACACCTTTTTCAATTCCATATCTGAATCGATGGAGAGAATGGATGATTTTCATAGTGTGGGATTATATGGATCAAAGGAGGGGTACAAATGGTTGGAGGCCCGTTCGACACCTTCCAAACAAGAAGACGGTAGTATCATTTGGGACGGTGTATTTATAGATGTAGATCAGCGGAAGAAAGCGGAAGAAGAACTGCAGCATTACAGGGAGCATCTTGAAGAGCTGGTTGATAAAAGAACAGCGGAGCTCAGGGAAAGCGAGGATTACAAACGATCCATGGTCGAACTCATACCGGATATCATGATACGTACCAATAGGGAAGGGGAGTACCTTGATATCATTTCCGGACCCCAAGAGATGCTGATCCATGAAAAGGAACAGCTATTGGGTAAAAAAATAGTAGATGTATTCCCGGAAGAAGAGGCAAATCTTGTCATGACACACTTGCACAAAAGCATCGATGAAAATGTCCTTCAGATGGTTGAATACGAGATACCTATCGATGGCACAAAGATGTGGTTTGAGGCCCGCATCGTCCCATCGAGCAACCGAGAGGCCCTAGCACTCATAAGGGACATAACTGATAAAAAAAGGGCGGAGGAGGAACTGGTGGAAAAGAACAGAGAATTGGAGGCCTTTGCTTACTCCACATCCCACGACTTAAAGGCGCCTCTAAGAGCCATAGAGGGATTCAGCAGTGCACTCATGGAGGATTGTAAAAAGTCTCTTGACGAGGATGCAGTGGAATACGCCACGAGGATCATCGACGCATCGGAGCGGATGAACGTTCTTATACAGGACCTTTTGACCTACAGTAGGATGACAACAAAAGAGATGGATATCTCCGATATTGCCCTGGATGATGTGGTGGATAAGGTCATGAGGAATTTGCGGAAGGATATAGAGGAAGCCGAGGCGGATATACAGATCGATAAACCTCTACCCCGGGTAAGGAGTAACCCTTCTTCCCTCGTACAGATAATTACCAACCTGTTATCAAACGCGATCAAATTCGTCGAACCGGGAGAAAGACCGAGTATACGTATCAAGGGTGAAAAGAAAGATCAGAATGTAAAGCTTTGGATAGTGGATAACGGAATAGGTATAGCTGAAGAGGATAAAGGTAAAATATTCGACATATTCGAGAGATTACACGGCCGCGAAACCTATCCCGGCACCGGGGCTGGCCTGGCCATCGTTAAAAAGGGCGTCAAAAGATTGAGGGGGTGTGTAGACCTTGAATCTAAACCGGGAGACGGAAGTAAATTTTGGATAGAACTACCGTGTGAATAAAAGAAAATTTAAAGAGATAATATTTATATATCTTTAACCCTTCTTCTCGTCCGGTGTAAGAATGGAAAATTCAGAAGAGAATGTTAGTGGATGGTCACAGAGGGAGCAAACTCCTCAAGGTTACCCGCAACAACCCCAACCGACGCGAGCACCTACGCAAAAACCACCCGGCAGGGGTTTTTTAGGAACCATAACGAGCAACGGCGGACTAGCTGCGATCATAACCATCGGTTTTGTATTGCTTTTAGTCGGTGTCCTGATAATAAATGCCGCCTCTTTTATAACAAATTATGGTTGGAACGAACCCGATAGCCTGGAAGAAGCACATGATGACGAGGCACTGCAAGCCAACATGATAGACAGTGGAAGAATAATCCAGAACATCGGGGTGTTCTTCGTAGTCGTTATCCTAACCCTAGCAGGAATATATAGAGATGACTGGGATATAAAATATAGGATTTCAATAATTGCCCTTGCCCTACTGTTCATAATGGTGATTTGGTTTGGGTTCCTAACCGCTATACCAACGGCTTGAGTGGCTCGTCGGGAATGGTTTTACCAAAAACCTCTTGTTATTTTTTATGGCATCCCAAATCATATATTAGCTCGTCCGAAAGATAAATATCAACCGTTCCTCATAACCAAATTATGTTTTCGCATAAAGAGGGAGAAATCGCAGTAAAGGCCGCAAGAGACGTAGTGGATTCATACGTTGAGGGAAAAAAGGTAGAACTCAAAAAAATGCCTCAAATGTTCCAAGAGAAAATGGGGGTCTTTGTTACCATCAACAAGCACCCCTCTGGAGACCTGCGGGGGTGCATAGGTTATCCTGAACCTATCATGTCTCTAAAAGATGCCCTGATCCGTTCAACGGCAAGTGCTACTAGCGATCCAAGATTCCCCCCTTTGAGCAAAGACGAGCTGGATCATGTGATAATAGAGGTGACCCTTCTTACATCTCCGAAAGAGATCGAATGCAAACCTGAAGAGCTTACCAAAAATATACGATGTGGTAGGGACGGCCTCATAGTATCCTACGGAAATCGCTCGGGATTACTACTGCCTCAGGTACCGGTAGAACAAGGTTGGGATGTCCGAGAATTTCTTGATCACACATGCATGAAAGCCGGAGTCCCTTCTGGAACCTGGAAAAAAAAGGAGTGCAGTGTGAAAAAGTTCCAGGGAGAAATATTCAAGGAAAAAGAACCCAGGGGAGAGGTTGTCCGTAAGGAACTGTGATAGAATGATAATCAAGGGTCCCGCTTACATAGATGGCGAGATCGTAACCCGGTACATAGGCATCGACGACGGAAAGATATCATTCGTTAAAAGAGGGATCAAGTCAACTGAAAATATCTTTAAATGGGACGGGGTGATACTGCCGGCGGGGACCGACATGCACGTTCATTTTCGTGATCCCGGAGGTACTCATAAAGAAGACTTTTACACAGGTACCTTAAGTGCCGTGCACGGGGGGATCACTACCGTTGTAGATATGCCGAACAATGATCCACTTATCGATAGTTTGAAAAGATTAAAGAATAAGATCGATAGCTGCTCTAAAAAGGCGTGTATAGACTTCGGACTTTACGGTATGTTGTCTCGAGATGTAAAAAACATGCTTGAGGAAACCAATCTATTCAAGGTATTCTTGGCAGGTACTACTGGAACGGGAAAAGCACAGAACCTCAAAAAAGAAGCAAAAATCGTATTGGATTCAGAAGGTTTGGTCGCCTTTCACTGCGAAGACGAAGATATGTTCAACGAACCAGGGGATGATTTGGAAGGATACAATAACGAACGCTCTGTAGAGAGTGAGGTACACGCCATAAAGAGCCTAAATGGATGGCCGGATGGAAAGAAGCACGTATGCCACATAAGCACTCTTGAAGGGCTCAGGACTGCTAAAACGTTGGATTTAAGTGTAGAAGCGACACCCCATCATCTGTTCTTCAGCGACGAGGTTATGTTAGGGCCCTTCGGAAAGGTGAATCCGCCTTTAAGGGGAGACATCGACCATTTTACGTTATGGGAGCATCTGGAAAGAGGGTTTTTTGATATCATGGCCAGTGATCACGCGCCGCATTTAGAGTCCGAAAAAAATGTTTCTTTCTCAGATGCACCTGCCGGTTTACCTGGTGTTGAAACTATGTATCCTCTGATGATCAACTCGGTTGCAATGGGTAAAATCGGATTATCAACGGTAGTCGATCTGATATGTACTAATCCGGCTCGGATGCTGGGAATAAAGAAAGGAAAAATTCAAAAAGGATACCATGCGGACCTGGCTTTCTTTGATTTCCGTGAGCTAGAACCGGTGATGGCCGAGAGACTGCATTCAAAGTGTGGTTGGTCGCCCTACGAAGGGTTTTCGTGCATATACCCTAGACATGTAATCAGCAGGGGAGAGTTCTTGGTGACGGACAGAAAATTTACAGGTTCCAAAGGTAGAGGTAAGTACCTAAAAAATTTGTAAGTCCCAGGGGAAGATTATATATCCCCCTATATGGTTTGGGATATCGATAATTTGCCATCCGGAAGCAATGAAGAAGAGGTTATCCGTGTCCCCTATCCCCGAAGAAGGGAGGGTCAAATGTTCGCTATAGCAGATAAAATGCTGGGAGGGGGTAGGATAAGGATAATGTGTGAGGACGGTAAATCAAGGATGGGAAGGATCCCGGGTAAACTCAAGAAAAGGATGTGGATGAGAGAAGGTGACCTATTGATAGTAAAACCTTGGGATTTTCAAGACGAGAAAGCGGAAGTTGAATATAGGTATACCCGCACCCAGATCAATTACCTTAAAAAAAGGAACGACATACCATCTAACATAGATATTTTCTAAGTTATGCCGTAGAAAAATATTAAATTATACGGCGCTATACCGGATATGATTCACGATGGCCCGGATCAAAGTAATTAAGGATGTTACGGATTTCGTACCAGTTCTTCGCGCTGTGAGCACCGAAGTTAAGAAAGATATATTCACTGAACTTGCCGGCGGCTGGAAAACGTCGGACGAGATAGAGGAAAAATACGGAGAAGAGGGAGCTGAGGCGCTCAAACTATTTGAAAAGATGAAGCTGGTTGAAACCCGATGGCAGCACACGGATCGAGAAACAAAAAAGGCCTACCATACCTACTATTCATCGGTACACATTGATGCGTCTGTGCCGGTAGCGGAGATAAGCGAGGTACTTTACGCGGCCATGCTTGACGACGAGGATTTTGCAGAGATCGAAGAAAAAATACTGGAGCAGGTAGAAAAGGGAGAAAACTTTGCAAAGGATATAAGCGAGATGCTTGAGGTTTCACCCCTTACCTTGAAAAGCATGGTCAAAAGGTCTATAAAACTTGATTACAGAGGTCATCGGATATTGGAATTGAAGGAGTGAGTACACATGGATTTAGACGACCTAAACATCTTCGATAGGTTCTCTACAGGTGCATTCGCACTTGTATTGGGCATGGCGATAATAGGTACTATCACGTACATAATCTACGTCATCACCCCACTTTTTGGCGTTGATAGTTCTGTATTCTTATTATCTATACTGGTGATAATACTAGGTATATTCATACCCTTATTCTTTTTTATAGAGAACATATTTGACATGATACCGGATGTGATCGGAAAATTCTTAGCGGGTCTTTTGTTTGCGGGAATCGCATGGACGGCGTATCATAGCTATGACACCCAGGGCGTAGGCGGTATCGATATGGTGCTATACATGATACTACCTTCTCTGTTCGCCATACTTACCTCCCTGATCCTGGTGAGAGGGGTCATCATACCGATGACCGAGGGAGTCGAGTTCGAGATGGATTTTGACGATGAAGAAGGTATAATCACGGCGGATGAGCCGGACGAGGATGATCTATTCGAAGAAGAAGAAGACCCGGACCTCTTTCCCGAGGAAGAAGACGACTCATGGTGAATCTAATTGGTATCGATTTTAAGGTTGGGTCATCGGCCGGAAAGAGATAAGCGTATGACAACTCACGTTGGATTGACCGCTAGGGCCTTTGGAGTGGAAAGGATGTATCTGCCTAAGCTCGACAGCAGGGTAGAAAAAACACTAAACGACGTTTCAAAAAGATTCGGTGGTTCTTTTCAGGTCAAAGAAACAAATAACTGGAAAGGTCTTATGGAAAGTTGGGAGGGGGATATAATACACCTTACAATGTACGGGGAAAAGATAGATGATTTTTTCAAGACGGCAAAATTAAACAATCCTTTGATAGTTGTTGGGGCAGAAAAGGTGCCGGGCGAGGTGTACAAAATGTCTGATTACAACATAGCTGTAGGTAATCAGCCGCATTCCGAGGTTGCCGCTTTAGCCGTTTTTTTGGACAGGTTTAACAAAAGGCAAGTTCCCCGTGAATTTATGGATTCTAAAATCGCGGTTTTGCCCTCGAACGGTATGAAAAGGGTGGTAGATTACTCGAATATCCCCACATTGCAAGAAAGCTATAAACTTTGCATTGGAAGGGGCATGGACCAAGAATTGATGGAACACACCATCTCCGTACTAGAAAGAGCCTTAGATATTCAAAACCGGTTCGGAGGTGATCTTAGATTGATAATGACCGGGGCCATACTTCATGACATAGGTAGAACTGAAACACACGGCGCGAATCATGGTGCGACCGGTGGGGATATCATCAGAAAGCAGGGGTGGGATGAAGAGTTAGCGAAGATAGTGGAAAGGCACGTTGGAGGGGGCATCACTAAAGAAGAGGCGGTTGAACAGGGACTGCCGAAAAGGGATATGGTACCGAGTAGTTTAGAAGAAAAGATAGTCTGTCATGCAGATAACACCGCTGGAGGTGCAGAAAGATTCCAAGGATTGCTTGAGAGAACAAAATCCGCAGGGCACCTAAAAAGTGCAGAACGTATGAAAGATTTAGCGGATCATTTTAAAGATAAAAAGGAAAAAGGGATTTAGACAAGTTTTTGTTCTTTTCCGATGTCCATAATCACGAACCCGGAGTTTACCTTAGGGTAAAAATCGGTGGATTTCTCGGGCATGCGTTCACCATTTTTCGCAGTCATTAGAACCTGCTCCGGTCTAGTGGCATTTACAAGGAAAACAACCGTAGCATCACCTTCTTTTACCTTTTTTACGGCATCCTCGGTCCAACGTTCGTAGGCTATAGTCACGTCTATGTCTAGTTTTTCGGTCTTCATTATCCCTTCGAAGATAACGTCTCTAAGGATAACAACGTCTAAATTCTTATAATCCTCAGAATAATCTTTCGGGAAAAATTTCTCGATAGAAGAACGGTCTTTTAGTTTTAGACCTATGTTCTTTTTTCCATCGTAAATCACGAAGGCTGCGGTGTCTTTGTTCTTAGAAAGATATTCATCCGCATCGTCTACGTCGTGGATCTCAAAGTGTTCTTTCATTCTCCGGAGATGCTCTTCCTTTAATTCGTCCTTTAAAAGGAGTCGGTGTCCTGGGAGTACAACTAAACCCGGGTCCTCGATCGGTACCATATAGGTCATCCTAAAGTTGAAAGCCGAGTCCTCGTCCCATTCTATTTGCTTTCTGGTCTCGTCCCTGTAAGTAACCGCTGTTTCATATCGGTGATGCCCGTCGGCAATAACCACCTGCTGGTCATTGAGCACCTCTTGAACTTTCTTGATATCCCAAGATGAATCTATCTTCCATACTCTACTTTTTACGCCATATTCATCCTCCACTTCGAATTCAGGATCCTCCTTGGATACCTGATCGAATATGTTGATGGTGATTTGATTTGGATCGCTGTACAACATGAAGCCGGGTTCAAGATTCTTCTCCGTGGCTTTGAGCATGTTCAAACGGTCAATCTTCGGACCCTTATGGGTTTGCTCGTGAGGCAGTACTATTCCTTCTTCGAAAGGATGTAACTTAACAGCAGAGATGAAGCCCTTTCTAGTGTATTTTTTTCCCAGCACTTCGAATCGCTGGTAATAAACATATATACACGCCTTTTTGTCGGAGACGAGTACGTTTTCCTTCAACCAGTGATGAAGTCTTTCCGCTGCGGCTTTGTAGCGCTCTTCCTCTTTGGGTAAGATCAACCGACAGAAGTTGTACTCACTTTTACCGTAGTATTTGTTTTGAAGTTCCGGTGGGATCTTATCATAGGGTTGTGTAATCACTTTTTCCATGGAACCTATTTTCTCTTCGTCGTAGCGTATACCAGGGAAGGAACGTATCTCGACCATGGTCATCCCCGTTTTTTCAACTCGGCGATGACTTGTTCGGCTGCCTGGGTTCCGGCCCGTGCCTGGCCTTCCAAGGTCTGGGCACCTATATGAGGTGTTGCATGGAAGTTATCAAGGGAGAGCAGAGGGTTGTTTCTGGGGGGTTCCTCGGCAAAAACGTCCTTACTGGCGAACCTTATTTCGCCCTTTGACAAGGCATCATAGAGTGCATCCTCATCAACTACCCCTCCACGTGAACAATCGACTAATAGGGCATTTTCCTTCATCTTTTTGAATTCTTCCGTACTCAGTAGATGATGTGTTGCATCTATGTGAGGTACGTGGAGTGTGATAACATCACTTTCCCGAAAAATAGTGTCAAAATCTACCATCTTTGCTGGTTCGGGTTCCTCTACATCAACAACATCGTATGCAATCACGTTCATACCCAAAGCGTCGGCCCTGGTGGCAACTTCGTGACCGATGTTGCCGTACCCGATTATGCCCAACGTTTTACCGTAGATCTCGTTGCTTTTGAGTTCTTTTTTTATCCATTTACCTTCTCTGAGGCTGTTCGTTCCCGCGACGATATTTCTGTAGGCGGCAAACATGTGTGTCAATACCAATTCAGCAACCGAGATCGTGGTGGCCGTAGGTGTGTTGTAGACTGAGATGCCTTTATCTTTGGCATAGTCAACATCTATGTTATCCAGACCTATACCGGGTCTGCCGATTGCTTCCAGATTCTCGGCGGCATCCAATGTAGGCTCCCTCACTTTGGTGGAGCCACGGACGATCAGACCATGATACGGAGGAACAGTTTCGGTGAGCTCTTCCTTACTCATATCGAATTTCTGGTCTACCTGTAACCCGGCGTCCTCCATCATCTTTATACCTTCTTCTGCGATGGGATTGCAAACCAATACCTTTTTATCCATATGTATCACAGCCCCGCAACATCTTCGATTGCATCGGTGAGTTCTTTTACGTCCTCTACCGTGTGCTCTCCCATGTGGCCGATGCGGAAGGTCTTTTCCTTGAGTTGTTTTCCATATCCGTTTGAAAAGAGTAGGCCGTACTTCTTATCGATCTCCTGACGGAGTTCATTTATGTTCAACCCCTGGGTGTTTTTGATTGTGCTGACGGTTTGAGACCAGTACCCCTCTTCAGGGAACATGTCGAAATGCTTCTTGGCCCATTTTTGCGTGTATTCCGCCATATCTTTGTGCCTCTTATCTCGTGCTTTATGACCTTCTTCCAGCATACGTTTCATCTGTTTTCTGTAGGCCAGCATCAGTGATATTGCCGGAGTGGAGTGAGTCTGTCCTTTTTTGTTGTAATAATCTATGTTTCTCTGGAAACCAGCATACCACGAAGCCGAATTGGAGTTCGACTCTCGTTCGTATGCCTTATCGTTTACTACACAAACCGCTAATCCGGGGGGGATGGCGAAGGCCTTTTGTACCGATGTGAATATAACATCGATATTACTTCCTTCTATGTCTAGGTAGTCTCCACCTAGAGCGGATATTGCATCAACTATGAACAATGTGTCCGGGAAGTCCTTCATCACATCTCCGATCTCCTCTAGTGGATTTCTTATACCGGTGGATGTTTCGTTCATAACGCAGGTGAAGGCGTCGTAGTCTTTTTTCTCCAATGCCTCTCTAACGTCTTCCGGTTTGACTGCCTTGCCCCATTCGTAAGTCAGCCGGTCGGTATTTTTTCCAAGGCGCTCTGCAATATCCGCCTGTCTTTGAGAAAAACTACCGCAGGTCGAACAAAGAACTCTATCATCTACACAGTTCATAATGGAACTCTCCATGAAAAGGGTGCCGGATGTGGACAGTATTATAACATCGTTCTCGGTGCCTAAAAACTTTTTAGTGTCCTCTGTTATCGTAGTGAACAATTCAGTCATTGTCGGAGACCGATGACCGAACATCCATGCTTCCATTTCTTCTATTATTTCCTTCTTGACCTCTGTGGGTCCCGGAATGAATAATTTCGTGTGTTTTTCTTTCACATAGACCACCTGGCAAGGGATACTCGAAGATGAGTATATAATGGTTGTGATACCGCTAAACTTAAGGTTCCAACAAATATTTATATATCACATACATCAACCAAGGTGGTGAAAGCCCATAAGTGAAATAACAAAAACGATATCAGATACCGCTTACAAAGCTTACGAGAGGAAGCTTTTAAAAGAAATAAAATCAAGGGGAAATATCCCAACACATATAGCGGTAATAATGGACGGTAACAGGCGTTTTACCAAACAGTTAGGGCTGGAAGAGGGTATAGGCCATGTCAAAGGTAAAGATAAATTGGAAGATATGTTGGGTTGGTGTCTGGAGCTGGGCATAAAAATACTTACGGTTTATGCCTTCTCTACGGAGAACATTAATCGCAATTCAGACCAGGTAGACAAATTGATGGATATTTTTGAGGAAAACTTCAGGAAGGCTGCGGATGACGAAAGAGTCCATAAGCATAAGGTGCGTATCAAAGCACTGGGCGCCTTGGAGCGGCTGCCGGATAGGGTGAAGGAATCCATCAGGGAAGCGGAAGAAAAAACCAAGGAGTACAGCGATTATCATTTCAATATCGCTGTAGCCTACGGCGGGCGAGAAGAGCTTCTCCAAGCCATCCAAAGGTTAGCTCAGGATGTAAAAGACGGTGAGATCAAAGTAGAAGAGATCAATGAAAGAACCGTGGCCGAAAGACTTTATACTTCAGACCTTCCAGACCCCGATTTGATCCTGAGAACCAGTGGGGAGGAGAGGATATCTAACTTTCTCATATGGCAGCTTGCGTACGCCGAACTTTACTTCACTGATGTTTACTGGCCCGGTTTTAGAAAGATCGATTTTTTAAGAGCTGTCCGGTCCTATCAGAACAGGCATCGGAGATGGGGTAAATGAAGCTAACATACAAGCAGTTCATAGGGCTGATGATAGTCATATCTACCATCTTTTTGTTGATCAATATATTTTCACCCTATTGGGGACCTTTTGCAATAATGGGGACACTTATCATCATATTCGTAGCTTTCAAGATATATAAGTACATGGAAAGTAAAGAGGCGTGAATAAGTATAATGCTAATCATCGTTTGTAATGGGGATTGAGTATATCTAGAAAAGTGTGTCGGAACAAATTCTTAAATTCAAAATAATAGAGGGTTTTGATAGATGGGGGCGCTAGAACTCACTTCTTTCACAAGGCACACTTGCCGAAGTGGCCGTCGGAATCTACGTTTCCAACTCACGAAAAAAGCGAGTTTTGTCGAAAAGGTGGAATCTCTGATCCCTTCGTATCGCTCCGCTTCCAAACTTTTTTCACAGGGAAAAATGGGGGCACGGGGATTTGAACCCCGATCAACGGGTTTCTTCCACGGAGGGAGCTACCCACCGCGTCCGTTACGGGTCACCGCTCCAGTTATTCATCACACCGATGAAAACCGGTCAGCAAACCCTGTTGGCGATCATTCCACGTAACTGGAGCCCATGAGGATGCCGAGTTACCCTATACCCCCAATTGGGTAGTACGAGTAGGGGGGTTTCCTTTTTAGACTTTTTGGAGGGGAGGTTAACCTGGTGCAATATCCTCAGAAAAATTCTTAAAGAAACCGCCTATGGTCGTAAGAGTATTGGGCGCGTGGCCAAGCCTGGATATGGCGCTGGCCTTCTAAGCCAGATGTCGCGGGTTCGAATCCCGCCGCGTCCGTAGATTCCTCAATTTATGGTCTGTTAGAAAGCGATAGCTTTCAGGCAAACTTCGTATTTTTCTTTTCAAGCATATAGGGATGAGAACCCCTGGTTCGTGAGTCTATTTTAGAAAAATAGACGAGCGCTTAGAAAAATTTCATATTTTTAGCGGGCTAGAAGAGATTGCTAGACTTCTTTGGAGATATACGCCAAATCCAATTTAGGGAAAATATATAATAGTGTATCGACCAATCGTAGGCGGGTAATTAAAATGAAGCACGAAAGAAAAAGCAAGAGGAAAAAGAAAACGTGCGATGTCAAGGGATGCGACGGGAAGAAAAAGCAATCGGTACCAGCGGGAAAAGCGTCCAGTAAAGCAGGATTGGACTTAGATGCGGATGGACCGAATGCGTACCTGTGCAAAAAGCATTGGAAAGAATACAAGAAAAATACCAAGGAAGAGCGTGAGGCTAGAAGGTTATCCTGGCAGTAGCCCGAAAACCTTTTTTATTCGACGACTCTCTAAAGTCACATGGACCGTAGAAAGGTACTGGTGGAAACGCTTCCCGTATTATTTCTTTGTGTTTTAGGGGGTAGTCTAGCGGGTTTCTTTCTCGGTTCCATGGCCGATGTATTTGAACTGATTCCCGGGCTTATCATAATCGTACCAGCTATAATTGATATGAGAGGAAACATATGTTCTGCCCTAGGGTCGCGTTTAGGCTCCGCTCTGCATCTTGGTTTGCTTGATGAGGGATTAACGTCGGACATTACCATTGAGAATTTCAAAGGCACAATTTCTCTGAGCCTTTTTGTATCTGTATTATTTCCCATATTTCTGTTGATATCCAGCTTTTTTTTACCTTTCACCATCACATTTCGTATCCTGGGTGTGATTGCACTAATATCTATCTTCACAGGAGTAACGTCGGCCATTGTTCTTTTGATAGTAACCTTCGGCATAATCTTGTTCTCCATCAAATTCAACGTGGACCCTGATAACATAAGTGGTCCCGTATTGACCACCGTGGGAGATATAGCGACGTTGATGATCATGTTCGCATTCGCAGTATTCTTTGGAGGTATATTCCTATGAGATACCATTGGAAAAATATCTTTAAAGAGAGTGCGGGCATTCTAGCATTGATGGCATTTATCGGCATAGCGGGGGGTCATGTTCTAGAATCCATAGAGGGAGAATTAATTTTGTTTCCCATATTATTATTTCTGATACCCATCTTAAATGGGGTTGGGGGTAACCTCGGTGCTGTGCTAGGCGCGAAGTTGTCCTCGGGTCTACATGCTGGATTTATATATCCAGATTTTTTTGATCAGGAAATAAAGGAAAATCTCTGGCTGACAATTACCATGGGCGCCATGGTTTTCACCGGCCTAGCTATCGGTGTTTCTGTTTCTTCCTTTGCTTTACCATTTGGATTGACCTTTGCCCAGCTCCTACTGATCATCCTCGGTACCGGCGGTATAACTACTACTTCCATCACATTTATAACCGTCTTCACCACTTTATATTCATACAACAAAAACATGGATCCAGATAACGTAGTAATACCTATCGTGACCACCGTATGCGATTTCATAGGCATAGTTGCATTGGTGTTCATGATCTGGTTGGTGATAATTTGAGAAGAGCAAAATTAGAGAAGAGATTGAAGGAAGAACATGGGGAGATACCCTACGAGCAAACGTCGGTAAGAGAGCTCCTTACATTAATGAAAGATACTACCGAACTTATCACCGATTTAGCTTACGCCTCGGCGGCCTTCGAAAACCGGGAATTAGCTGAGCAAGTCAGGCATCTGGAATCGGAGATGGACAAGATGATGTACCAGATACGTTTGAAATGCATGCTGGCCGCAAGAACCATAGAGGCGGCCGAGCAGATGAGCGGTATCCTTCAGGTAGCATCCGCCACGGAAAAGATATCTGATGCCGCCGAAGACATGGTCAAATTATTAGACATGGACGTTGACTTAAAGGCCATACTTCCCCATATACTGTCCGAGGCAGATGAAAAAATCCATACAATCGCCATATATCCCGGTTCCAATATGGCTGGTAAAACCATTGGCCAGTTGATGATTGAATCCAATACCGGCGTAAGATTGATCGCCGTTAGGAGGAAGAATCGGTGGATATTCGGACCGGACACGGATACACGACTTCTTACACATGATCTGATGATAGTAAGGGGGGTAGAGTCCGGATGTAGGGTGGTTAGGGATGTGGCACATGGTAACATGTCCTGGTCAGAGGTGATCAGATGATCAAAGAAGACAAATTGCTTCTAGAGATGAAAAATACTTCCGAACTGATGCTGGATCTTGCGTACTCTGCCTTAATATACCGGAATAAAGAGATCGCAAAGGAAGTTATAGAATTGGAAGATAGGGTTGATAAGCTTCATGATCTGCTGGTAAAATCGGTTCTAGGTAAAAATAAAAGTCCTCAATCCTTCGACCGTGGTTTAATACTGATCAATATCTCAGATACCATCGAACGAATAGCCGATGCGGCTCTTGATATCGCAGACGTTGTTCTTCGAGATATCGATCTTCACCCGGTGGTTAGAAAAAGTTTGGACGAATCAGATGTAGTGATAATGAAACATCGGATAGATACAAATTCAAAATTACACGGAAAAACTCTCGGAGACGCGAAACTCGCTGCCGACACCGGAATTTGGGTAATTGCCATCAGAAGAGGCAGTGATTGGATATACGGTCCAGACGAGGGGACTACCATAAGCGGAGGAGACATACTCTATGCGAGAGGACCTGACGAAAGTGAGAAACTGTTATACCCTTGGATTAGGTCGAAGTAACCAACACTTATAAATAGCATTTGATACCTTATTGGTAAAAAGTCACATATACATACTCTTGAAATACAAAAGGCGTATCATCAACGAGAATATATAAACTACGTGATATCTATGGTTGAATCAGAAAAGGTCACCTCGAAGAAGGGCAATAATCCTTTAGCTAAACTATCTAATTTAGTTTCATCTCCTTTAGGTGCTTCAAAAAAACCCCGGCGTGTAATGCTGTCCAAGGAGACGATCAAACAAAGAAATAAGGCCAAAACTGGCGAAGGGGGATGGATATCCGAGTACACCCGGTTGCCTAAAATAGATAAAGAAAATATTCAAGTAAAAGATATTTATGAGATTCATCCACCCTTCAGCTACGCAAGGGTAATATATGATAAGAACAGCAAGCAATTTATATACCAAGCAATCGAGCCCACTTTAACGAAAAAGGAAGAGGAATGGTTATTTTTGATAAAAGATACTCTGGACCGTACACTTTCTTATGACTGGGAACATATGGCTCGTAAGGACAAGGAAGAGTATATCGAAGAATGTGTTGAAAGCTATGTCCGAAGCAGGGATTTGAACATAGAGGAAAAATCCAGAAAACGTTTGATATATTACATATTCAGAGATTACGTTAGATACGGACACGTCGATGTAATAATGGGGGATGACATGGTGGAGGATATCTCTTGTGATGGTATCGGCATACCATTGTTCATATACCATGCAAAATACGAATCTATAAAAACCAACGTGAAGTTTGAGGACGAGAAGATACTCAATTCATTTATAATCCATCTAGGTCAGAGATGCGGAAAACAGGTGTCCGTTTCCGGTCCCATATTAGATGGAACTACCAAGGAAGGACACCGTGTTCAGGCCACATATTCCAAAGAGGTGTCCACCCGAGGATCATCTATTACCATACGTAGGTTCAAGAAGGAACCCTTTACACCAGTCAAGCTGATTCAGTTCAATACATCCTCCGCCGAGATGATCGCATATATGTGGTTAATGGTGGAAAACGGTATGTCCATGATTATCGCCGGAGGCACCGCCTGCGGAAAGACCGCAACACTGAACGCCGCTACGCTTTTCATACCTCCCGGACTAAAGATAGTTTCCTTGGAAGATACTCGGGAAATAAACCTTCCTCACGAGAATTGGATACCCAGTACCACACGTACCGGGAGTGGTGAAAAGAAAAGTTCTACAGGTAAGTCCGCCGGAGAGGTTACCATGTACGACTTGGTAAGGAACGCCTTGAGGCAAAGACCCGATTACATAATAGTAGGAGAGGTCAGAGGCAAAGAGGCGAATACCATGTTCCAGGCAATGGCAACTGGACACACCACATACAGCACCATGCACGCCGATTCTGTGGAGTCTATGGTGCACAGACTTGAGAACCCCCCGATCAACTGTCCTAGAGTATTATTGACAGCACTGTCATTTGTTATAATTCAGACCTTTGCAAGAGTAAAGGATGAAGAAGTACGCCGTATACAGGAGATAACGGAACTGGTTGGTTTTGAACCCGAAAGTGATGAATTAGTTACCAATACCGTGTTCGAGTGGGACCGAAAATCCGATAGTTTCATCTACAAAGGGCACAGTTATAATCTTGACATAATTATGGAAATGAAAAACATGACTCAAGAGGAGATAACACAAGAATTCAATAACCGTGTGGAGATAATCGAATATCTTGTGGAACAGGGGGATATAGATTACAGGCATATATCGAAAATAGCAACTTCATATTATAAAGAACCTGAGGAAACCTTGGCCCGCATAAGGGGTGAATTATAATGGTAGAGGTAGATAATGCCTTTGATAAATTAAAATTCAAAAAGGATAAGTTCATCGCCACGAAACGGGCCAGACCCAGCGATCGAATAGAAACTTATGGACCCCATTTGGTAAGACTACCAAAATCGGCCGTACCGTCGTATCTGAACCTTTCACCCTATAAACAGTTTTGCTGGCGGGTGATAGGTCCCGTTGTAAAGAATAAAAATATGCAGGATGAACAATTGGAAAGGAACCTATTAGCGGCTCATATGAAGATAAGATCCGAGGAATATTTGGCTTATGTATTGATGAGCACTTTGATCGCTTTAGCGGCGGGTATAGTTGCCGCAATATTTATTGGACCGGTTCTTGATGCTTTTATCGGTGCAGGTTTTTTACTCTATGGTGGCGGCACCCTTGTAGCTGTTCTAGCTCCCGTAGGGACTTACTTTGGATTAAAGATGACTCCGGGTATGAAAGCCAGTTCCCGCGGTAAAAAGATAGATAAAAAATTACCAGATGCCATGAGCTTCATTGCAGCTATGTCGTCAGCCGATGTTAACGTAGATATGATATTCAAAGAACTTTCAAAACAGTCTCTTTACGGAGAGGTTAGGGAGGAAGCAGAATGGATTACCCGTGACACTGAACTGCTAGGTATAGATATATTAAACGCGCTACAGCGAGCGGCGGATAGAACCCCGTCTGAGGCTTTCCGTGATTTTTTACAGGGTGTGATCACCACATCTAGTTCAGGTGGTAAATTGAAACCCTACTTCACATCAAAGTTAAAAGAATATCAGGACGGTAGGAAGCTAATCGTACAACAAAAGATGGAAACCTTGGGTATGATGGCGGAATCCTTCGTTACCGTCGTCGTCGCCTTCCCGCTCTTTTTGGTGGTAATAATGGCTATAATGGCCCTTATGGGCGGCATGGGTGCCGGAGATCCGATACCTTTATTGTACGGCGTTGTCGGAATAATGATTCCAGGTGCCCAAGTAGGATTTATATTTATAATTTGGTTAATAAACCAGGACTAGTGAGAATATGCCGCACGAAGAAGAAAGCCAATTTCAAAAAATGTTGAACCTCGGCCGAACCAAGGAAATATTGATTATATCCGCGGCTATAGCAGCCGTTGCCTTGTTTATAATGATTTTGAACTTGCTCGATGCCGCGCCTATCCCTCTTGAACCGATCGATTGGGCCATGATAGCATCCATGGGTTTCCTTGGTCCAACTGGTTTTTATATCAATAAAAAGCAAAATGAGATCAAACGCATTGAAAGGCGCCTGCCGGATTTTCTTAGAGATGTGGCTGAAGCTGGCAGGTTCGGTATGACCCTTGCAGACGCAATTGTTGTATCATCCTCCGGTAGATATGGTAGTTTGACTCCGGAGATAAAAAAAATGGCTGCACAGATTGATTGGGGCATCCCCGCCTCCGAGGCCCTGACTCTATTTGCAGAACGAGTTGATACCCCTCTTGTGAATAGGGTGGTCGCAATTATAATCAAAGCCAACGACGCAGGCGGCAATGTGGCCGACGTGTTGGGAATGGTCTCCCAGGATACTAAACAGATCCACCTCTCCGAAGACGAACAAAGAATAGCCATGACTTCATACCTAGCCGTAATATACATTGCCTTCGCAGTTTTCATCGTTGTAATCATCATCCTCAGCACACAGTTCCTTGCACAGATGGCTGAAGTGGGCGCGACGATGGAAGAACCCGAAGATGTGGATGTGGATGTAGGAGGTATGGGGAATGCGGCGATGATAAAAACTGGCAATATACCGATAATAGAATTCATATTCGTACTAGCGGTTTTTGCTCACGGGATAGGAGATGGAATTGTTGCAGGTGTACTGCAGACTGGAAAGATATCTAGTGGAATGCAGCACAGCTTTATTTTAACACTGATGGGTTTTGTCGCACTGAGAGTGTTATTCGGTGGATTAGAGCTAATGGGGTGAACAATAAATGGCTACTATCGGAGACAAGTTGAAAGAAAAGTTGATGAATTCAGCAATCTCGGACACACCTAAGAGGGTTTACATGCCCGCCACCAGTGGTAGAAAAGGTGATGAAAAGATTACAACAATACCTAAAATTGTCGAGGAAAAGGTAAAAGAAATAGAGATTACTCCTATTGAAGAACCCTACTCCTACGTCAGGATACGATACGATAACAGGATAAACGAATATATCTATGAGGTCATCGAACCTGAACTAGACGAGGATGAAGAGGCCCTTCTTGAAATAGTAAAAGACAGATTGATAGAGAATTTGGAGCTAGTTGAATTAGATAAAGAAAAAGAACGAGAAGAGTACCTTAAAACAAAAGTTCGATCAATATTCAATGAAATTGATGTCAAGGTTAGACCTATCTCTGAAAAAAGAATACAATATTATATCAAAAGAGACTTTCTGGGATTCGGGCCTATACACGTGATAATGAACGACTTGAACCCCGAGGATATTTCGTGTGACGGTGTAGGTATTCCTATATTCGTTTTTCACCGAAAGTACGGTTCTATGAAGTCCAACGTAGTATTCGAGGATGCGGAGGAGCTTGACAATTTTGTTGTATGGATAGCACAGCGCAGTGGGAAACATATATCGGTTGCAGATCCCATGCTCGACGCAACTATGCCTGATGGATCCAGACTTCAAGAAACTCTAGGGACCCATGTAACACAGAAAGGGTCTTCTTTTACCATAAGGCGTTTCGAGGAAGAGCCATACACACCGATCAACCTCATTCACTTTAAAACATTCAACCCAGAGATGATGGCATACGCATGGATCGCTATAGAAACCGGGAAATCCATGTTGATATGCGGAGGCACGGCTTCCGGCAAAACGACGACTTTGAACGCATTGCTGTTATTCATTCCACCCCAAATGAAAATCGTCAGCATCGAAGATACTCGTGAGTTGAACCTTCCCCACGATAACTGGGTCCCTCTGCTCACCCGCAGTGGTTTTGGTGAAACCGATGATACGGGTAAAAAAGCCGGAGAGATCGACATGTTCGAATTGCTGCAGGCGGCGCTCAGGCAGCGTCCGCAGTACCTCATGGTTGGTGAGGTAAGAGGTGCTGAGGCATATGTTGTTTTCCAGGCCATGGCAACTGGAAAAAGTGCTTACACCACTTTCCACGCCGACGATGTCCAGACCATGGTTAATCGGATGGAAAACGAACCCATCAATCTACCGAGGGCATTGGTTGGGGCGCTGGATATAGTGCTGTTGCAGGGAAAGGTAAAAGTAGGTACCAAAATGGTTAGAAGGATCAAAGCAGTAACAGAGGTGGTCGGTGTTGACCCGGATACCAACGAATTGATTACCAATAAAGCTTATACATGGAATCCAGCAGATGATTCATTCAATTACAGCGGACACAGCTACGTTTACAGCCGAGTGGCGCAGGGGAAGAACTGGACATCACGTGAAATGGAAAGAGAAGTTAAAAGACGTAAGATGGTGTTGGATTATATGGATAAAAAGGATATCACTAACTACCGCGACTTCGCTCATATTACCGCATCATATTACAGAGACAGAAACTCAGTGATGGAGATGGTTAGGGAATACATGGAAGAGGAGGGGCTCTGACATGGCTAATAAAATAATACCTAGACGTTCCTTAGAAGACTCCGATGAAGGCGTAGCCACCACTGTGGGAACCATTATGGCGTTATTGGTCTTTTTGAGTTTATTTTCAATGATCACCCAACAATACGTCCCTATTTGGATGGAAGACAATGAAGCATATCATATGGAAGATGCCATGGCGCAGTTCTCAGATTTAAAGGGGCGGGTCGATAACCTGATCATAAATGACTATAAAGACTATCCGATGTATTCAACCGTGCGTTTAGGTTCCGCAGGAGTTCCGATGTTGGCGAGTCAAACACCCGGAACCATAAGGGTTTCTCCTGAATGGGGTAACATGACGCTCCGACTTGATGATGGTGATGAATCTGAGGAATTTTGGGGCGGCGGCAACCTTTCGTTGTTTGTTCCCAATAGCTACTTCGAAGAGCAAACAATTGTGTACGAACACGGTGCGATCATACTCGAGCAACCACAGGGTGCGGTAATCAGAGCAGCCCCTCATATTCGTATAAAAGAGATTGACGGTAACTATTCTATGTCACTGACCTTGACAGCAATTATCCCATCACTATCACCGCCATACTCCGCAAGAGGTGTAGGTGTGGTCGGAGTTACAGCAGAGTTGTTCGGAGCTACAAAATATACATTCCAAAACCCTGAAAACGTAACCCTGAGATTGACTACCGCATACCCCCAAGCATGGGCTTCGTGGTTTAATGAAACAACAGATGCAAGTGCAAATATAGATGGTAATAGCCTAGAAGTAAATTTCGAGGGACTAGATATAAGCGATCTTCGAGTAACGAAGGCACGTATAAACATAGAATTATCGACATAGATTAAAACCGGGAGATATCTACACCCTGAGATGGTTTATGATCGACAGAGATATGTTATTGGAACCTGTTGTTAAAACGCGGTTATTAAATTACTACAGGGTTACCTAACGTCAAAGTTCAAAATCAATTCGTAGATGAATAGTTTTACGTCATTCAATATTTATAATTTATGGTGGAACCCAAGTTTGACAGTAAGAAATAAAAGGTGCTCTTAGTTCAGTTTGTTTTATGCAAACCAAACTCACCTCACTAAGAAAGCCTGTCAAAAGTTTAGTGATTTTCAGCTTTCCGCAATCCATGAAAATTTATCCAGTATATTATACTCTATTACTGATTATTTAGAAATAATCAAATATCACTAAGAACCTGACAGGCTCCACTAAGAGCAAAGAAGATAAAGCCGAACAGCAATATATCTTTTCCGATTGGAACAATCGTAACCGTGCAGAAGTATATCTGATATTACCCCAAATCAACAGATAAACGATAGTTTCGGTTGACTCTAGGAAATAATTTCCTGGTGGAAAGATTTCTGTCAAATCCATTTTCATGATAATGGTAAAAGACACAAGCTTTTTACGGAAATAGTGTCTTTTACTAGTTGAGGAGACCGAAATACTGTTTTCAAGTATTCGTTTTCCTCTTAAATTAGCGGGGGCTAAGTGTCAAACTTGGGTTAGAAAAGTTAGCTTTCCTAAGACGTCGGGAATACATAGTGAAAAACATGCAGGATTAAAATCCTTATGCCCTCCACAATTAGTTAAAGACACAAACAAATTTAGCATCAGCATGCAAAAATGTGTAAACTCATAGGAATATTCAAAGAGTCGTATCCCTAACAGTAAGACTGATTATTCGTATCTTACCGGGATTTATAAAAAATAAAAAGAAAAAGAAAGGATTTTTTACTCCTCATCGCTAGGCTTTTTGACGACCTTCTTTTTTACCATCTTTGATACTCGTTTTGGTTGTTTTTTAACTTTTTTCACAACGCCTTTTCGTGGAGCATCATCTTCGGTCTCTTCTTCGGGTTCCTGTTCCTCCGATTCTTCTTCGCCCAACTTTTCAATGTCATCAAGGCCAAGTAGGGGTAATTCTTCCTCTTCTTCCTGCTCACCTGTATCCTCTTTTTTACGGGGTGCAAACTCCACTAGAGGTGTACTGCATTTCTGACAAATGTCCTCATCGATACTGTTTAAAGCTCCGCACTGAGGGCACTCGATGCCTCCTTTCCTTCGCCTGGTTTCCTCTTGTTCAAGCCAATCGTCAAAGCTTAGATAACTGGGCTGTTTAGACCACCAGATCATGAACTCCTTTTTGGTAAATTTATCACCAATATCCCTTCTAGCTAATCTTTTGTGCTTTTGTACATATTTTCTGTACTGTTTTTTCATCGATTCGGTATAATCTTCTACCTCTTTTCCAGTGGTGATAAATGCTACTCCACAGTGAGGACATTTTGGAACATCTCCTGGGATCCATTCGCCACATTCGCTGCACTTAACTGTATTCATCTCAAACTCCGTACCACACTTTGGACAGCTGTTTGATTCCGCAGGTATGGTCGAACCACATTCACCACATTCGACCCATTCTCCTTCACCCCTGTATTTCAGGTAAAAGAGTATTCCCACCAGGCTAACTGCGACTATAACAACGATAATGAGTGCGATCATCCACAAAGGTATACCTTCAGTAGGATCAATTACTTCAAATTCTTGGGTGGTAATCTCCGCACTATCCCCTCGGGGATGATCCGGGAGTAATCTTATCCTATATGTTCCGCCTTTGTCTGGAGCTAAAAGGTCGATTATAAACGAACCACCGGCCGCGGTTTCTCCTTGTTCCTCTGAAACAATGTTGCCGTCAGAGTCGATAAGGTAAGCATGGATGGTTATGTCTCCAACGGGTTTTCCATCACGGTCCCTTACCAAGTCACCGACAACAGTAATTAAATCGTCAATTTTTATATCTTCAGAGGGCGCCGACACATCCTGTATCCTGATGTCCATTTCTTCCACGGTGAGTTCTCGTTCCAAACTAACGTTTTCGTAATCACTTACAATGTTAGCATTTACGGTTAGATCACCAGTGACATCAACTTCCCAAGTCTCACTAACTTCGATAACTTCACCTACGGGCATATCTACGACAGATTGAGCGATGGTAGCTTCATCAAAGGTAAACTCTATATTCGCCCCGGTAAGATCCGTTCCTCCGCTGTTCACTATATTGACCGTGATCGCTATCTCATCTCGTTCTATCACTGTATTATCCTCAATAGGTTCACCGTCAACGGTCATGATGATTTCCATTAAATCAAATTCCGGCTTAGGTGGAGACCTAACCATCATAGTACTAAAGGCTTCGTTGTTACCCGGATTTGGATCGGTGAGTGGTTCTACGGTGGGAACTATCCACACACGTATAACAACCTCTTCAGAAGGTTGATTCTCATCAGCCATCTCTGGAACCCATGAAACACTAGCGGTAATGAAATCATCAAGAGGTACTGATTCAAGACTGTCAACTCCTATCTCTTCTCCTGTGTTATAGTTATAGAAGTAAACATCAACGTTGGCTGCATCGGTTTCTCCTACATTTCCGATGTCCGCGTAGATCTCTATCTCTTCTCCAAGGGTGATATCATCGGGATGTGCCGTATAGATTCCATTCGCACTTATACTTAGATCAGGCATAACGAGGTCTTCAAATTGCATATCTACCTGAAATACATAGACCTGTTCGTTATAACTGGGTAATTTTTCCGTGAAGGGTGCAATACTGTAAACTTCCTCCGCACCTTCAGGAGAATACTCCGCACTTAGTTCATAGTGGTTACGAGAACGAGGTCGATCAGTTATTTCATCTGTAAACACCTTTAGATAAGCTACACCCTGGCCATCTGTTATGCCCGTAGAGGTGTAATCCACTTGTAGGTTTTCAGCAGTGATTTCAGCACCTGGTATAGGCAGTCCGGTCTTGCTTAAAGCTTTGGTCCTTAACCACCTATACAATTTTATCTCAGAATCGCCAGTGGTCTCTATACTACCGGTTTCAACCCCTGTTAAACTACCTATAGTATCTTGGAAATGCACGAGGGGCGCTGTAAACGTGCTGTTGGTTATATCAACATTTGAAGGACTTAATACAACATTCTGAGAAGTAAATTGGCTCTCTTCGGCCTCAAATAGACCTCCTCCGAAATCCATCGGGCCTTGGAAATGTGTGTTATCAATCCTTACCGTTGAATCACCCCGGGCTATGAGTGTTACATAACTGGGTATAGTACTGTCATTTTCTATAACAAGCTGGCCGCCCTCTAGATAAATATTGAAGGGATGAGTAGAGCTTAATTGTCCAAAATCTATGGTTAGTGACCCCTGATCTCTCACAAATATGCTGTATTGGTTCTCCTCATCCATTAAAAATTCGATGCCAGCTCTTAAGTCAGTACCTGTTACCTTAAGCTCTCCGTTACCTTGAATAACCACGCATCCGTCGATATCCTCACGATAAATTTGTCTTTCGTCTGGGAATCCGGTTCCACCTACTATCAAATCTCTTTGGTAACCTTGACTGAAGATAGGTTTGGTAACACTTGCTTCGGCCTGCATTTCTCCGTCAACTAAAACTTTTATTTCAATCAACCTATTTCCAGAGATGCTCGGGTTCCATGTGACAGATACGTCTATTGTACCTTGTGCTGGTATATCCGCAGTTTCGGAGGAGATCAAAACTCCGTCCGCGTAAAAGCGTACCGTTGCTTCTACTGAAGAACCATCGTTATATATACGTGCAGATATGTCTAGAGAGGTACCTACCTGTGAAAGGTCTGTGGAGAAATCAATATCATCAGAATCTATTGACAAAAGGGATGGTTTCATTATGGTTAGTCCTTTGGATTGTTCTTCACCATCCAGCTCTACCATTATAGTTTTTTCTTCAGTGAGTCCGTCCGTGTCCATACGTGCTTCCCATTCAACACTTAGATCACGAGTTTCTCCACCTTCTAGTGAAGGCACGTAGATGTCATCTATCAAATCAGAATCCGCATAAAATCGAGCATAAGTTCCAGTTGACGTATATTCACCGAGGTTCTCTATAGTGGCTTCTATTGTAAGGGTTTCCCCTTCATATATATTTACATGGCTGAGTTGGAATTCTACAATTTCCAGGTCCGCAGCGGTCAAAACGGATATCGTTTCGGTACGCTCGTTATCCTGTTCGGTCTGCTGGTCTATTTCACCATGTGGATCCGCTATAACCGTGATATCGTAGGCTCCTGCATCGGGATAATCCCATGCCAATGGTTCGGTTAAGCGATATTCCTCGCCTTGGCCCAAGACATCAACAAATCTAGTACCGAACCAATGCATATCACCGCCGTAGTAAAAGGAGATGTTCACACCCTCTACATCTACCTCTCCAACATTGTCTATACCTGCGGAAATGAATACATCTGTTCCGTATTCGACGGTATCGCTAGGATCGAATATAATATCAAGTACCCTCAGTTGAGCTTGACCCGGGAGTTCCAAATCAAACGTCAAATTAGTTTCGATCAAATTATCAACCAGGTTAGGGAATGAAGGAAGAGAAACATCTTTAACGGCAGTTGTTTCACCTATGCCGGCCTCGCCATCCTCGAATACCCCTATCAAGCTATTTTGACCAAGATATTTACTGTTCGGCCAGTTATCCGGGTGAGTAATATTATCACTAAGTAAGAACATCACGGTTCTACCGTCGTCTCCGGTGATGTAACCGGTTCCGTCCTCGTAAACAGTCCCGTAAATTCTTTCCATATAATCTCTAGCATACTCATTGTGTGCGGATTCCGGGTCATTAAAAGGTCCTCTCATTTGGCTGGGAGTTACTTCGGCACCTTCCAGGTTCTTTCCTAATTTATCTTCCGCCGTTGCCTGAATCCACCGATAGATGTTGACGGTAGAATCTTCATCGGTGACCACCGCTGGATCACCGCTGGGTGGCACCGAGGTGCCCGCGGGTAGTTCCAACCCGTAAGTCCGAAGATTGGAGCTCTCTAATACCCTTATAACCCTGTGTTTCTGGTCCGCATTTGCCATCCAATTGGTATTATCGGTAGGACTGTTGGACTGTTTTGGGTTTACCTGACTGGGATTAAAGTCAATGTCTATAACACTGTTTATCACGGTCATGGTTGAATCCCATAGGTGCATGTCATTATCGAAGGCGGAATACAGGTTAATAGCTTCGATAACGATGGACCTATTCTCTCCGGTTGATCCCGTGTTCTCAAGAGAAACTATTAGATCCTTTGTAAAATCATGATTTATCCGGTCTAGGCCGGGTTCAAAAATGTTTGTTTCTTGAGATACGAGACCGCCACCGGTATTGGATATTGGGATAGCTTGTTTAAGTCCGTCCGGAGTATCGTACAATATGCTATCATCTCCATCATACTCTTCTTCGGTCCTATATTGCACCTCCATAAATAACGCGCTTATTCGGTCGAACGGATTCACATAAGGATATCCCTCGTCTATAGAAGGAAACTGTGGGTTGTTAAGGTCCCAAAGAGATATCTCAAAGTTATCTCCAGGTTCTAAGATAGGTGTTCCGGTGTACTCTTGTGGATACCATTCCATAGGGACAAGATAATCATTGACGTAGTTACCGATTATCTCAGAATCTTCGATGAGAACGTGTGACCCCATGTTAGCTATAAGTCTGGGACAATCGTTGTTATCATGTTCACCTACACGTCGTTCCGATCTCCCCCAAGTATAATCGAAGTCTGGAATCTCGTCAAGGGGTTCAAAGGTAGATTCTTTCAAGGTCAAATCCGAGTTTTCAAGGTAAACCCATCCAGGGAATTTAAAAGAGGAGCCTTCTAGTAACTCTATGTTAGAGCCCGGATATGCAGATATGTTGGTTTTAAGGAATGGCCTCAATACCGTACCTTCACCTCTAACATTGGTGGTAATGGTACTGTTGCGCAAAATCAATTCGCCGCCATCAAATAACGTGATGTCTCGAGGGTTGTACCCGTCTATCAGTAGGGTCAAAGTACTGTCTATGAGTTCAAGACGTCCCGTGGAATTAATTTCAATGCTGGCATCCATAGGAATATCTAATTCCTCAAGTGTGATAGATTCATCTATGTACCAAACGTTTCCTTCGTCCCATCCGTAAATACTCTCTAAATCATGTAAACTAACAACATCTTCCGAACTATCGGTGCTTTGGTATCCTACAGACGGAAATACAGCACCCGTTAACAAGATAATTGTAGTAACTAGCCCTATTAATTTTAGATAATCTGGTTTTCTATTGTTCATATCTTCCACCGAGGATCGGCAATTTTTTCGTTTCTAACATCCGAAGGTCACCTATAAAGTATTTTGCCTTTGGTATGGATATACAATAATCCTATATAAAATATTCTGTTTTCACGGCCATCCTTATTTTATGAGATCGAAGGGATGTAAAAAAATTTAATACTTAGTATCGGTATGTAGTTCTGATTGGGATGCGCGAGACCATTCTGAAAGAATTAGCTAAAAAGAACACCCTCCTTGCACCGGGGGCGTGGGAATATTTAGGCACGGTAGAAGACCCGGTTTCTATAGTTAGAAATATGGTAAAAAATTCGCCGGAATTGCCCTTTCCCGTGGGACGAGATTGTCTAGTCCCCTTTGTGGAGTCAGTACCCGATTCTTACAATAATAACGTTGAAAGCAAAGAACCTGTTAGCGAAATAAAGGTGAATTTGGATATCACAGGCAACTCAACTTGTACCGGAGAGTTATCTGATTTTACCAACTATTTTTTAGATAGGTATCAAAAACTAAAATCTATTCTATCACGGCGCAGGGAGGCAAAGGGCATATCAAATATCAGAAGTATTAAAAAAAGGAAAGGCGAAGGGCGTATAATCGCTATGATCGGAGATATTTCCAATTCATCCAATGGAAATATTACCCTAACTTTAGAAGACCCTACCGGAATCGTGAGAGGTTTCATAAAGAGTGATAGTAACGCTTTTGACAAAGGGATTCTGGAAGACGAGATAGTGATTGCCGTTGGAAAGGTATGGGAGAAAAAAAATGGATACGATACCACGTTTGCCATAGACGATATAATCAGGCCTAGTGTACCCAGAGGCGTAAACAAAAGAAAAAAAAATGTACGTGGAAAAATAGCATTTATCGGAGATATTCATATAGGAAGTAAAACATTTTTAAAGGAGAACTGGGAACGTTTTCTTTTGTGGATGGAATCTGACGACGGTGCGGCTGCAGAAATAAACTATCTAATAATTGTGGGGGACCTTATCGATGGTATTGGCATATATCCAAACCAAGAAGCAGAATTGGAAATCAAAGATATTTATGAACAATATCGCATCCTAGGAAATATGCTTAAAAGAATACCGGAGAGGGTAAAGATAATAGCTATACCTGGTAACCACGACATAGTTCGCAATATGGAACCCCAGCCTTCGCTACCCAAAGACGTGCAGACGTTGTTTCCTGATAACGTTATGTTTTTTGGAAACCCGTCCTTGATAAGTATAGGTGATCTTGAAATATTATTATATCACGGCGGGAGTATTAATGACCTGTCTGACCTCTTGCCCTCGGTGAATACGGATTACCCATGTTCAGCCATGAAAGAGATGCTCGAAAGAAGACATCTCGTACCAGTATACGGTAAGAAAACCCCAATTGCACCGGAGGAAGAAGATATGTTAGTCATCCGCAATGTACCGGATATTTTCGTGACCGGACATAT